>CAITDR010000442.1 GCA_903891165.1 uncultured Pseudomonadota bacterium
CTGGAGGTGCCCCCATCGGTCTCTCCCGACGCCAGGGAGCGATCGGCCTCGTCGATGATCACCAGGGCGTAGCCCAGGCCATCGATCAATTGCAGGACTTTCTCCAGGTTGGACTCGGTGGAGCCCACCCACTTCTCCCGGAAATTCTTGAACTTGATGCAGGTCAAGCCGCTCTCTTTGGCGAAGGCTTCAGCCACAAAAGTTTTGCCCGTTCCCATCGGCCCTACAAAAATAAGGCCCATCGGCACCCGGGCGCGCTGCCCGGAGGTGATGGCCGCGGCCAGTCGGTTCAGGTCGGTCTTGATCGCATCCATCCCGCCCACTTCGGCGAAGCCATGTTTGGGATCCACAAACTCCACCAACCCGTGACATTCCTGCTCGATGATCGCCTTCTTTCGGCGATTCACCATCGCAAATGTCAGCGCTTCGCCCGACTGCCGCGCCTGCCGCAGCACACTCTGCACCTGAAGTAGGGTGAGCCCGGCGGTGATCTTGGAGAGCTGATCTGCGGAAATTTCGAGGCGGATATCCAGGAGATCCTGGTGTTTGAGGAAGACGGCGCGGGTCTCCTGATCGGGACGGGGGATCTCCAGCGCGCTGATATGCGGCGACGATGTAAGGCGCCTGCTGATGTCTCCCAACACTTCCGTGACAAAAATAACCAGGTTGTCGGAGTGGAGGAGGCCGGGATCCCCGCCGAGGCGCTGCAGGGTCACCAGGTTGGCCTTGTCCGGCTCAGACAGGAAGGAAAGATCCCCGTTGGGGGCGATCATCTCCAGGTAGTCCACCACCACCCCCGCACGTTGGGTGGGATCGGTGATCAGATCTTCCAGGACCGGCAGGACCAACCCGGGGCTGAAGGGCAGGTCTTCCACAATGGCGCGCCCCTCGGCGATACGCCGCAGGTTGATTGCCTTTTTGAACAGCGCACTCTGACCTTTGGCACCGAATTCCAGACCCTCGGAGACGTTGTAGTGGACCACCGGCTCCTTCGACCGCCCCAAAAAGCGGGTCAGAAAGTCACGAAGGGCGAGGTAGACCACCTTCCCATCGGCCTCGGTCCACGGCTGTACGTCGCGCACGTTGCCATGCAGCAGAAAAACGCTGGACTCCCCGGAGAGGTAGCGGTTGCGGAGCTGGGTGGCCCAGGAGGGAAGGTTCTGATCCATTCAGACCCCCTAACCCAAAAGCACCCACAGCTCCCCTCCCCCCGGACCACAGCCCGCTAGCGCCCGCCCAAGGCTCACCGCACCCGTGGCCTTTCTCGCCAAGCCAGCGCTACCGCCCTCCAGCCGATCTCCCGCCGCCACCCGGCCTTCCACCTTACAGCGCACCACACCCGCCACCGCCACCAACACCGCGCTCTCCGAACGTACCCCGGTGACCAACCCGGCATTCTCCACCACCACCCCGATCACCGTGGCGTCGCCGCCAGCCGAGCGTCCCACCTTCCCGTCCTCCCGCAGCACCGCCACCTCGCCCGCAGCCAGGCGGTCGCCCGGCTCAAAAGCCTGGGCCAGCCCGTGACCCCGGCTCTCCAGCTGCTCCCCGCGCACGGTCCCATGCACCCGCAAGCCGTCGCTATCGCCGGTTTTTCCGATCACCACCTCGGCACCGGAGCGGGTATTCAGCGCCAGCACCCCGTCTTTTCGGCTACCCCCGGAGCGCCCCTCCAGCGCACGTACCTGCAGCGTCCGCTGGGTGTTGTCCACGGTCAGATCCCCACGCAGCTCGATCGCATCCACGATCAGCTTGCCGGTCTTCACCTGAACACTGGCCTCTAAGCTATTGACTTCAGCCCCCCGTGCGTGCAGGCCTCCCGACGTGATGTGCAGACCTCCCTTGCTGATGGTCAGCGCACCGTTCATGGTGTCGCCGCCCTTTTTTACGGTTTCTGCCAGCACTTCCGGCATCCCGGTCAGCTTGTCCTCCACCGCGATCAGCCGACGATGGAGATCCGCCATCCGCGGGTTGTCGTCCATCTCCAGCCGACGCGGCGAGGGGCCCTTGCCCTCCAGCCGCTCGATACGCTCGTAGATATCGATGATGTCCCCCTCAGATCCGATGAGATCCTCAAGTTCATCCTCGATCTTGGTCAGCCGACCCTCCTCTCCCTCCAGGCTCCCCAGCCGCGCCTCAAGCGCACCCAGCCGCTCCAGCATACCGGTGAGCGGACCTCCGCCTCCTTCCAGACTCCCCACCTTTCCCCATAGTTTTTTGACCCGGCGCCGCATCCGCAGGAGCAGCGCACCCAGCTCGGCCTCGGTATCGGCCAGCTCGGCTGCCACCTGCATGGCACCACCCAGGACCAGGCTCCGCTCCGCCGCCTCCTCGCCCACCCGCCCGTTTTTCACCACCGAAACCCCGATCACACAGGGTCCCTTTTCAAAAAAGCGGGGATCCATCGGCTTGGTCCGGCCCAGGAGCACCTGATAGTGCCCGCCGCTCTGCACATTCACACCGGGGACGTGCTCCTCCCACAGCGGATCTTCGTCATCTGCAGCGGTGTACAGCCGAAAAAAGAGGTCGTAGCTTCCCGCCGAAGCAGGACGGCCCTCCGCGCGGCCGAGGCGGCCCTGGAATTCGATGCAGTGCAACTTCCCTCCACCGTCTTTGGGGACCTCGCCACCGGACCGGGCGGGCCCAGGCTTCATGCTACAGAGCCCCCCCCACCCTGTCAAAACTCGCGGGAGGCCTCCAAAATTTCTGGAGCTATATCCATCATAACTCCGACAAATGGTTTGAAAAAGGCACGACGGAGCCTGACCCCATGCGGCGCCGGGGTGCGCATGTTATCAGCCGCGGTGCCCTTCTCTGCGCTTGTACCGGGCTTCGTGCTCCTCCTCTCCGGCCTGGTCATCGGCTGGGGAGCCGACCAATTCCGCGTTTCGGCCCTGTTTTTGCTGGCCGAGCCCCTGTTCCATGTGGGGGTGGTGCTCGCCGCCTACGCCAGCTGGTACCAGGGCAAGCGCCTGCGGGC
>CAITDR010000443.1 GCA_903891165.1 uncultured Pseudomonadota bacterium
CGGTACAGGCGACGCTGCTGCCGCTGCTGCTGGCACCGTAGCCGTCGGCATCGCTGTCTGCATACCAGGTGGGGCGACCGCTGACGCCGGGGTCGGCATCGTCGGCCAGGCCGTCGCAGTCATTGTCCAGGTTGCTGTCGCAGATTTCGGTGGCGGCGGGGGAGATGGTGGCTACGGCGTTGTTACAATCTGTAGCGGAAGCTACATAGCCGGAGGGAGCGGTGCAGGCACTCTGGGAGAGAGAGCTGCTGCCGTAGCCATCGGCGTCTGCGTCGCGGTACCAGGTGGTCTGGCCGGTAGAACCGGCCTCATCGGTGCTGCCGTCGCAGTCGTCATCACGACCGTTGCAGGCTTCGGTGGCCGCCGGGTTTACCGTCGCAAGTGTATCGTTGCAGTCGGTGGAGGAAGAGGCGTAGCCAGCGGGCTGAGAGCAAGAGGTGGAGGAGGCGGCAGAGCTGCCAAAACCGTCGGCATCGGCGTCCACATACCAGGTCAGGGCATCCGTCGCGTTGTCGTCGATACTTCCATCGCAGTCATCGTCGTCGCCATTACAATATTCGGTTGCGCCTGGATACACCATCGCCGCCGTGTCGTCGCAGTCGGTGGCGGTCGCGACATAGCCGGTGGGGGCGGAGCAGGAGGAGGAGGAGGAGGCGCCATAGCCATCGTGATCGGCGTCGGCATACCAGGTGCGTACGTCTAAGGCGCTGGCCTCGTCGATCGTGCCGTCGCAGTTGTCGTCTTCGCCGTCGCAATATTCCAGGGCGCCAGGGTGGACGCCGCTGTCGCTGTCGTCACAGTCGGTAGACAGGGAGGCATAGCCCGACGGCTGGTTGCATGCCCGTTGGCTGCTTCCAGAAGTTCCGTAGCCATCGGCATCTGCGTCGGTATACCAGGTGGCGGCATCTAGCGCATCCGCCTCATCGGTACTGCCGTCGCAGTCTTCGTCCACCCCGTCACAGTGCTCGGGGGCGCCTGGAAAAATCGTCGTAACCGTATCATTGCAATCCGTCGTATCTGCAACAGTGCCTGCCGGGGCGGAGCAGGCGACCTGGACTTGCATCGAGTCGCCAAAAGTGTCGCCATCACGGTCGGTATACCAGCTACCCGCGTCCACTGCGGAATTGTCGGCGCTGCCGTCGCAGTCCTCGTCCACCCCGTCACAGTGCTCCGGTGACCCCGGAAAAATCGTCGCAACACTATCCTCACAATCCGTCGCATCTGCTACATAGTTGGCCGGGGCAGCACAGGCCGAGGCCACACTCCCGGCGTTGCCAAAACTGTCTCCATCGGCATCCTCGTACCATAAAGATTCGCCGATGGCCCCGCTCTCATCGACCAGGCCATCACAGTTATTGTCGATGCCGTCACATTCCTCGGCGGCGGCCGGATGTACGGCTACGTCGGCATCGTCGCAGTCGCTGCCATCGGCCACATAGCCGGGGGGCTGGGTACAATTGCGCAGAACGTTGCCGGAATCCCCATAACCATCAAGATCCCCATCGGGGAACCAGGCCGCCGCATCCGCTGCCTCCTCATCCGTCAGACCATCGCAGTCTTCGTCGCGACCATTACAGACTTCGGTAGCGCCGGTATACACCGTCGCATCGTCATCATTGCAGTCATCTCTCCCGAATTCTTCGCCCGTGTGGCCATCCCCGTCGGTGTCTCCCGCACGCACCTCAAAGGCGACGATGGCATTGCCCACCGCACCCAGGCTGTCGCTGACCTGCACCGAGATCTGCTGGTTTCCAGCCGGAAGGTTGTCCAGGTAAAACACCGCTTTCCCCGAGGAGTCGGTGAAAAGAGGCGCGTCCGCATCGCCGGTGGCCACCTCTCCCCAGACCAGCCCGATGGCGGCCAGATCATCCTCGTCGCTGTCGGTGACCTGCAGCTCCACCCGCAGCGGATCTTCGAGCGCCACAAGCTTGACTTTCCAGCGGATTCAAAAATTCTGCAACCGGCGGCTGGTTTTTAACGACGGAAATGTCCACGTCGTCCTTTCCAGAGGCCGCCTGACTGTCCACTGCAGTCAGCGTGATCGTATGTTCCCCCGCTTCCAGGCCATCTTCCAGCACCATACTCACGCCGGTCTCGGTGCGCACTTCTACGCCGACGAGGGTGGAGCCATCCTCCAGCGTCCACACCAGCTGCAGGTCGGCCACCTCCGTCTGATCGTCGTGAAGCGTAGCCACAAGCTGGACTGCGGCCCCCGACGCAAAAGTGGCGCCCGAGGCAGGCTGAGTGAAGGAAACCTCGGGGTCAGAGTTGTAGACCTTCAGGCCACCGTCGTTGTAACAGGCGAGGAAAAGAACAAGCAGGCGGTGCATCGCCCGCTTTTACCACATTTTGGTAGGGTGGGGAAGGGGAATGACCGGGGCTTTTGCCGTGCTCACTTTTCTCACCCACCCCTCCAACTCCTCCACCCTCGGATCTTCAAAAATTGCGGCACCCACCGGCGCCCAGATGGCCGGATCTGTAGTCTGAAATACCACCCCCACTCGCGCCCCCGCCGCCGCCGCCAGATGAGAAGGCCCCGCATCCGGCCCCAGCCAACAGCGGCAGCGCGCCGCCAATTCGGCTGTCTCGCGAAGTCCCAGTCGCAAGGGCTCCACAGGCCAGCGCTCCTCCTCCTCCACCGGTCCTGCCACCCACACCACCGGCAGATCGGCAAGACGATGGTGGAGCGCCCCCCAGAACACAATCGGCAGCCGCTTCGAAAGCCCTCCCGAGCCGGGCGCAATGACGACGGGACCCGCAGGATCCGGCGCGGGAAGGGGGACACGCAGGACCGGGGCCTCCTCCACCGTCCATCCCTCTCCCAATACCTTTGCGTAGTGATGACCGGCCGCCTCGGTGGGTAAAGGCGGCACCGTGTAGACCTGCAGCCCCGTCGCCCGCAACCCGGCGGCCAATCCTGGCGAAAAGACAACCGCCGATGCAAAATCCCGTCGCTCCCCCGCAAAAATCCACCCCGACTCCGCCCGCTCCACCGCCCACACTCTCCGGATCCCGGGCGGTAACAGCACCGAAAATCGGCCGGGAACCGCCACATCCACCACCAGTCCCGCATCCAGGAGCGCATGCAGCACCGGCAGCGTCAACACAAAATCGCCTAAGGCCCCCGCCCGAACAAAAAGCACCGGTCCTTTCAAATCAACACCCGCGCTCTCACGATGGATCGAGGGGCCGAAGGGGCGCAAAACCGGGCCGCCTCAGGTAGGTGGCAAAGAAGCCGTCACAGGCACCGTCCGCCGAGCAGAAGCGACAATCCTCCTCCTTAAAAAAGGACACCACGTCGGGAAAGAAGAGCAGCGCCCGATCCCGCTGGTGGTCGGCGTCCACATACCACCGGTTGGCGGTGCGCCGGACATAGCGCCCCAGCTCACCCAGGTAGCAGATGGGGAGGCCCTTGATATCCACGGTAATTCCTTCCAAAAGTGGCATCACCTCGCGCAGGGCGGCCACGGCCGCAGGGGGCGGCACCACATCGCTGGACTGGCTACCGTCCACCGGAAAAGGGTAGGTGAAGGTCAGGGATTGGCAACCTGTATGCCGCACGACACGCGCGACCGCAGGCAACAAGGGCAGTGCCGCCGGCGACAGCACGGTGTTGGCGCCCACTTCCAGCCCGGCCTCCCTTGCCCTCCGCAGCGCGCTATCGGCAAGTGAAAGGGTGGCCGCTGCCTCGCCGACCTGAAGCGGAAGTACGAGGCGGTCCACCGGCAAAAGTGCAGGCATATTCTCCAGATCTTCGACCCCAGCATGGAGGATCAGCCGACGTATCCCGCGCGCACGCGCGTGTGCTGCGAGCATCGTCAGGTCAGGACGGCAGGCGGCTCCCACCCCGGTAAAAACCACCACCTCCACCACCTGCCCCCGCGTGGAGGCTGTGGTGAAGTGGTTAAGGTTTTCCAGAACTTCTTCCTTTGACATCGCGCGGGTAGGCAGCGGCGCACCGGCCCGCACCCTTCCGGGATAGGTGCGCTGCAGCCGAACTTGCAGGCTCTTGGGCATGGCCACCGCCCCACTTCCGGTCCACCGAAGCATCCCACCTCCTTGCTCCTTCTATGCCGCCCAACGCGCAGCGGCATGGGGCGGATCGCGGCCAGACGGGCTATGCTGCGTCGCGGGAGAGGATCGGATGCACCGTCGAATCGCTTGCCTGTTGCTCTTGGCCGGCTGTGCCACCGGTGGAAAGGATGACTCCAGTGTGGTGGATCAGGCGCCACAGGTGATCCTGGTTTCTCCCCTGCTTGGA
>CAITDR010000444.1 GCA_903891165.1 uncultured Pseudomonadota bacterium
AGACCAAGGTGCCTGCCCACGTCCGCTTCAATGAAGCGCCGGTAGACCCTGATCTCCTCCCCAATCTTGCCTTCACCGACGTGGACACCTGGGTGCCGGTAGAGCTGGGCGACGAGCACGCCGGTATCCTCACCTCCACCTTCTACCTGATGAAGTTCCAGACCCGCCGGGGGCGGGCCAACCGCTTCTACAATGCCTTCCTCTGCCAGCCTTTCCAGCCGCCCGATGGGGGAATTTCTGGTCTGGACAGCTCGGCCACCTCTCTGGATCTGACCCAGCGGGAGGGCTGCAACTACTGCCACGCCCTGTTGGAGCCTGCGGGTTCCCATTGGGGGCGCTGGTCGGAATATGGTGCGGGCTACCTGGATCCTCAGCGCTTTCCCGCCAGCAGCGCCGAGTGTGCGTGGTGTGCGACCACCGGAGAGTCTTGCTCCGAGGAATGTTCCGCCTACTATGTGGTGGATTCCCTCTCCTCCGAGGAGGATCCCTACCTGGGCTGGCTGAAAGGCTACGAGTTCCTGGAAGAGCGGCACGTACCCAATGTGGAGGAAGGACCAAAGCTCCTGGTTGCCAACGCCGTTGCCGACGGGCGCCTACCCCTCTGTGTGGCCGAAAAGACCGCTTCCTGGCTGCTGGGAAGGCCGATTGAAGACTGGGAGGAGCCCTGGATTACCCAGCTTTCCCAAGATTTTATCGCGGATAACTACTCCTACCGCAGCTTGGTGAAAGAGATCGTCACCAGCGACAACTACCGGAGTGTACGATGAGCCCGCTGATCTGGCTTCTGGCCTGCGGCGACAATACCCCGGCCGCCGTGGTGATTCCCGAGGAAAAAACGCCCCTCTCCACCGAGGGTATCCCCGGACGCGGCTGGCGTCGCATGAACGTGGACCAGCTCCGCAGCTCCATCGAGCGGGTGACCGGCGGTTTTGGCTGGACAGAAGAGCAAGGTGGTCAACAGGTGGAGCTTTTTGCAGCCCTGGAGGGCACACTCGGTAAGCCAGACTACTTATCGGCAACGGAGGAGGATCTCCTTCCCGGTTTGCTCTTCCAGAAATTTCTGGAGGACGCTGCGAGCACAGCCTGCCACGCGATGATGGAGGTGGAGCCCACCCGCACCGACCGCGCCCTGATGGTGGGGGTGGTTTTGGAAGATGTGCCGCCGTCCCCCAAAATTGACGAGGCACTTTCGGCGGCGCTCCTCCGTTTTCACGGCCGCCGCCTTGCGGTGGACGACCCCGGGCTGGATCCCTACCGCGCGCTGTTGGTCGAGGTCTACAGCCGCCGCGGCGCGATGGCACCGGCCTGGGAGGCCCTCTGCGTGGGCCTTATCACCCATCCTGACTTCTACTCCTATTGAGGCCAACGTGATTCCCTCCCGACGCTCTCTGCTCCGTGGTGCGGTTGGAACTGGTGTCCTCTCTGCCTTTGGCGCGCCCCTCATCCGCCGCGCCCGGGGTGCTGCAGGCGAGACCAAGGACCGCTATTTTATCTTCGCTTACTTCAACGGCGGCTGGGACCTTTTGTTGGGCCTGGATCCCCGTGATCCCACGATCTTCCGCGATGATCTTCGAAAGGTCACCCTGATCGATACCGGCTATTCCTATCTTCCTGTGGGCTACCAGAACCTGGTGGAAACCAGTGTTCCGGGGATGACTTTTGGCCCCTACATCGGGGATCTGGCTCGGCACGCAGAGAAGCTCTGTGTGGTGCGCGGCATGAGCATGGACACACTCACCCACGAGGTGGGGCGCCGCCGCTACCTGACCGGTCGTGCACCCTCCGGCCTGCAGGCGCAAGGGAGCTCGCTCAGCACCATTCTCGCTTCCTACCTTGGAAAAAACGAGCCGGTGCCGCAACTCTCGGTGCGGGTGGAGTCCTACAACACCGACCAGCCCTCCTATGCCAACGCCATCCGGGTTGCGTCGGTCAGCGATCTGGTCCGTGCGCTACGCCCCGGTGCCGATGCGCTGGTGGATGTAGAAAAAGCGGCAGTAGATGCGCTCATGTATCAAACGGGGCGCTGTGAAAAGGTCCACCGCTCGGACTTCTTCCGCTCGTCTCTGGAGTTCCGTTCCGCAGCGCAGGAGCTGGTGGCGCTGGGGCTGGACGATACCTTCGATTTTGGCGCCTATACCGACGAGATGGAGGCGCTCCGCGACCGCTATGGCATCTCCACCGGTGACCTGACCAGTCCCAATGCGCAGGCGGCCGCAGCCGTGCGCGCCATCACCTCGGGCATCAGCCGCACCGTCTGTATGGAGGCGGCGCGCGACCTGGATACGCATGGCCCGGAGTGGGCCAGCTCGCAGGGACCCAGGATTGAAGGGGGCTTCAACCTGATAGCGGCGATGATTGACGAGCTGGCCTCGCTGCCCTACAGTGATGCGGGTGACAGCTGGCTCGACCACACCACCATCGTGGCATTTTCCGAATTCGGCCGCTCTACCCTATTGAACTCCAGCAGCGGCCGGGACCACAACATCCACAATGCCTGTATGCTTGTGGGTGGCGGCGTGCGAGGTGGGGTGGTGTTGGGCGGCAGCTCCGACGTGGGCATGGCGCCGGTGGGCATGGACCTGGCAACGGGGATCACCAGTGCCGAAAGTGGCACAGTGGTGAAGCCGGAGCACATCTTCCGGGCGATCCTGACCGACGTGGGGATCACGGAAGATGTAGGTGACTATCGCGCCGAGCCACTGACGGCGATCTACGGCTGAGCATCACAAATTGGTGCGGTCAGATGTATAGTTAGGATCCGGAGAAAGCGACGGGATCCGAGGCTTCGTTGCCGCAGCCCCACGCATTGCCGCCCCCTCGCTCCGCGCATAGGGCGGGGCACTCTGCTGTTGCCGCAGAAAATCATGGAAAAAAAAAGAACCGCTGCGGGCCGGCGGTGGAACAAGTCGGCCGCCCGCCGTTGGCACACATCCCAATATTCATATTTTGCGGCTATTTTTTTACTCCCCAAATTATCAAAAAACGCAAATTGCCAGACGCCGCGGTGAGCCACACTTACACCAGCAATACCGACCGGTAAGTCAACGCCCAAGGTCTCTGCAATGGGGTATACAGTTGCCCGCTGATGTACTTGCCCCTGTTTCCAGAGACCGGAGAGACCGCGATCCTCACCACCGTGTTGGTGGGGGTGTTGTGGCTTTTTGTCCTTCAGGAGACCATCGGCTGGCCCTTCTCTGGCCTCGTGGTACCCGGCCTGTTGGCGGCGGTCTATCTGGTAGACCCGGTCGCGGCGGGCGTCACCGTGGCCGAGGCGATGATCACCGCGGTGCTGGCCTGGCTGCTCTCCGACCTCTCGGCACGCTGGGGCCTGTGGAGTCGCTTCTTCGGCCGCGATCAGTTCTTTCTGATCGTGGTGTTGAGCACGGCGGTGCGACTTGTGGTGGAGTGGGGCTGGCTGGAGGCGATGGTCGCCCCGAATAATCCGGGTCTTTTAGGCAGCCTTAACAGCGTCGGCTTGGTCTTGGTACCGCTGGTGGGCTACACCCTGTACCGGGCGGGTGTGGTGCGCGGGGTACCGCAGGTTGCGGTTCCCACCGCGCTGACCTGGGCGGTGTTGCACTGGGTGATCATGCCCTACACCAACCTGACCCTGTCGCTCTTTCAGCTGGACCACGAGGATCTCCGCCAGCAACTCTCCGAGAATCCTCGGGTGTGGATCATCCTGTTGGTGGGCTCCTGGATCGCATCCCGCGCCCGTTTGCGCTACGGCTGGGACTACGGCGGCATCGTGGTTCCCGGGCTGTTGGCCATCGCCTGGATGACCCCGGTGCAGCTGGTGGGGACGGTACTGGAAGTGCTGGTGCTGACCGCATCCTTGCACCTGCTCATGGCTTTTCCCGGCCTCCGCTCTATTAATTTTACCGGATCCAGGCCGCTGGTGCTCTGCTTTGTCTTGGAGTATCTACTCCAGATCCTGCTCTCCCACCTGCTGCCGATCTACCTGCCGGAAATCCGCGTTTCTCACGTCCTGGGCATCGGCTACATCATGCCCTCGCTCTTGGCGGTACGCTGCTGGCGGGCGGGCGACTCCATCCGGGTGATGCTGCCCGCCCTGGGGGTCTCCTTCGGCGGCGCCGCCGCTGCGATCGCCATCTCCATCGGCTTGGCGGTGTTGAATCCGGGGATCACCCCCCGCTTCAGCACCCCGCTCGTCGTCACCGACCCCTTGATCGCTCTGGCAAATGCGCCGATGCGCACCGATGCCCCCCTGCACCTGGATCTGCGCTCGGCGCGGCAAGAAGCCGCCGCCCGTGCCCTGCTACGCGGTGAAGACCCTACCATTCCTGCCGACATGGACCTGACCAAAGTCGGCAGTGAATCTATCCTGACCGAAACCTCTAACTGGTCTGCAACCGGTCGGGGCGCCATGGCCATACGGCAGGGAACGCCCATGGCGGTGCTGGTGCAGCCCACGAGTCGGCAGCCGCTGGCCCTGCTCGCCGGGCTCGCCCTGCGGGAAAAGTTGGGTGCCAGCGTACTTCTGATCAGACCGGACAACCTGGTCCGTTGGCCCTCCCCGGCACTGCTCCGGGCCGTACGGGCCGAGGGGCTGGGCACCATCAACCTGCTGCTGAGCGGCGACGGCCCGGCGCTGACCGGTGGCACCACCCCGGGCGACGGTATCGAGAGCCTCAGCCACTACCTGACCCAGGATGCCCCGGGCGAAGCCACTCTGGTGTTGTCTCGGACGGAAGCTATTTCGTTGGCTTCGCTGGTTTTTGGCAAGGACACCTCGCCCTGGCCGGGCCTCATGGCGGTGGTCTCCCAGGATGAAATCCGTACCGCACCCCCCTCCCCTGCTGAAAGTATCCAGCCCACCCTGGCCGATGTGGCGCTGTTGGATCCGGTCCTCGGGGGCGGCAGCCCGGAGGCGCTCCGGATGGCCGCCGGTCTGGCCGAACGGTTGGGCCTGCGGGTCTACGAGGGCAAGGCTTCCGACGGAGTGCCCTTCCGCGCGGTGGGCAGCATCCCCGGTGAAGGCAGGCCGGCATGGGTAGCGATCATGCGGGACAGTGGTAACTCGTCGGTGATCGAAGTCCCCGATGCCTGTACCGAACGGGATACCCTTGCGATGGGTTGGGCACTCTGGGAGCAGACCCGGGCCCGGGTGCTGCTGGCCCGCTGCAGCCGCCCGGACGAAGTGGAGCATACCGCCATGGCGGCCGGTGCCCTCTACAACCTGATCTTCCGCCGAATCCTGCTGTCCTTGCCGGCGGAGGAAACCCACGTCCTTGGCCTGCGTCCCTGGCACCCGCCCAGCCACGCCGAGGCCGACATGGTGGTGGTAAGCGAGGACGCATGGACTGTAGAAGTCGGCATTCTTCCCTGGATCCAGGATGCGCTGCGTCCGCTGTTGAACCAGGGCGCGACCGTGACCCCCTACACCGCCACCGTGCGGCAGATCGGCTTCCGCGACCCCGCAAACGTCCGCCGCCGCCTTTCCACCACCCTGATTGACCGTCGCTACGCCACTGTGTACGTCGCCCACCGGGTCCGAGCCTGGTATGAGCCCACCCTGAGCCTCCTTCTTGCGGAGCAGGAGGCCCTCAAGCCATGAGGTCAACACCGGCCGGTGCGGATACCCAACGCCTGCTCTTTCCCCTGTTGGGCTGGCTTAGTATATTCGTGTTGGGCTGGGTGGCCTGGACCAGCGTGCCCCGCCTGACCGGACCGTTGGCCATGCTCACCGCTGAGCGGGTGCTCCTGGTAGAGCTGATGGAGGACAAGCCGGTGATCTTACCGGTGCGTTCCCAGACCCGGCGGCTGCGTATCTCCTCGGCCGTTGTCCTTCCGCCGCCTGTCGAAGACCGCGGTCGAACCTCCTGGATCTACGGTTTTGAGGTGCTGGCCAAGGACGAAGACGGGAACACGGTACGTCGTTGGCCACTTTGGTTGCGCACCCGCGAGTCGCGTACAGGGGACGCGGTAGATGGCCAGGCCAGCTCGCTGTTGTTGGAAAACGACCGGATCGCCACCGACCTCCAGGATCTCTTCATTGATTTTGATGAATTGAAGGGTGTCACCCAGATCCACCTCCGCTCCATCTCCAACGACCGCATCGTGATGCGTGGCTGGGAGGAGATGCCACGTCTGCAGGGCGAAGTCCAGCAACTCCATCATGCGCTCCCCTTCCCCATGCAGCAGGCCAGCGCCGCAAACACCACCGCCTTGCCCTGGCAGGTGCTGAGTCTCCGCGAACAGGACAGCGACCTGTTGTCGCGCTGGCAGCGCCTTGCACCAACGGGTGTAGAAGGTCGCGACTTCGACATGCTCTCCCTCCGCATCACCGACTTCCGGGAGAGCTGGGAGGAAACGACCTTTGACGAAAATCCCCTGCGGCCCGGACAGGCGGTAGCCTGGAACCTTCGCGGACCGGCCAGCCTGAGCCTGCAGGGACCGGAGGACATGACCGTACGCTGTGTGGTGCTGCCCTTTGATGTGGGTGCCGACCCCGCCGATCCCGAGCTTGCAAGCTGTGGATCACCCAGCGACGGGCGCTGGTTTATCCAGGCAGCGGCCGACACCATCGTGAGTGTTCACGCCTTCCGCCCTGACGATGCCAGTGGAACCTTGCCGGTCTTCACCAAAGTAGAGCAGGGAGATCCCCGCCAGATCGCGGTCTGGGGCCATCCCAACACCACACCGTTGGCCGAGGGCGGCATGTTGCTGGCCCCGGACGTGGCCGGTCTGCCCATGTGGCGCACCGGACCGGAGCTGTTGTCGGTGGAGGCCGAGGTGGCCGGCCCCAATGTTCTGCGGGTGACCGCCCGGTTTCCGGTGGGTCTCCCTTCCGAATCTGCGGGCGCCACCGTGGCCATCGAGGAACGCGACGAAAGCGGAAAGGTGCTGCGCCGCTCGGAGATGCCGATGAGCGCGCCGGCCTCTCGCTACGAGCGCTACCGGCAGGCCCCCGATCACCTCGCATGGCCTTCCGAGCCTACCTCCATGTGGATCCGGATGCTGCCAGAGACCCGGTCAATCTCCGCGCGTGCGGACGCGCTGGTGGATCTTGCCCTCGCCGTCTACGATCCCCCCGACGCCCCCCCGCGGCACCTCGCGGGTTTTACCGATCTACCACCGCTGCATGTACGCGGCCGCTATGTGCCCTACGACATGGACGCCTGGGCGACGATCTGGCCTTCCAACCTGGATCCGCTCACCGCCGCCGAGCAGACCACCCGCGTCGATGCCATCATCCGTATCGAACCCTGGGGGGAGGAAGAGCGCCGCCGCGCCGCCGGGCTGGAGGGAGAGGCCGAGGGTGTGGCCCATGAATTTACGCTGGAGCCGGTCAACCGGCCGCTGGAGCGGGCCCTGGCCGAAGATCCACGCGATGCGACACGTGCCTTCGGTGCCGGCGATCGGACGGCGCTGCCGGCCACCGTACAAGCGCCGGAGCGTGGCGCGGTCTTGACATGGCAAGTGCCTGTCGATCAGATCGGCCAGGAAGCACGGGTCTTTGCCGATGGTCTGGAGCTGCGCCGCTTCCCAGTGGTGGTGCCGGCCGGGCGTATCACGCTGGACGATCTGGCCCCCGGCAAACACAACCTGCGGGTGGATGCGCCTGGCCGCTGGTGGGTGAACGCGGCGGGTACCGGCAGCCGTGAAACTGTACGTCGGGTATGGTCCTTCACACAGCCGATGGATGTGCGCATCACGACGGAACCCGGCGACTCGGCGGTGGTCCACGCCTTCCTCTACGGGAACCTCAGCCGCGCCGTGATCAGCTGGGCCATCGACGGAGGGAGCCCCTCCTTCATTCCCGCCGCATTCTCCTCCTTTTCCCGGCCCAGCTCCATCGTCGAACTCTTGACGCGTCCAGAGAAGGCGCGGTGGATGGACGAGGTGGGAAGTCAGGTCGGCACCCTGGGCGCAGTTCGGGTGCCCATCGAGCCGGACCTAGCAGCAGGAGAACATACGATCCGCTTTGAAGTTGTGGAAGGCCGTAACCTCTGGGTGCGCTTCACCTCCACCCACGGGCGGGGATCAAGTCGCAACACCTGGATCAATTGGCAGGAGCAGAGCCCATGAGCCTGATCCTCCTTCTTCTCGGACTGGCCCATGCGGGCTGGGAGCCGGCACCGCTGTTGAAGGATGGCAAGACCCTCTACGGAAACCTGCGCCTGGAACCCGACCAAAGTGCGACGTTGGTGCTTCCGGCAGCCACCGCTCTCCGTCTGGGTGGGCGTACGGCGCCGCGGGTAGAGGACGTGGGCGGCGCCCTACAGGTGGAGCTGGGGCTGGAGCAGACCGGCGATGAGCAGTGGGTGCTTCCCGCCACCCTGCACCGCCGTACACTTCGGATCTCTTCCACGGCCTTCCTCTCTCTCCGGGTGGAGGTGGGCCTGGACGAAGTGGAGTCCGCCACCTGGAGCCGCCTGGAGGACGCGCTGGGGCGACAGCTGGATCTGGGGCGTCACCCCAAAGAGGATCCGCTGTTGCGCCTGGATTCCAGCCGCGCACGTGGTGTCTACGCCGAAACCAATACACTTCGCTCCGATCTTCTGGAGGCGGGAACCGAGCTGCACCTTGCCGAGAAGCTGGCGGTGGCGGCGGCGACCCTTCGGCTGGAAGGGCTGCGCAGTCTGGCCCGCCCCGATCACGGTATGCGGCCGCTGCCAGCCCCCGGTCCCGCCGATCCGGCCGCGCCCCAGGGAGGCGGCTTGCTGCCGGTCGGCCAGGATTGGGAGCTGCTGGTCGAGGGGCCGGCGGTGGTGGAGTGGGAGCTTCGCCTTCCGGTGCCTGGCGATAGCCTCGCGGCAACCGTCTCTATCTGGGGGGACGGCCTGCTGCAGCAGCGCACGCTGGTACGCACCCTGGGCGCAGAGGTGCCTCCCGAGCCGGTCTGGAGCTTCTTCCCCAAACTTCCGGGAGAGCCTGTCCCGCGCCTGAACGCCGACGGGGTGCCGGTCAGCATCTCCCAGAATTACCGGGTGGTGGTCCCTCCGGGCTCACACACCCTGATCCTGCGTGCGGATGCAGATCTGTTGGGGGCGGCGAGGTTGTGGAGCCGACGCCCGGCCCTGCCGGATCCGCTGCGGGTGCTCTCCAGTACTCAAGAGGGAATTGCCGAGGTCCTCCGCCGTTATCTGCTCTGGGATCAGGCCGGTGCCCGCCGCGAGTTGGCCCAGCTGGCCGCACCTGCCTCTTCCTCCCCCTTGGTCACCACCCTTCAGGTGGGACTGGGTCTGGAATTACCAGCCACCCTACCGGAGAATCACGTCCCCACAGCGCTGGCGCTCCTCTCACGCTGGGACCGCGAGCGCGCCCTCGATCCGGCCCTGCTCCTTCCCTACACCTCGCTCTTGGCCCGGCATGCCGATCCCGCCGCCTTTGGACGCTGGTTGGACGCCCTGAATCCACCTCCCCTGCGCAGCCGTGGTCTGGCCGCACTCCAAGCCATGGGCTCCGCTGACCGCGCCGAGGCGCTGCTGTCGCTGTCGGACTGGACGCTGTGGGCCAGCGCCCCGATGGCCGACCCCAACGTGCCCCTGCTCTGGCGGGTGGAGGAGGGTCCTGGACCGGGTCTACGTCAGCGCTACCTGGAAGAAGGCAGTCGGATCCTACTCCAGATGCCGATCGTCGGTGGGGGCCGGGTGCCACTGCTGCGCCTGGCCACCGACGGTCCGGCGAGCTTTCTGCTGAATGGCAAGCCCTATACAGTGGACAGCAGCCTTGCCGGGCTTCCACTGGAGATCGGCGTTGAACCGGGTGCTCACTCGCTGCGGGTCGAGAGGGGCAGTCTGCGCCTCGTGGACCCCGAAATTGCGCCCCAGGCGGGGAGCACGGTTCGCCTGCTCTCCTATGCGCCGCTGCCGACCCGCTGGGTGGTGCCGGGAGCGGAGTGGGGCACCGAGGTACTGCTGCGTTTGACCGGTGGGCCGGGGGATGCGGAGCTGGATCTGGGGCCGGGCGGCAAACGTCGTATCCACCTGGAGGGCGACGAGGGAATGATCAACCTGGAGATTCCGGCAGGAAGCTCCTTGATCAGCCTGCGGGGAGACAAGCACCTGCAGGCCCACCTGTCCTGGCGCCGACCGCTCTCGGAATTGCCGCCGGGCTGGGAATTGCCCGCCTCTCCCCTTCTTCCGCAGGCGGATGGGGAGGAGGAAGAGGGAGAATCTGTAGTTCAGACCACAGCAGATTCGGATGAATCTGTAACGGCACTTACCGATGCGCCGATCGAGCGGCGCCTGGAGTGCCTACGCAGCCTGTCGACGGCCCTGGATGGTCGGAGCCGGACGGACGGTTGCACGGTGCCCGAAAAAGTCTCTGAGATCCTGCTACTACGCTCGACCCTGCTTACGTCCATGGGTCAGACTGGTGCGGCACGCCGCGATCTGCAGCGTCTGCTGGCCGATCCATCGAGCAGTCCCGAAGCCAAGGTTCGTGCCCGCAACCTGCTGACCGCTCCTTGGATTCCCAGCAGCAGTGCCCTCGGTGCGGTCAGCCCGGCGGCTGCGTATGCCGCCGCCGATCGCTCCGGGCCGATCACCGCCGAAGGGCTGGCCGAAATCGGCGCATGGCTGCCCGCCGGGGTCATGGAGCTGGAAAACTCCCGGCCGCTGATGGCGCTGCTGCACAGCCTGCAGGCCGGCGAAATGGGCACAGAGCTGCGCAGCCGCGCGCTGGCCCAGGTGGGCTGGATGTCGGTCCCCTTCCTCGCGGAAGGGGCGGGAACACGCCGTGAAGAGCGCGAGCGTAGCCTTCCGCCCACCCTGCCCGGTCAGATCCGCGAGGCGATGCTGGGTCTGTCCTGGACACCTGGCGAGTACCTTGTACTTCGCGACGATCTGCGCAGCAATACCGAGCTGCCCGGTCGGAGCGGATCCACCATCGAGATGGTCTGCCGCGACGAACAGGCCGGTGCCGATGCGCCCACTCCCTGTGTGGTACCGGTGGTGGAGGACGGTGTCCAGAGCACCCTGGAAGTGCCAGAAGGTCAGGTCTTCCGCATCACTTCCCGGGCACGCTGGCTGCGCGTGGGGCCGGTGGGGCCGGGCCACGCGGTCGCGGTGCGTGTGGAGCAGGCGGGCAAGGTGGTGCGGGCACGGATGGTGGTGGATGCCTGGGCGGTTGCACCGCGTCGTCCGCTGCGCTTCACGTTGGCGGCGCCCGGGGTGGTTCAAATTTTGAAGCTCTCCGGCGACGGAGTGCCCTACGCACTGGTGGACAATATCCAGGTTCCTGCAGTACAAGTGGGGGATTCTTGGCTGGTTCCGGTGGTCGGCCAGGGGCCGGTGTCGGTGACCATCCTGGCGGACGCGCCCGCCACGGTCAGCCTGTCGGTCGCGCTGCCGGAGCCCGCCAACCGCCTGAAGGAGGCAAGAAGTGCATCTTCCTCCTCCTCTACCGCCGCTCCGGCCCTGGACCCCTTTGCGGGTACCTTGCTGCCCGGTCGCCGTCCCCTCCTGCCCACCCGTGGCAGTGCCCCCACCGTCTACGGCGAGCTGAGCTGGTCGGATCACGTGACCGGGCGCCTGCCTAGCCACGATCGCTATACCGGCCTTCTTGCAGGGGTGACGCGCCGTTTTGACGGTCTTCCCCTATGGGGAATGGCCGAGTTGACCGGAAGAATGCGCGCCGGACCGGCGACCCTGGGTCTGACCACCCGCGCACTCTACCAGGCCAATCCACTGGAGCTCGCCGCCAGCCTCAGCACCTACTACCAGCCCGGCCTGGGCGCATGGACCGGCAAGCTGCGCTTGGGATCCCGCGCCTTTTATCGGGCACATCCGCTTTTGGACCTGATCCCAGGTATCGAGAGCAGTTTTGTGGTCACCGGCTCCCCCGACCGTCTGGGCGCTGTGGATCCCGACGCCTGGAACAGTTTTTCGGCCACCCACCCCTTTTCGTTGCGACCCACGCTGGCCGCCCGCCTGCTTCCCGCGCGAGAAGCCAGGGTAGAAGCACTTTTGGGTCTGACCACGAACCCCGCCCCCTGGTCCCCGGATAGCCTGGACGCCACCTTCTCCGGCCGCCTTCTGCTGCCGCCGTGGATCCTGCTGGGGGCGAGTGCCGGGATCAAGGGGTGGATCCAGGACGCCAATCGCTCCGAGTCCTGGTGGGATATGAAGATCGAGGGCAGCGCTGGCTGGTATCCTTGGATCGATCGTCGGAACCGTATTGGCATTGGTGCGAGCCTGGGCTGGCTGCCGGTGCGTGCGAGTCTGCAGGGCGGCATCGAGCTATCCTATTGGTGGAGCGACGAGCGCGGCCTGGACGATCT
>CAITDR010000445.1 GCA_903891165.1 uncultured Pseudomonadota bacterium
CATCGCCATTGACATCTCCCCCCGCCACCACCTGACCCAAAAGATCGCCGCTGGTTGCCCCGGAAAAAGAGAGGGATGCGGTGCTGCTGATGCCCGAAGATCCTCCAAGAAAAAGGGCCGCGAAGCCAGCAGAGCTGTTGACCAACGGCGCACCCACCACTATGTCGTCGTAGCCATCGCCGCTGACATCCCCGGGAACCGCCACCGTCGTGCCCAGCCCAGAGCCACTCGTTCCTACCAGGGTGGCACTGACGGTCGAGAATAGCCCACCCGAGGAGCCCAGATAGGCATAGACGGCCCCGCTATTGGAGTTTTCTCCAGGAGCCCCCACCAGAACGTCGGCATAGCCGTCCCCGTTCACGTCCCCGCCGGCCAGGCTGTAGCCGAAGCGACCGGAGGCGCTCCCCCCGCTGATACTCAACGTGGCCGTCATGCTCACCCCGGAGCTGCCGCCCTCATACAACGAAAACGAGCCGGTATTGCCCGAGGTAGAAGGGGCACCGACCAGAACATCGGCGTAGCCATCGCCATCTACGTCCCCCGCCGCCGCAACCGAACTTCCGTGACCGCTGGAGCTGGCACCGGGGAGGGTGGTGCCGATGGTGCTGCTGATCCCGGTACTACTGCCGTGGTGGACATAGGCGGCTCCAGTGGAGGAGGACAGCCCGGGGGCACCGATGACCACGTCGGCGTAGCGGTCGCCATTCACATCCCCGGCGGTAGAAACGCTGCTTCCCAGCAGATCACTTGCTGTAGCCCCGGTCAGCGTGGTACTGGCAGAGCTGCGTACACCCGTGCTGGAACCATGATAAATGTACGCGCGTCCCTTTGAGCTGCTGTAGCGGGGCGCGCCGATGACCACATCGCTGTAGCCATCCCGGTTGACGTCCCCGGCGGGGGCCACTGCCCAGCCAAACTGGTCCCCCACGGTCTGGCCGGTCAGGGTGGTAGAGGGGTTTGTGATCAGGCCGCCAGCCGTTCCGTGAAAAATATAGACTCTACCAGTACTACTGTTGTAGCCGTAGGCCCCCACAATCATATCCCCGTAGCCGTCCAGGTTTACGTCCCCGGCCGCCGCCACCGCCGCCCCCAAGTAGTTGCTGGCGTTCGATCCGCTCAGGGTGCTGTCCACCGTCCCATCCAGGGTGCCGGCGTTGTGGGTCTCAAAAAGTTGTACCTGCCCGCTGCCATAGGCACCGATCAGCCACTCCCCCAGCGGGTCGGCGTTGGTATCCGCTCCCGCCAGCGAGCTTCCCAGGTAGGAGGAGGCCACACTCCCCGTGATGATCAGGTCGGCGTTGCCAGCGCCGCCACTGCCGATACCGGCGCTCCGCGCACCGTAGAACAGGTAGGCCCGTCCTGCTGCAGCGCTGTACGATGGCGCACCCACCGCCACCTCGCCCACGTCGTCGCCGCTGACATCTTTCAGCCCGACGATCACCGATCCGAAGCTATCTCCAATGGTTTCTCCCTGCTGGCTGCATGTGGCCAGGGCGCCATTTGCATAGGAAAAATTACCGGATCCCTTGAATACATAGATTTTTCCGGTGCTTCCGGACCAGCCCGGAGATCCCACCAGCAGGTCAACGGTACCGTCGCCATTCTGATCCACGCTGCCCAGACCGGTGCCGAAGAGGTCGTTGAAGGCCTCCCCGTCGATGGTGGTGCGGCTGGCAACCGTGAAGCCAGTGCTGGCCCCAAAATGGACGGTCACCCTGCCTTTACTGGAAGTGAGCCCGGGGGAGGAAAAGGCGAGATCGGCGTAGCCATCCTGGTTGAAGTCACCGCCGGTGATGGAGGTTCCAGTACGATAATTTACACTTCCGGCGACGGAAAAATCCGAGGTGCTGCTCACCCCGCTGCTGCTCCCCCGGTAGGTGTACACCGCCCCCGCATTGGAGCTGGTGGTGGGCGCGCCGACGGCCAGGTCCTCGTAGCCATCCCGGTTGTAGTCCCCAAGCACCGCCAGCGCACCGCCGAAGGAGCGACTGGTGCCCGCACCGGTGAGCGTGCTGGAGGCGGTCGCCGCAATTCCAGTAGCGGAGCCGAGAAAGATGGAAACCTGCCCGGTAGAGGAGGAATAGCCTGGCGCACCGATCACCAGATCATCGTAGCCGTCCCCATTCAAATCTCCGCCGCCCGCCAACGCTTTTCCGAAGCTGTCTCCAGCGGCAGCCCCGCGCAAAATGCGCGAGGGGGCAGAGCCCAGCCCCCCGGAGCTCCCCATAAAAATCGCAGCCGCCCCCGCCGAAGAATTGCTGCTGTAGGCCCCCACCACCACATCCTGGTAGCCGTCACCATTCAGGTCCCCCGCATTCGCCATGCTGGCGCCGAAGGAGCCCAACGTCGCCACATCAATGGTGCTCGCCGCGGTGGAGAGCACCGGATCGATCACGATGGGGTAGCGCGCTCCGCCGTCCTCCACCCGCAGCCGCAGCTCCCCTTCCCCCGCCTCCATCCAGGCGACCAGGGACCGACCTTCGGCGTCCCAGGCGCGGATGTCGCGGTAGTAGCCCGCCACCTGCCCGCCCTCCACCAGCCGGAGCAGCTCCCCCTCCCCCTCCACCTCGGCCCCCTCTACCCGCAGCACCAGGGACAGGGGCCCTCTCCCCGGGGGAGCGAGCTGCACCGTCCAGCCCTGCTCCAGCCCATCCCGGCGGCTTCGCCACCACTCCAGGAGCCCCGGTCGCCGAGACTCCAACTGGGGAATACAATTTCCTGAAACATCCACCTCCTCCGTACACTCCCCAGAGACGATGCTGGTGAACGGAAGTGTCTCCTCCAGACCGTCACGCCCCAACGCCACCAGCCCCAAGCGCACGGTGGAAAAACCTAGCTCTGCCCGGATTCCCTGCGCATCGACCTGCACCGGCAGCCCGGGGATGTCGGCAATAAATGCGTCCCCCTCCGGCCGAAAAGCCCGACTCTCCGCCTCTATCCTCTCGGAAACCAGTCCCCACCAATCCGATGGCGTGTATACCTCCGGTTGCGATGGGGCAGGCAGGGGCGCGGTCGCCTCCTCACCCGCACAGCTCAACAGCAGAAGGAGGAGGGGGGAAGAGAGCAAGCGCATGGGCCTTCCGGTTCCCTCTGTTCTACACGACTTGGACGCGTTCGGGAAGGGGTCTATCCCACCGCCTCCCGCGCCAACAGGACGCGGATCGCGGCATTTTCCCAACACCGAGCGGCATCTTCCCACTCCGCAGCTTGGCCGGCATGCGCCCGCCGCATCGCCTCCGCAAAGCGATGGACGCGCCGTGCCGTCGCCTCCATTCCCACCTCCTCCAGCCCTCGGGCAGCGGCCCGCAACCGCTGCACAAAACTGGTCGGCAGGCCCTTCAACCCCTGGTGTACCGCCTCTTCCAACGCGGAAAGTGTCTCCAGCAAGGCCTGTTCCACGGGGGGGTGGGGGCGCTGGATCCCTCCGCCTGCGGCCACGGGCGGTATGGCCTCTCCTTCGATGTCCGGCACGATTATCCGGTCGGCCACGATGGCCAGGATATCCAACTCGAAACGACCGAGATGCCGTGTCAGCTCTCCACTGATAAAGCGTACTTTTCCCATATCGCCCCGCAGTGCGGCGGCGATGTGGTCCAGGGCCTGGGGGGAAACCGCCTGCCAGGTGCGGGTCAGAAGCACCTCGGTACCTTCCGCATCCTTCGCCAGGGCACAGAGGCGCTGCTCGGCAGGATCATAGGAACTATCTTCTATTTCCGCCAACTCCAGGACATGCACATTTTCGGCAAGCAGCGGCGGCCGCAGCACCTGGGGTGCCCGGGCGTCCCAGTCTTCGGCCAACTTCGCCAGCGAAACCACCCGGATGGGCGGCGGAAACTGGGACCAGTCGCCGGTCTGTGGAGAGGCGTCGATGGAGCCCTGACGATTTACCCCAAGTCGTACCCGGCGGTTTGCCATTCGTTTGGCCACAATGGTCTGAATGATCCCCCGTGCCGCACGGCCCAGGCTTACGGAAGAAGAGATCGATCGGTTGACCATCGCCGGACCTTCCGGCAGATCCACCCCTTCTTCAAAATCCCAGATTTTCTCCATCACCAGGACGATCCGGGAGGCGGGATCCGCAAGCATCACCGACGCGATGCGTTGCCGCCCGTCGGCCTCCATCCGTGCGCCCAGGGAGACCAGCTTCTGCTTGTTCAACGCGGTCTCCAGCCTCTCGCCCTCTCCCAGCAGGTAGCGCGGAGGTAGATCGCCTCCTTGAAGCAGGGCACAGACCCGTGCCGCAAGGGCGGCCAGGACCGTCAGGACGGTCCCCGCATGATAGCGTGCGGAGCGCGCCTGATAGGCCTCCAGCGCCTCCTCCAGGTCCTCAAAGAGAACCTTCGGCCATATAAAACCGGCGGTGCTCAGGGCCTGCCCCACAACAGCGAAGGACTGCCCCAGGGACGAGCGGGCGTTCACCACCCCCTCCAGTAACAACCGCCGGGCCAGGGCCTGGGCTTCCCGCATCGCATCCCGATGCTGCGTTGCGACGGCGGGCGCTCCTTCCTCTCGCACCTCTACCGTCCACGCATGGCGTTCCCCCTCCTTCCCCCGGATCAGGCGGAAGGCCCACACCGCCAGAACCATGTGGGCACACCTCTCGGTCTGCTTGCAGTCACAGCGGGCATAGGCCAGATCTCCGGGTACCAGAAAACGCACGGAGCAGGTGGGGAGCAAAGCAACGGGCGTCGGAGACCCGGGCAGTGGCATCCGCAGATCCACCACGATGCCACGGCGTCGTGTCTTCCGGGCATCCTCCATGGCTTTTTTGCCTAAGAACTCGGCGATGGCCTCGTCGGGAATATCGCCCGGATTCCAGGGACGGAAGGACGGAGAGGATGTACCAGTGGATGTAACAGGGGCAGATGTATCAGAGGTAGATGTATCAGAGGTAGATGTATCAGACGGAGATGTATCAGACGGAGATGTATCAGACGGAGATGTATCAGAGGGATGTGTATCCGCGCGCGGAGTATCACCAGATGCCGCGATCGAGGTGCCGGATGTGGATGCAGCCGCTTCGGCTGGTGGCGCCGCCGCCTCGATCCAGCTCCGATACGCCAGCGCCATCGCCACCCGGTGCCGACAAACCGTGGAAGCACCACAGCTACAGGGACAGTCCGTCAGGGTTTTTTTCGGGATCAGGCGGGCAACCACCTCTTTTCCGGCCTCTTGAAAGCGGCCCTCCACCGTCCCATCGGGCGCCTCAGACAAAAGTGGGCCTTTTCCCTCTCCAATCTCCTTCAGCGCCCGCTTGACCAGGCCCATATTGGACAGCGCGGCCACCGCCTCCGGACTCAGAGCAACGAGGTCGGCTCTCATCGTACTTTCTCGGCGATCCAGGCAGCAAGCTGGCCAGGAGTCATCGCGCCGATCTCCGCACCCACATTGGCGCAGCGTTGGCCCAGCTCGCGGTCAAAAGCGGGGTTGGCCTGCTCATCCAGCGCCGCCAGCCCCAGCACCCGGCTGCCCTGGGCACAGAGAGAGCCAATCTCCCGCACCAGCCCCTCCGGGCTCCCCCCCTCATAAAAATCGCTGATCAACACCACAATCGCCCGACGTGGAGCATCGATC
>CAITDR010000446.1 GCA_903891165.1 uncultured Pseudomonadota bacterium
GCTGCGTTCTGGCGTGTTCCACCTCCTCGTTTTTAGCCCCTGCCAACCGCATCACCGTAGGCAGGTCCACAAAGGAAGGCGCGGCATCGGCCACGGACAGGGAGAGCAAAAGAAGGAGACAGGTTTTCATGGCAACACGCGTTTGGATAAACGGAAGGAAAGCAAGGCCGGTTACTTTGCAGGCGTCGCCGCCTTGAGGGTAACCTCTTGTCCGTCGGCAACGGGTTGAGTCCCTACCAGCAGCAAAACATCCCCCGACTTGAGTTCGGGGACCTCTACTTGGGTCCCGTCGTTGAATCCGACCTTCACGGGGGTTTTTACCGCCTTTCCTCCCACGTGCTTAAAGACAAAGGCGTTCGTCTTCTCCATCACCACCGCAGCGGGCGGCACCAACACGGCCTCGTCCCGGCGCTCGACTCCGATGCGGGCGGTTCCGCTCATTCCGGGAAGGATCCGAGCCCCCGCATTCTCAATGTCCGCCTCGACCAGCATGGTGCGCGTCTGCGGGTCCAGCGCCAGGCTGGCGCGGCTGACCTTCCCCTCGAACACCTGTCCGGGAAACGCGTCCACAAACAACCTCACCGGCTTGCCAACGCCCGCCAGAGGCGTCTCCATTTCGGTCACGGCAACCTGGCAGCGGATTTTGAGCGCGTCGACTAGGTGGAAAAGGGGGCTGCCGCCGGCGGCCACATAGGCTCCGGGGTCCACCGAACGGGTAGTGATCGTCCCCGCAAACGGCGCCTTGATCTGCGCGAATTCCAGCAGGGTCAGACAGCGGTCAACGCTGGCTTTTGCCGCCAAAAACCGCGATTTGGCGTTGTCCACGGTTTGGGGAAGCACAAGGTCGGGAGACTTAAGCTGCGCTTCCTTGAGGCGCTTGAGTTCGATCTCCGCGGCCTCCATTTCGGGTTTCACCCGCAGCAGGTCCGCCTCCAGTTCAGGCACCTCCACCTGTGCCAGCACCTGGCCTGCAGTCACCGAGTCCCCCCGGTCCGCCCCTACCGATTTCACATACCCGGAGACCCGGGCGCGCAGGTGGACCTGCTGGAAGGGTGCCATCGTGGCCGGGAGCGCCACCCACCGGTGGATCGAACCGGTGGAGGGTTGCGCCGCGGAAAACTCGGCCCCGAAAACCGGGGCGACCAGCAACCCAAAAGCAAGGCTGAGGGGGCAAACAAAACGTAGAGACGGAAGGGACATAAAAACTCGGGTTTGCGGGATGATTAAAGAACGCCTCCGAGGGTTGGTACATCGGCCTGCGGCGCTGCAGAGCGGTGCTTGGAATCTTCAGGAAGGTCGGAATCCGGGTCGTCCGGATCCAAGGACGGGGAGGCAGCATGGCTGCTTGCCCCGAGAGTAAAGAGGGCTGGAAGGACCAATAACGTGGCGAGGGTTGAAAAAAGCAGCCCTCCCAGAACCGCCTTCCCCAGGGGTTCGGAAGAGGTTCCGCCGAAGGCCATGGGCAGCATCCCCGCCATCATCGCAAGACTGGTCATCAGGATGGGCCGGAGGCGGCCGCGTACGCCCTCCACTGCGGCTTCCTTCGCTCCGAGGCCGGAGGCTTGCAACCGGTGAGCAAAGGTGACCAACAGGATACTGTTGGAGACGGAAACCCCCACGGCCATGATGGCCCCCATGAAACTCTGAAGGTTGAGCGTTGTATGGGAAACCCAGAGCGCGCACACCACCCCCGCCAGCACCGCCGGCACCGTGCCAAGCACGATGAAGGAAAGCCGCAGACTCTGGAAGTTAGCCGTGAGCAGCAGCAAAATCACAGCCACCGCCGCCACGAGCCCAGAACGCAAACCCGCTTCGAGCTCGCGCAGCGGCTGGACCTGTCCCCGGACCACGACGCTCGTGCCGAGCGGCGTTCCCAGTTCCTTGAGCGCCGCGTCCACCAAGCGGGCCGCCGTGCCCAGATCGCTGCCATGGATGTTGGCCGTCACCGAAATGGTGCGGGCCATGTTGTAGCGGTCGTACTCCCCCACGACACTTCCCTCGGTGACCTTGGCGAAGCTCCGCAGCAGGGCCGTCCGGCCGTTGGTGGAGGAGATGGGGAGGTTGAGCAGATCCTCGGCGCCCTGCATCCGGGCCTGCGGCACCTGGACCTGCAGGCTGTAACTTACCCCGGTTTTGGCGTCGGCCCAGTAGTTCGGCACCGTGAAACGGCTGCTCGCGGTGGCGGCAACCAGACTCCGGGTGGCGTCTACCATCCGGATGCCGAGCAGGCCGGCCCGCTCGCGGTCGACGTTCACCTCGAGGCTGGGGTAGTCCAGCGTCTGGGAGATGTGTACATCCCGCAGCACACCGAGAGAGCCGAGCTTTTCCCGCACCTTCTCCGCGTGGAGGCGCGTGGCGGAAAAGTCCTTGCCGCTGACGGCCACTTCTATGGGGGTGTTGGAGCCCAGCGACATGATCCGGTTGACGATGTCGGCCGGTTCAAACGAAAGCCGCACATCGGGCAGATCCCTCTGGAGACGGGCCCTGAGCTTTTCCC
>CAITDR010000447.1 GCA_903891165.1 uncultured Pseudomonadota bacterium
GGTGCCGTGCATGGTGAACATCGCGTTGTACCACTCGGCCGAAACCAGAGCGGCATTCGCGTTGAACAACTGCGCACGAATGACCAGGGCTTCAAGACCACCGATCACGAAGAAGAAGAGTGCCGACACACCGTAGAGAACGCCGATCTTCTTATGATCGACCGTCGTGAGCCAGC
Organism: uncultured Pseudomonadota bacterium; assembly: GCA_903891165.1. Lineage (GTDB taxonomy): Bacteria > Myxococcota_A > UBA796 > UBA796 > SXON01 > CAITDR01. The sequence goes on from CAITDR010000447.1 coordinate 177, forward strand.
TCCACAGTCCTGAGGAGGAGCCGTGCGCTGCAGGGGCGTGGTGAGGGGATGCAACCGCTGGGTTGGCCATGGGATTCCTCGACAGCCTACTTGAGGGTCTGAAGGTAGGAGACGACGCTGTCCAGTTCCTGGGGGTTGAGCCCCACCTGGATCATTTTGGAGCCGGGCTTCACGCCCGCAGGATTGGAGATCCACTTCTTGAGGTTCTCCGTGTTGTTCAGGAGAATCCCCGCCGCGATGGTGGTGCGGCTGCCGACGTGGGTGAGGTTGGGGCCGATGCTGGCCACCTCGGTGACGCCCTTGACGGTGTGGCAGCTGCCACACTTGGCCTTCACGATCTCCGAGCCGGCGGGCACAGCCTCGGAAACCGCGTTGCTGTTTTGGTTGGCAACCCACTTGGCGAAGTCTTCCGGGGTGTCCACATAAACCCGGAACTGCATCAGCGAATGGGAGTCACCGCAGTATTCCGCACATTGCCCAAGGTACTCTCCGGCCTTGGTAGCCTTGAACGTGATCTGGTTCACCCGGCCTGGCACCATGTCGCGCTTGGCGAAAATCTGCGGTGCCCACAACGAGTGGATGACATTGTCGCTCTGGAGGCGGAGGTTCACCTGACGCCCCAGCGGCACATGCAGCTCGTTCGCGGTGACCACCCCCTCCGCAGGATATTCAAAGGCGAACCACCACTGCTTGCCAATGGCATTCACCTTCAGGGCATCCGGGCTCGGGGCCGCCTGACTCTTGAAGATAAACTGCACCGTCGGGATGGCGATGTGCAGGAGGATCACCACCGGAAGGACGGTCCAGGTGATCTCCAGCTGGGAGTTTCCATGCACCTGCTCAGGCAGTGTCGTCTCGTCCCCACGGGCACGAAAGCGCATGATGATGTAGATGAGGCCACCCTGCACCCCGATGAACAGAAGCACCGTCCACCAGAAGATCCGCTCGTAGATCGCGAGGATGCTCTCAGTGAGATCCGAATGCGCAACCAGCGTGTCCATCGTGTTGCCCGAGTGACACGCCACCAGCCCGACCAACAGGACCGGAAGTAGAGGGAGAATTCGGGATTGCGTCATCATGTGTTCCTAAATTCGGTAAGCCAGACTATCGCGCGCTGTATACCACAGCGGGGCGCCAAAATGGCCAGACATCGTGACCGGAAAATTCGCAACGACTCATAGAGCAAGATCTATCAGCATTGCTGCAAAGAGGAGGAAGAGGTACGCGATCGATACCCGGAAGGTACGGTAGTCCTGGCGGGGGTCATCCTTCTTCATAGAAAGCACGACCGAGGCGGTGAACCACGCACCAGCCAACAAAGCCGCCACTCCGTACAGCGGACTGAGCATCCCCAGCGCCACCGGACTCAGGCTGACCCCCACCAGGAGCAGCGTGTAGACCAGAGACTGCCGACGTGTGGCCCGATCCCCGATGACGTTGGGCATCATCGGGAAACCCGCCAGGGCGTACTCTTCCTTCCGAAAGATGGCGATGGCCCAGAAGTGGGGAGGGGTCCACAGAAAGATAAGGAGGAAGAGCAGGAAGCTGGCGTAGCTGAGGTGACCGGTCAGCGCAGCTTCTACGATAAAGGGAGTCGTCGCACCGGCCGCACCACCAATCACGATGTTCTGGGGAGTGCGGGGCTTCAGCCAGAGGGTGTAGACCCCGACATAGAAGGCGATGGTGGCAAGGCCAACCAACGCCGACAACCACCCGCCGACCAGGAACAGCACGGCGGTGGAGCTGAGCGTGAGGAAGCCCCCCAGAAACAGCGCTTGTTGGGGCGCAACCTCAGCGGCCGGCAGCGGCCGATTGCGGGTACGCGCCATCAGCGCATCTGTCTTCCGCTCCAGATAGGCATTCAACGTGGAAGATGCCGCACCCGCCAATGCCGTACCAAAAAGGACCGTGGCCGCGCGGGAAAAGTCCGGCCAGCCACCGGGAACCATGCCCAGTACTGGCAAGCCGGTGAAAAGCACCAGCGCCAACACCCGAGGCCGAGTCATGTCCCACCACAGCTTCAGCTGGGCGCGGATCCCTACCGGCTCGACCATGGTCGCCTCGACGCTACTCACCGCTGCCCTCCAGCCACATCGCCCGCATCGCCTTTGGAAAGGGTCACCTGTTTACCCCGCCGCCGAAGCATCCGCAAGCTCATCTGTCACCGCCGGTCACTGGAGGAGGCGACGAATCGTGGAGATTTCTTCCAAGAAGCGACCCCTCGTTCCTGATCAATGCAGGCGGTGCAATCTTCCGAAAGCACAGAGAGAGCCAAAGAAAAAACATTAGGCCGAACAGGGAAAACCATGTGATCGCATAGTGCAGGTGCGGGGGAGCATAGGGCTCCGCCCGCCAGCCGCTGACCGGGGGGATCCGGTCGCGGATCGGCTCCTCTGCTCCCAGCCCCTCGCCGTCCACCAGCAGCCAGTCCACCGGGGGAACACCCAGCTCGCCCAGCATCTCTGGAGGATCCCGCTCCGCCCACAGGCGCTGAAAGCCAGCTTCCTCGGCAAATTCCGCTCGGGAACGCGCATTTTTGGGAAAGGTGCGAACCAGACCCTGGTAGCGACGTTCCCCCGGCACCGCCCGCTCGTTGGCGACGATGGCGTCGGCCTCGTCCTGTGGCACCCAGCCGATGTCCACCAGCACCGTCCCCTCTCCCGTTTTAACGGGAAGGATGAGCTGAAAACCGGCTTGGAGAAACATCTGCTTTCCCGCCACCCACATCAGGTGGTCCCAGTCCGGGGTGCCCTGGACCCAGCCCTGGCGATCCTGGGGATCGGCGGGAGGATGGGCCACATCAAAGGGAGCCTCGGCGATCCGGGCCTGGAACTCCTGACGGTACTCCTCCGCCTCGCCCAGCCGGCGCTGTTGCCAACGACCCAGAGAAAAAAACAACGCTGCTGCACCGAGGCACAGCAGCGTTGGAATCAGCGGAATTCGGAACTGGTAGCCCGAAAGCAGCCGCTTCTCAGGAGTCGCGGTTCACGTAGGGCAGCAGGGCAAGGTGCCGTGCGCGCTTGATCGCCAACGAGACATCGCGCTGCTGCTTGGCAGACAGCCCGGTGATGCGGCGGGGGAGAACCTTGCCGCGCTCGGTGAGGAACTTCTTGAGCCGGGAAGGATCCTTGTAGTCCGCTGCCTCGTCGCTCTGCTTTACTCTGGTGCCTTCTTCGGCCATGAAATACTCCGTAATGAAACTGGCGCCGGGGCTTATCCTTTCTCCCGCCGCCATGCAAGGAAATCCCACCCTCATTCGCAGCACTGGCCTGAGAACCGGTGGCTGGGTAGAAGAGCGGATGATCTATCTCCTCCTTCTCGCCTGCGCCTCCCCTCCCCCTCCGGCAGCCACCCCCGTGGCCCCCTCCGCTCCCGTAGCACCTGCCACGGCCCCGTCCGGGCCGCTGAGCTTTGGCGCGCCGGTGGACCTTGCTGCTGCCATCCCCGTCGATCAAGTGGTGGCATCCCCCGATCAGTACGCTGGAAAAGAGCTGACGGTCACCGGAACAGTCCGCGAAGTTTGCCAGAAAAAGGGCTGCTGGCACACCATCGCCACCGCCTCGGCGGACACCAGCGTGCGGGTAAAGGACAAGGAGTACGAGATCTTCTTGCCGAAAGACTGCGCCGGTCGGAAGATCGCGGTCAAAGGCACATTTTCGGTGGAGACGATTCCTCTAGAGGAAGCCCGCCACTACGCGCAGGATGCGGGCAAAGACCCCAACAGCATCACCGAAGCGAAGCCCTCCTTTGAAATGGAAGCGGCCGGGATCACCCTGCTTTAGGGGCCCAGCTCAGCGAGAAGCGCCTGAGCACCCGCCACCTCGGCCAGATACCAGCGGATATAGCCTACATCCACGTGGATCGTTCGGTTGATCTGCGCGTCGAAGATCCAGTCACTTGCGATGGAATCCCAGGTACCATCAAAGGCCAGCCCCACCAAACGGCCCTCGGTATCCACCGTCGCCGAGCCGCTGTTGCCGCCGGTGATGTCCAGGTCCGAGAGGAAGTTCACCGGAAGAGTAGGATTCTGCTGTGCTTTTTCTACCAGCAACGGCGGAGCGTCGAAGGGAGGTGGCCCGGCCTTGGCCACCAGACCCCCTAGCGTCGTGTGCGCCCCGTAGGCGACCCCATCACGCGGACGATAGCCCTGGATCCTTCCAAATGTGACCCGAAGGGTGCCATTGGCATCTGGGTAGGCCAGGCCGAGATCAAGCTGGCGCATGACCGCAGCACGCTGAGGGCGCCACCGGTGGGCGTCGCCTGCCCGGATCTTCTCCTCCCTTCGGCTCCGCTCCCGCCAGCCTCGCAAGGCGACGGCCACCTGAAGAAAAGAGTCTTTCTCAGCGGAAAGCTGCTGTGGATTCAAGGTGTGGATACGCTGACGTTGTTGCGACTCCATGAGGATGGGCGCCGCATAGAGCTTTTCCAGAGCGGCTTCCAGACCTCCTTGGGCCACTACCCAACTCCGAAGCTCCACAATCCCCTGGCCCTCCGGCAAGGCCATCATCCGGCCCAGATAGCGTGCCAGCAGCTCCCGATCGGTGTCCGGCGCCACCCGCCTGGAAAAGGTCTCCAGCCCAGACAAAAACCGACTTTCGTCCCGCTCCTGAAAACCCAGGCTTCGGTCCCTGTCCACCTTGGTCCGCTGGATGGCCCACTCATCAAGCTGGTTGGCCAGGCTGAAGAGGCGGGAGCCGGTCTCCACCATCTCCACCACAAAATCTCCCCCCCAGCGCTCTTCCGCTTCGGCTTGGAGGCGATCGATGTTGGCCAGCGCAACGTTCGAGGAAGGTTTCTCCATCATTTTACTGCGAACCAACGCCTCCATCACCCGGCGCACCTCCAAGAGCCCCGGACGCTTGATGGCCTCCAAAATTCCCCGGAGCTTGTTCAGGCGGTTGGCTACCCCCGAGCGCCAGGGCGATAAAATCAACTTTAACGCAGGATTTTCCGTATACCTCCGTACCAGCGTGCGCTCGATATGGTCCAGCTCCGTCACCCGCTGCGGCATCTCCGTACCGACGGCAAAATCCAGCTCTACGGAGGTCTTCCAGCGCGAGGTGCGGCCTGGATAGCCCAGCACCGCCACAAAAGCCCCCTCCCCCGGCGCTGCCGTCGCCACGGGCAGGTAACTCCGTGGCTTCCAAGGCTGGTTTTCCGGCGCATAGGCCGCAGGCTTCCCATCCGGCCCGGCGTAGGCGCGCAGGAAGGCAAAGTCCCCGGAATGCCTCGGCCAATGCCAGTTATCCACCTGGTCTCCGTAGCCCCCCACGCTGCTGGGCGGGGCCATTACCAGACGCAGATCCCGCAGCTCAATCCAGGCGAGCTGGCGGTAGCGGAGCCCTTCGTAGTCACCGACCACCCGACAGCGCAGACCGTCGCGTTCACAGCGTTGGAGCATATCTTTTTCGCGTCGCTCCAGCTCCTCGGCGCGGGCCAGGGGATCCTCCGGCAGCCGCCTGGTCATCGCCAGCGTCACATCCTTGCTGTGCTGCAGGATCAGGACCCTACCCCCCGGGCCCACCGAGCGCTCTTCCTTGCGGGTGTTGGCCAGAAAGCCTGTATCCACGAGGTTTTCCTCAGCCAACGATGCCTGCTGAAGATAGCCGGTCACGCAGTGGTGGTTGGTGGCAATCAGACCCTCTGCTGAGACAAAAGAGGCGGAACACCCTCCCAAACTCACCACAGCGCTCAGCGGACCCTGCTGCAGATCCGCCCAGTCCTGGGCTTCTCCGATGAAGCCCTGCTCGCGCATGGCCTCTGCTTGCGACGGTAGATCTTCGGGCAGCCACATCCCTTCCACGGCAAAAGCCAAGGAAATCAACCACATGGAGGCTCCGGGGAAAACTATCGGGGGCTGGTGCGGCCGTAGGTGGCGGACATCCGAAACAGACCGTCGCAGGCATACCAGGGCAGGTCCCGGAGGCGCCAGAGCCAATTTCCTTTGGCCACCCCTGGCGTATTGATGCGGGCCTCGTTGCCCAAGCCCAGAAAATCCTGCATCGGCGCTACGGCAAGACCGGCCACCGAAGCCCAGGCCTCGCGCAGCAGGGTCCACGCGGGCGCGGAGCCATCGCGTGCCGTATACGCACGGAAGAGGTGGCGCACCCGCTCGTCGGCGCTGTTGTACCAGCCCACCGCCGTCTCGTTGTCGTGAGTGCCGGTGTACACCACCCAGCGGTCGTGGCCAAAATTATGGGGGAGGAAGGGATGACTTCCGTCGGTGCCAAAGGCAAATTGCAGCACCTTCATGCCCGGGAGGCCCAGGTCATCCCGCAGTTGCTCCACATCCGGGGTAATCTCTCCCAGGTCCTCGGCGATCAAGGCCAGCGTTCCGAGATCCTTCTGAAGAGCATCGAAGAGCGCGCGGCCCGGCCCTGGGGTCCACTGGCCACGACGTGCATCTTCCTCCTCGGCAGGAATGATCCAGTTGGCGGCAAAACCCCGGAAGTGATCCAGACGGACCAGATCGACCAGATCCAATTCGCGCCGGATCCGGGCTTTCCACCATGCGAATCCGTCCGCCTGATGCGCATCCCAGCGGTAGACCGGGTTCCCCCAGCGCTGCCCGGTGGGTGAGAAGTAGTCAGGGGGCACACCCGCCACGGGATCGGGGCGTCCATCCGGCCGAAGTGCGAAGAGCTTCCGATGCGCCCAGGTGTCGCAGCCGTCGCCACTCACAAAGATAGGAATGTCGCCAACAAGACGGATTCCCCGGCTCTTTGCGTGCTCGCGCAGCGCGGACCACTGCACATGAAAGAGGTACTGAAGGCCCTCTTCCACACCGATCTCCTCGGCGTGGGCCTCCCGCGCCGCCTTCAAGGCGGAACGAGAAGAAGCCGCCTTCGGCCAGCTCCACCAGCCATCCGAATACAGGCGATAGAGTACAGCATACAGCGACCAGTCGGAGAGCCAATCACGCTGCGTTGCGACCCAGGCCCGGCACTCCGCGCTGTCGGCCACCCGGGCCGCCGCCTGCCGCAAGAGGGGCATCTTCCAGGCCTCGACCAGCTCCACATCCACGCTGCCCTGCCCGTAGGGCAGTGCTGCGGGCGTCAGCAGACCATCCGCGACCAGGGCTTCCAACGAGATCAACCGGGGATCGGCCGCAAAAGCGGAGGGACTGCCATAGGGGGAGTAGCCTCCCCCCACCGGATGAAGCGGCAGCATCTGCCAGGTATCAAGCCCGGCTTGACTCATCCACTCCAAAAAAGCGTGCGCGTAAGGACCGATCTCACCGATCGGACCCGGCCCCGGTAGACTGGAGGGGTGAAGCAGCACACCCGCATGACGGGCCCGTGGTTTCATCACCTAGCGGACGAGACGTCCGTTCGGAACCCGCTTCTGCAGCTGACCGGCCTTACGCGCGTTGCGCTTGCTGGCCTTGGCGCGCAGCTTGGCGCGGTGGCGGGCGGTCTTGTTGCGGTTGCGGGCGATGGTCTTCTTCGGCATGGGAACTCCTAAGGGGGCGGCAGCTAACACGTCTGCGCTTCCCTGTCACCTGCCAATGCCACGACTCAGCCGCGGAATCGACCGCCCCAAGCGGGAGTACACCGCCTCGATCTGGCGGGCCTTGTAGAGATCATGTCGGCTTTCTCCCTGCTCATTTTGGACATCGGTCTCGGCATCCAGCAGCTGGAACTCCACCATGATCGGCACCGCCTCTCCGAGTACCTCAGGGTGAGAAGAGGGAGGAATACCCGGCAGATCGTAGACCCGAATCGGAAGATCGACGACAAAATTCACCACCCGGTAGGAAGCTCCCGAGTAGCCGTTTGCGGGGGCGCGCAGGCTGTCCACCCCCCGGCTGAGGATCCGATCCAGCTCGGGCATGGCGTCGGTCGCACGCAGCACTTCGTCCCGGTCCAGCAGGTTGTTGTGGCTTTCTCCAGGAATGATGGCTGGAAAAGGGATCAGGTTTCGGAAGAGCCAGGCGATGGCATCCACGAGGTGTTCCCGACGTTCCGTCACCAAGCGAAAGCGCAGCTTATCGAAGATTGGGGCGGCTGTGGCCTCTCTTTTGGCCAACAGCTTGCTGATCACCGACGGTCTTGCCTTCCGATTTCCGTAGAAGGCGCGGAGGGGGAAACCGCAGGCACGCATCTCCTCGGCCTTGGCGAGCACCTGGAGGTTGGCGCGTTCCAGAAGGTCCACCTCGCGAATCGGCAGGGAGTTGCGCAGCTCCTGCATCTCCAGGTGGTTCACCACATGCATCAGCTTCAGGATGGCGCAATACTGGATGCGGTCCCGACCGAAGCCTTTTTTGGAGGCACCCACAAAAGCGTCACGCACATCCGAAAGCCGACGGATATGGGAGCGAAAGGTAAGACCCAGCTGCTCTTCCAGAAAAACAACTGCCTGGTTGTAGATGTAGCTTAGCCGCCGTTGTGCCCACGGATGCCGCTCCACATCACAGTGCCAGAGGCGGAGGAAGTTGTTCACCTCCTCCCGATTTCGGAAGGAAACCCCGCTCCAGTCCACCACCGAACCACCGGAAAGAGCGAGAAGTACCGCATCTTTTTCAAGTCGGCTCTGCGCAGGCGGGGGAGAAAAGGGAAGCTCACTTTCGTCCAACAGGAGGGGATCAGGTCGCATTCTGTCTAACATAGCCGGGTACGGGCCCAGGTGCAGGTGCGAGGCAGGCCGGTACAGGTTAGCAGGCGCTTTGTCCAAACGGGGGCGGGATGCTGGGCAGCTTTGGCGGATCCGATGATGCGATGAAGATTTTTGGCGTCGTTGTGGCGATCATGGTGCTGCTCTTGGGGGGCTTCGCAGCCATGAGCCCGGCGCAAGCCAATGGCCCCCGCGGCCTTTTTTCCGCGCTCGGCGTCGCCACCCGCGTCTTCATGAAGAATTTTATGCCCCTGACCCTGATGTCGGCCCTGGTCGGCGGTGTGGGTTCCTTGGCGGCGGGCTGGACCGGCTCAGCGGTCCACGACTGGTGGCTGAAAGAAAACCCGACGAACAACCCCCAGGTTGCGCTGCTGTCTTCCGAGCTGCCCAGCTCGGTGGTCGTCCTGATCTGGGGCTGTACGGTAGGCTCCTTTGCCGCGGCATTTGGTCTCTATTTCTGGGTTCGGCACGAGAAAAACGAGGAAGGCTCCCTTTACAGTGCCGTCAACTACGCCCTGGCCCGGCTGAACCGGGTGATGCGCGCCCACGCCGCCGCCTACGCGCTGATCTGGCTGGGAAATATCGTCATTATTCCTGGTATCTGGTTTGCGCTCCAGTATGCTTTTGTAGATGCCATTGCGACGCTGGATGATCGCGAAAAAGACCCGTTGACCCGAAGCCAGAAGCTGACCCATGGCCGAAGGGGGAAGATCTTCCGTACTTTTGCCGTCATGGCCATCTGGCTGATTCCCTATCAGCTCCCCCTGCGCTTCGCCTTCCAGGACCTGGGCTGGAGCTGGGTGGCTCTGGGTGGCACCTTTGATCAGATGTTGGGCTTTATCCTGACCTTTACCTTCGCTCAGTACTATCTCGATCTGTTCCGATTTGCGCCCGCCAAGGTGGTAGAAACCCCGAGCGTACCGGTACAGTAGGGCGTGGATCCCGTCCAGAGCCTGCGGGCGGGCACATCGGTCGGTGGCTGCGGGGGCGGCTCAGGTCCCTGGCTACTTTCCCAACTTCCTCCTTCGGCATGCTGGATTCTGGTACCCACGCCGGAGGAGGCCGACCGCTGGCTGAGGGCGCTACGCTACCACCTCGGGCCAAAGGCCACCGTCCTGCTCTATCCCGCGGACGACCTGCGCTATTGGGATCCCACCTCTCCCTCCCCTGAGCTGGTGCGGCAGCGCCTGATCGCCCGTGCCCACCCCGAGGCGGTGGTGGTCGCACCGGCGGCAGCCCTTCTGAAAAAGGTCGCACCGCTGGAGCAGAAGCTGCTGCGGGTAGGCGACGAGATATCCAGGGCTTCCCTCCTTTCTTGGCTGGATTCCGTCGGCTACAGCCGGATGCAGGAGCTGGACGGACCCGGCGGAGTGGCCGTGCGGGGTGCCCAGCTGGACCTGTGGACGGCCGAGGACGCCGCACCGGTGCGTATCGAGTGGGACGACGACGAGATCGTAGGTCTGCGCAGCCTGGACCTTTCCGAGGGCGGAAAATCGAGAAAGATCCCCCGGCTCCAGATCCTGCCGCTGCGGGAAGCCCGTCTTGACGCGTCAAGTGTGGAACATGCCGCCGCTTGGCTGTACCAGCGCCGCTCCGAGCAGGAAGGCCAGGACCATCGCCGGATTCTCACCGATCTGCGAGAGGGACACTGGTGGAGTGGCGCTGAGTTGTACGCCCCTGCCCTGCACCCTCTCCAACCCCTGCAGCTGCCCGGGACCACCTACCTGGTAGAGCCCGAGCGGATCCGCGCCGAGTGCAGCCGGCGGATCCTCGAGATCCAGCAGCGCTATGACGCCCTGCGCCCCGAGGACCGGCCCTACAGCCGTCCCGACGATCTTTTTGTGCTGTCCCCTCCCCTGCTTGCCGGAGCCGTCCTGCGCGGTCTGGTGCTGCCGGGAGAGGTCGATCTGGGTGCCCGACCTACCCGAGACTGGCGGATCGGCGGAGGCGACCTGGAGCCACTGGTGCAGCGGATTCGGGCACAGCTGGCGGAAGGACAGGCGCTGACGCTGGTTTCAGACAGCCCGGTCCGGGCCGAGCGGGTGCGCGTGCTGTTGGCAGGGCACGGCCTGAAGATGGTGACGGGCCGGGGTAAGTCGGGCGTTCTGGGAGAGGAAGTCGGGGATCTTCCCGAGGGTTTTACCGCCCCAGGCATCACCCTGGTGACAGCGTCTGAGATTTTCGGCGAGCGCCTGACCGATGCCACTCCCAGCTCGGCTACCCGGCGCTTCCGAAGGGCGGCCACGGACTTTGCCCGTTTGAAGCGGGGGGATGTGGTGGTCCATAGCCGCCATGGCGTCGGACTCTACCAGGGACTGGCGCGGCTGCCGCTCGGCGAGACCGAGGGCGACTTCGTGATGCTGGAGTACCGGAATGGGGAGAAACTGTATCTTCCCGTACACCGGCTGGACCAGCTTGCCCCCTGGAAGTCCGTCGGCGACGAGCGCCCCCCAACCCTGGATCGCCTCGGCGGCGTGAGCTGGGAGCTGAAGAAGGCAAAGGTCAAGGACAACCTCTTGGAGCTGGCGCACCAGCTCCTGGAGATCGAGGCCAAACGGCAGGTTGCAAAATCCGTCGCCTTCTCGCCCCCTTCCTCCCTCTATCGCCAGTTTGAAGCCACCTTTCCCTACGAGGAGACCCCCGATCAGGCCACCTCCATCGACGAGGTGCTGGACGACCTGGAGCAGTCGCGTCCCATGGATCGCTTGCTGGTGGGAGATGTGGGCTTTGGAAAGACTGAAGTGTCCATGCGCGCCGCCTTCCGCGCCGTGGAGGAAGGCTGGCAGGTGGCCGTGCTCTGCCCCACCACCATCCTGGCCTGGCAGCACTTGCGCAGCTTCCGTGAGCGATTTTCCGGCTTTCCGGTGCGCATTGAGGGCATCTCCCGCTTTGGGGAGAGCTGGGAGCAGCGCAGCACCCTGCAGGGTCTGGCCGAGGGAAAGGTGGACATCCTCGTCGGCACCCACAAGATGCTCGGCCGCTCCGTCCGCTTCAAAAAGCTGGGCCTCGTGGTGGTGGACGAGGAACATCGTTTTGGGGTGAAGCAGAAGCAGGACCTGAAAAAGCTCGCCACTGGCGTCCACTATCTGGCGATGTCGGCCACGCCGATTCCGCGCACACTGCAGATGGCGCTCTCCGGGCTCCGTTCGCTGTCCGTCATCACCACGCCCCCACCCGGACGCAAACCCATTCGGACGGAGGTGATCCGCTTCTCCAACCAGCGTGTCCAGGAGGATATTCTTTCGGAACTTGCCCGTGGAGGGCAGGTTTTCTTCGTGCACAACCGCGTGCAGAGCATCGGCAAAGTGGCGGCTTGGCTGCAAAAACTGGTGCCCGAAGCGAGGCTGCAAGTGGCGCATGGGCAGCTTCCCGAGGACCAATTGGAAGCGGCAATGATGCGCTTTGTCCGCCACGAAGTGGACGTGCTGGTCTGCACCACGATCATCGAGAGTGGCGTGGACCTGCCCAAGGTGAACACCATGCTGGTGAACCGCGCCGAAGGCTTCGGCCTGGCCCAGCTCTACCAATTGCGCGGTCGTGTCGGGCGTGGGGACGTTTCTGCACGTTGTACCTTGTTGGTGAGCGGGGCGGCCCTGGAACGGCAGAAGGCCACCGAGCGGCTGATGGCGCTGCAGGAGGCCACCACGTTGGGCTCGGGCATGACGCTGGCAAGTCGGGACCTGGAGATGCGCGGCAGCGGAGATCTTTTGGGGGATCGCCAGCATGGGTCGATTGCGGCCATCGGCTTTGACGCCTACGTGGAGCTGTTGGAGGAGGCGGTGGCGGTGGCCCGGGGGCAGGTGCGGGTGCAGCGGGTGGAGCCCGAGGTGGAAGTGCCGGTTCCCGCGCTGATTCCCGAGGACTTTGTGGCAGAGCTGGGCGAGCGACTGGAGAGCTACCGGCTGCTGTCCTCCGCCGACAGCCGCAGCGACGTGAACGCGCTGGTGAAGAGGCTGGAGCAGCGGCATGGGCGACTGCCCGTCGAAGTAGAAAATCTGCGCTGGCTGTCGCTGTGCCGCGTGGGACTGCGGGAACTGGGGGTGCAGCGTGCCTCCGTGCTGAAAATTAGGATGGTCCTTGATTTTCACCCAAGCAGCCTCATGCCCACCGAGGCATTACTCTTGCTGTGTAAACAGCAGCCGGGGCGCTTCCGGCTCACCAGCGAAGGAATGCTCGCCGTACATTTCACACCAGAAGAGGGTCAGCAACCCTTGAGAATTCTCGATTGGGCGATCAACCGCCTCGCAGAATTGCTGCCCGGAAAAAAATAATTCCCGCAGTCGTTGACGCGGCGATTGCAGTGTGGAATGCTGAGGGCACTTCGAGACTGAAGGCATTTGAACCTGTCTCGCAGTGAATGGGCCGCACGCACGCCTTCGCGTCTGGCTCGAATGACCCAACCTGGAGTTAAACCATGCCTACCGAAGAATTGTTCGGCTCTTACCACTTCCTCCTGGAGATCCAGGGGATCGTCAAGGACACCAAGATCATCGTCGGCGGCTTCAAGTCCGTCTCCGGCATGGACTCCGAGACCGAAATTGTGGAGTTCAAGCAGGGCAACGACATGGTCGTCCGCAAGAAGCCGGGCCGTACCACCTACGCGAACATCGTGCTTGAGCGCGGCTTCACCGCCACCGACGACCTGTGGCAGTGGCGCAAGAACA
>CAITDR010000448.1 GCA_903891165.1 uncultured Pseudomonadota bacterium
ACATGCAGCGTCTCCGTCTCCTCCTCCACATCCCCGCTTCCGTCATATTCTCGGTACCGCTCCCATGCACCTCCCACATAAATCCGTTCCGTCGTCGTCGCGCCATTCACAACCACTTTCCGCACCCGCTGCCCGGCCGAATCGTAGAAGTACAGGGCATAGTGGCCGCTGGTGGCCAGATGGGCCTTCCGGATCTGATCCCGGAAGTCCGTCTCGATGTTTGCGGAAAGGCTGCTGGAGAATTTCAGGTTCGGCAGGTAGACGATGCTTCCCCGATCATCGTAAGCAAAAGTGTCGGTGATAGCGCCCACCGTCGTCTCTTCCAGACGGTTGCTGTCCCCGGCATAGCTGTATTCCCGTGTCCAGTTGTAGGGGGATCCGCCGCCTACAAAGTGGTCCATTTCGAGAATGTTGCCTACGCCGTCGTAGCTGTAGGACTGCGTGTAGCGCTGCACCGCCGTCGATAGATCGGGGCGGTTGCCGAAAGCAGGTTCGTCGCCGGGGGAGACGTAGGCCAAAGCTGTCTTTTCACGGCCGCTTGCCTCCGTCAGTCGGTACAGGGCGTCGTAAGTGAAATCCTGATCGGCGGTGACGGCGCCGTTCGCAAAGTACAGGGTGGTCGCAAGGCCCGTGTGATTGGTGCTGTCGGCGCTGTCCTCGATACCGACGATGTTCCCCGCGGGATCGTAGGTGAAAGCCAGCTTCTGGTAGCGCAGCCCGTCGCTCTCCCGCCAGGTTTCCAGCGTGCTCAGCCGGAAGGTATTTGTATCATAGCTGTAGCCGGTGGAAACACCGTTCCCGTAATCAATCTGCTCCCGCTGCCCTCTCGCGTTGTATGCAGTCTGAACCACAAAGGGCGTCAGGGTGCCGGATCCGCGCAGTTTCACACCGACGCTCTCAAAGAGCGCAGCCTGATTGTAGCCGATCTCGGTGATCGATCCGTCCGGGGTGGTCTGGGTGGTGGGGCGGTTCAGGGCATCAAAGCTCTGCTCGACTGTGAATTCTTCGGCTTCCAGAAGGCTGTCCGAGGGAGTATCGGTCAGCGACTCGCCCCAGGTGACCTGCTCTCCCTCCGCCTCCCAGTCCCAGAAACGTCGGGTGCTGGAGAGCGGGTTGCCTTTGAAATCGTAGGCATCCACCTCTACTCTTCCGGCGGTGTCCCATTGACGCCACAGGCGACCCCGGTGGTTCAGCGTTGCGCCTTCCGATTCTCCGTACTCGTTCACCTCCACCAGCCGGGGGGTGGAGGCCCCCTCCGTCACCAGCGTTTTTGTCTTCCGCCGTAAGTCATCGTAGCCGAAGTCAATCTGAAGATCTCCGGACTTCCAGATCCGCAGCGGCTGCCCGGCCACATCCAAGAAGGCCGTGCTGTCGCCTGCATCCGGAGAGCTGCTGTGAATGGGACGCCCCAACAGATCAAACACCTGCGCCTGCGTGACGATGCTCCGCGCATCGGTGATCGCCGTCGGGTTCCCCGCCACATCCAGCGTCAACACCGTCCAGATCGCATCTCCCTCCTGCTCCGCGTATTCCTCTGTCGCGACGGGACGCCCCAGATGATCCAGATGGATTTTTGTCGGGGTCTCCGTATGGTCGGCGGCCCGCGCGGTCAGGCCGCTATCGGCCGTGCAGTCACTGTCCGCCGCGCAGTCGTTCTCATCCCAGAATTCCTGCTTCCAGGCATCAAAAAGCACCCGACGCAGGCAGCCGTTGGGCAGCTTCACCTTCGTCGCGCGGCCGGGCGGGTCGTAAAACAC
>CAITDR010000449.1 GCA_903891165.1 uncultured Pseudomonadota bacterium
AGGAAAAGCGAGCGAAACGAGACAGTGGGAAGGCTCCGCGTCCGCGCGAAGACATGCAGCAGGTCGATGGTACCATCGGCATCCGACTCCCGCTGCACATGGCTGGCCAGCACCTGGAGGCTGGAGACCTCGTGGAGGCGATCCAGATAGCTCAGGAGGGTGTCCTCTGCGCGGTCGGTATTGAGATCTCCCTGCGCGATCTCCTTCTCCAGCTCTTCGAAGAAGGGGCTTTTGTCGTCCCTGAGTTCGGGCTCGATCCAGTTCTCCGGATAGAGGAACGCCTTGCGGGCCGCTTCCCAGACCCGATAGGTGCAGGGGCCGACCCTCACATTCCACCCAGGAGGCTCTCCACCCTTGCCATGGACCGGGGGAGCCCACAAACCTGGAGAGTTCCCACAAGATCCTCCAGCGTCATCGGTGGGTTTTTGAGGGCCGCTGCCTGCTCCTGCAGGATCCGGAGCACGCGACCTTCCGCCTGCTCCAGCAGTTCCAGCAACAGCACGTCTGGGTGCATGGCTTCGATCTGGTAGGATGCGAGCCGCTCGGGTGGAAAATCTTTCAGGTTGAAGGTAACGATCACCTGCACGCCACCCTGGATCGCGGCGGCGAGAACATGACGGTCCTCGGGATCCGGCAGATTCAGGGACGAAAGATGGCTCTGATAGTCCACAATCAGACAGTCACGAACCGCGCGATTCATCATCATCCGGGTGCGGAGGAGCGCGTCGGCCGACAGATGCGGGCGTTTCCCCTGTACCGTCCGGAAAACCTCATCCAGAATCTGATCCGTCCACTTCGCCTGCACCAGACCCGCGATCCCGAGGCGGATCAGAAGATCGCGGAGCGGCGCCGACCAGAGCACACAGGCATCATAGAGGACAACAGACACTCAGTAGTCTAATCCCAGAAGCTGCGCTTCAGCCGTCAGCTCATCGGCAATGGCCCGGCGCTCGGCGTCATCCTGCCTCTTGTACGCGAGCAGGTTCCGAAGTGGAATCCGGCGATGCGAGCCGATACGGCGGTAGGGCAGCTTTCCCTCCTCCAGCAGCTTGATCAGATAGGGACGGGAGACGTGGAGGAGGTCGGCAGCCTGCTGGGTGGTGACCTCCGCCTGGATCGGCACCAGCGCAACGGCATCGCCGTTTGCCATGTGGGCCAGGATCCGCACGAGGAGCGCAACCGCTTCTGTGGGAATTGCAACTGGAACAGCCATATCTCCCACGGAGAGGCGCAATGGCAGGGTGCCGCCCACAAAATGCTCCAGCGCCCGCACGGCCACCTCCGCCTCCTGCGCCGCCGTCTCCGAGGGGATGTCGATGTCCAGGCTCATGGGGGGCTCCTTTCTGGAAGGCTATCGCCAAATCGAAGCAGTCGCAATGAATCGTAGCAAATGAACTCGCCTGCTCACCCCAACAACCCATCCGGCCCACGGCGGACGACTCCAGGCCCCATGTGTTCCTTACCGAAGAGCAGAGCCTTCAGCTCCTGAAGGAGCTACCCTGGCAGCTCGAACCAGCCTCAGCGATGGCCATCTACACCTGCCTGGACCTGGGAACCCGGCGGGGAGAGTGTCTGAGCCGTAGGTGGTAAGACATCCGATGGAACCAGGGAGATTACGGAGCGATCCATATCGGGAGGCGCGCAAAGGACGGAGCCACCACACGGAACACCAAGACCCGGGTTTCGCGAACGGTGTCTCTCACCCCCGGCCTGAAGACGGCCCTGCAGGAGTGGTGGCTGCGGCAAGGAAGGCCAGATGAAGGCTGGATTTTCCCGAGCCCCTTCTACCCGGAGCAGCCGCTGGGCAAATCAAAAAATCCCTGAAGGAAGCCTGTCGGCGGGCCGGCGTGCCACTGTTGCACCCCCACGCCCTTCGGCACAGCTGGGCCACCCGGGCGGCGATTGCCGGTGTACCCAAATTGATTGCAATGGCGGTTGGAGGCTGGAAAGATCCACGCACCCTGGAAGGGTGTCCCGTCCCAGTGATTTCTACTGGTCCCGTCTCACGACGCCCTACCAGCGCCTCATCCGGCTGCTGTAGGGAGATGGCTGACTCTTGGCTTCCTGGGGCTCGCTGAGCCGGGAGCATAGAGTGAGGCAAGGTGCCTGCGAACTGGGCTGAATCGTGTCCCGGCCCAGCGATTTTAACCAGCCCGATCCCACCGAACTCCACCACATCCACGCGGAATCCTGCCGGCGTTGAACGCCCCGAGTTGCTGAGATGGGAGGTGTGATGCCGGGCACGCCGCGTGGGATATCCATAGCTCCGAACGGGAAAAATGAGCGAAACGGGACATTCGTGCAGCCCAGGCGGGACAGTGCGCGCCCCGCACGTTGCCGGCGCCGG
>CAITDR010000450.1 GCA_903891165.1 uncultured Pseudomonadota bacterium
CAGTAATTCCAGTGCAGCCCCCACCGAGAAGCGCATCACCCGCTCCCGATCCCCGGGAAGAAGCAACTTTCGATGGGTGGTTTTTTCGGCAGAAGCCACCGCAATATAAACGGTTCCTACCGGCTTCTCGACACTTCCACCGTCGGGACCCGCGATACCGGTCACCGCAATTCCCAGATCGCTGCCCACCGCCCGCCGCACCCCTTCGGCCAGCTGCCGTGCCACGGCCTCGCTCACGGCCCCCTCGCTGGCGAGCACAGCCGGGTCCACCCCGCAGGTGCGGACTTTTTCCGCGTTGGAGTACACCAGTGCCCCACCCAGAAAAAAGGCAGACGCCCCCGGTTTTACCGTCAGGGCGGCGGCCAACCGGCCCGATGTACACGACTCAGCCACCGCTACCGTCTGCCCCCGCTCTTTCAGCAGCGCCGCCACCACCTCTTCCAAGGGGCCACAGTCCACACCAAAAAGCTCCTTCCCCAGACGATTTTTTGCGTCCTCCAGCGGCCCGGCTCCGTCCACATCCGGCTCCAGCTCCAGCTTCACGTGTACCTCGGGCATGGCCGCCCGATAGCCCACCACAACACCAGGCCAGGAAAAACCTGCCATTCTTTCGTTGGCCACCGACTCGGCCAGGCCCATACAGCGCAGCACATGCCGCTTCCGGGGCTTCAGCCCCAGCCGCTGCTGCACTGCAGGGCTCACCGAGGCCGCAAACATTTTTTTCATTTCCCCCGGCACCCCGGGCAGGAAAAACACCACACTCTTCCCGGTATCTACCGAAAAACCCGGGGCGGTACCCCAGGGATTTTCGATGAGCTGCCCACCGTCTGGACGTAGGGCCTGGAGGTAACACCCCGCGGTCATCGGTCGCCCAAAGCGGGCGTAGCGAGCGGCGATCTGCTCTAAGGCTACGGGATCCTGGATCAGCGGCATCCCGAAGACTTTTGCGGCGACTTCCCGGCTGAGGTCGTCGGTCGTCGGACCCAGACCACCTGTAACTACCACTACATCTGATCGTTGGGCGGCTTCGGCCAATGCCTCACATAAGGCGGGGAATTCGTCGCCCACGGTGGAGAGCCGCCCGGGACGTAGCCCCAGCTCAAAAAACTGCTGGCACAGCCAGGCGGAGTTGGTATCGACGATGTCGCCTGAGACGACTTCGTTGCCGGTGGAGAGGAGGTCGAAGCTTGGCATCCCTCCTCTTTATCCGCACGCCGGGATCAGGGAAGGTCGAAGACCAGAAACTCGGCAAGATCCACACCTTCCAGGGGGATAGGCGTACCATCGCTGGTCGAGACCGCATCTCCGGGCCCAAGTAGCTGTCCGTCCACCCGCAGGCTGCCCTTTGCGAGGTGGATCCAGGTGCTCCGGCCCTTGGGAGGAGTCCAAAGCTGTTTTTCTCCATTTCCAAGCAGGCTCGCATACAAACGCAGGTCGGATTGCAGCGACACGCTGCCCTCCTCCCCCTTCTCCGATGCAATCAGCTTCAGCTTTCCGCGGCGTTCTTCGGGCGAAAAATGCTTCTGCTCGTAGCCGGGAGACAGGTTCGCCGCCCGTGGGAGGATCCAGATCTGGAGGAAGTGGACCTTTTCGGTCTGGGATCCGTTGAACTCGGAGTGCTGCACGCCAGTTCCGGCGCTCATCCGCTGTACATCCCCCGGTCGGATCGCGGAGCCATTGCCCATGGAGTCACGATGCTGCAGGCTGCCCGCGAGTACGTAGGACAGGATCTCCATGTCCCGGTGGCCATGGGTGCCAAAGCCCTTTCCGGGGGCCACCCGGTCCTCGTTGATCACGCGCAGCGTTCGAAAGCCCATATGTTTGGGATCGTGATAGCCCGCAAAGGAGAAGGTATGGTACGAATCCAGCCAGCCATGATCGGCATGGCCACGTTCATCAGCGCGGCGGAGAGTCAGCACAGGGTACTCGGGTGTGTGGCAGAGTTAATCCCCCCATCGCCTCTGAACATGGGTCCGCTGTCACCAGAGGTCACAGCCTCAGTGACCGTGATCCGGGGCCAGGGTGGCAAACCATTGGCGTGGCCCTACCTTCCCGATACTGCCCAACAGCAGCAACACCAGGATCAGCGCCGCCGCCAGCTCCCAGAGGGGATGTTCGAGAAGAGGAAGATGATCGAGATGAAGTCCCGCATGTGACGGCAACCAGCCTGCCACCAGGGGGGCCAGCCCCAGCCCAAGCCCCAGTCCGCCCAGCAGCGCCGTCGGCCCCCGCCACCCCCGGTGTCTCCACGCCGCTTGAAAGAAAGAAAACCGGTAGAGAGAGGCCAATAAAGGCACAGCAACCACCCCCTCCATCGGCAGCCCCTTGCCCCCCAACACCGTCGCCAGCGGCAGTGCAGCGAGGGGCGACAGCTGGGAGAGCAAGGCCATCCCCGCCACCCCCCAAAGCGCCCCTGGAAAAGACAGACTTCCCAGCGGCAAAAATGCCTCCGCGTAGGCCGCGAGTCCCAGCCCCAACACCCACCACGGCCCCTGCTCGACCAGCCGCAGCTCCAGCCCAATCCGCCACCCGCGCTCCCGCACTGGGTGTGGCGGGTGATCCCGCCAGGGATTTTTGATTTCCCCCCCTGCACCTGCAAAAAGTACGGCTACGCTTGCCAGAAGCAGCCCGCCTAGCTCCAGCCAGAGCATGCCCTCCAACCCGAGCAAAACCACCCCCAAAATAATCACTTCAGGACGAAGTAATCCTATAACCAACGTTCCAAATGAACCAGCTTCCAGACGGTGGAACCAGGCCCGGAACGGCAGCCCCAGCACCAGACCCAGCAGCAGGGCCGGGGCGGACTCCACCCCCAACTCTGCAGCGGCGTCCAAGATCGATAGACGACTATCTGGGGTGGTTCCTGCAAAAGTCAGGTCCATCCAGCCTAAGGGCAACAACATCCCGCCGCCCAGAGCTGCCAGCTCCACCACCCGCGCCCAGCCACTCTCCGGCGGGTCTGTCCGCAACGCGTGTCCCAGAATATGAAGGAGAAAGCCCCCTAAAATGGCTTGGATCCAGGGGTCCACCCCCTCCGGTGCCCCCTCCGTCGCCCCGCTGCCTGCCACCACCCCCACGGCCGTAAAAAGCAGCAGCCCCAGCCCCCGCCAGAGCGCCGCCCGTGGCCCCAGCCTTGCGATATAGCCCAGGGTAGAGGCGGCAACCAGCGGCGCCGAGTGAGCGGCGATCGCCAGGGTCACCGACGCCTGCTGACCGGCCACACCAATCCCAAAACCGTCCACCGCCTGGTGCAACAGCAGGCCGAAGTAGCCGATCTCCAGGGTCAGGATCCCCGGTGAAAGGCGCGAAAGCCGGGCGATGCTGTGCTCCAAAAGCCCCGGCGCCAACACCGACGCCACAAAGGCCACCAGTGCCCACGGCCCCAGTGCGCTCGCGGCGGCGGGCAGCATCTCCAGAAGCACCACCACCAGCGCCGCGGCCAAGGCAAAAGTACGCGTCGGACCAACCACTCCCGCCCCTACACGGGGCAGGAGAGCCACCCCCACCCCCAACAACACCGGGAGCAGCGCACCGACAAGGCTCAAAACCATGCGCCGGTCTATCGTATCCCGATTGCAGGTGCAGGCAGGATGTAGCGTTCTTTCAGAAGTAGCGGATCACCTGCGGCAGCTCCTGGAGGCGTGCGTAGATGACCAGCACATCCTCAGCCGTCTGGCAGGGGAGCGTCATCCGCAGGGAAATATAGGTTCCTTTGCGGGAAAATACCGACTCCACCCGCCCGTCCAAATCGGGAAGACCCACCAGCTCGGCCAGCGACAACAGCACCGTATCCACATCGGCCTGCTGAAAGCGCACGATCACCTGGAAAAAGTGATCCGAGGGGAACTTGTGGTGGGATTCAAGGAGCTTGAGGGCAGCGTCGCGGTCCATGACCCTATATGTACACGCTGGATGCTGTCGTCGAGGAGGTCAGATGTACTGGATCCTGCTGGGATGTTTTTCCACCCCCACAGCCACGACCCAGCGGGTACAGGTGGAGATCGACCTCCAACCGGCACCTTCGGGAGAAGGCCAGCTATGGCTGGTAGGCTTCGACCCGCCGCCCAAGGAGCCGGCGACCGAAAAAAGTGCCGAGACTTCGGTCGAAGTGATCCCCATTCAACGTGGCTTCTACACGGAACCCCTCCAGATCGAACACGATCTCCTGCCTACCCGCAGCTACAAGGCGGTGTGGGGCACCGGGGATACCCCGGCGGACGGAGATCGGGCCAGCACGCGCCAGCAGCCCGAAGGTGCCCTTCTGAAGCTGACCATCGGCGAGGGGCCCGTGGCAGAAGTGGCACCTGCACCCGCCGAGCGGGAGCTACGAATCGAGGCAGATCCGCCTGCTCCACCTGGATCAAAGCTCTTCCTGGCAGGCTACCGTAACATCGAACATGGCCGCCCCCCCCAGACCCCGCCGGAAGACCTGCAGGAGCTGAGCGGCCCCTGGCCGGTAGAGAAGAAGCTGAACCTGAAAGCGGGGATGTTGTACTTCGCCTTCCTCCAATTAGGGGAGAGCCCTGGGCCGGGGGATCGAATCAGCGAGGTGCTGGGCGACAGCCCGGTCCTTCATATCGGTTTGGCGACCTTGGGCGAGCAGCGGGGTACCCTGGACCGCGCCGCGGCCCTGGGTCTGGAGCGGGTGACGGTGGAGCTGGAGCTGAGCCTGGATCCGCCGGTCGCCGGGAAAAACCTGCTGCTGCTGGGCTACCGGGAGCTGAGCCCGGCTGGCCCGCCCCCCGGCAAAGCCCCCGAGCTGGTGCGGCACCTGGGGCCGGTGGCGGCCTGGCCCTTCAAAGCGACCGTGGATGTGTATCACGGACTACAATACTGTCTGGTCCTGAGTGAGGACGAGCCCCTGCCCACCGATCCGGCCACCGCCCCCTTTGGGGTTGAGGAGGCCGGCCCGCTGCGGCTCACCCTGGATCGCCCCTTCATCCCCCCGGTTCCGGCGAACCTGGAGCAGAAGGCCCCTGGCAAGCCCACACAGCCCCCCTGAGGCCGCTCAGCCACCCAGCAGCGCCACCGCCACCGCAACCCGCAGCGGCTGCGACTCCTCGCTCAGCAGCGGCTCCAGGCTGCCCAAATCCCCACGCAGGCCCAGCGCCTGCACCACCTGAAGCTGCAGGGGCAGGGGCGCCGTGGGCAGCAGCTCGCTCAGCCGGGCGGCCACCGCGTCGGCCCCCGGCCCCCGTGGCTCTGTAGTCCAGCGTACCATTGCCGCTTCGGCCAAGAGCCCCTGCAACTCGCGGTTATCCTCTTTCAACCAGGAACGTAGCCGACTCCAGGGCAGCACCCCGCGTCCAACCAGCTTGGCCAGCGCCAGCTCCCCCAGCCAATCGGGACGCTGGCTGACCCCCTGCAGAAGCTCGATGGCCTCGGGGGCAGCAATACCCGCGAGCAGGTCCACACAGTCGGCAATGGCCTCTTCCTCCTCCCCCGCAAAAATCGCCTTGAAGTAGGTGATTGCGGGTGAAGGGCGCAATTGCAAAAGGGCGCCGGCCGCATAGGGCACCAGCTCCGGCTCCATCTTCGGCAAACCGGCCTCCAGAGCCTCGCCCACTTCCAGCTTGGTACGGCCAAGCGCCTCAAAAAAGCTCGCCTCCAACGGCACTTCACCGGTGAGCAGCGCCTTGCGGAGCTGTTCCAGGCCGGTCGCACTCCCTGCCTCGGCCACGGCCAGCCACAGCGGAGCGGCGGCCCATGCGGGCACCACCTCTGCCTCTTTTTCCAGCCAACCAAGCCGATCTTTGTCCCGAGGTAGAGCCAGCGCAGCATAGCCCCGGGTGTAGGGCTCCACTGCCGGGGTCCGCACCAGCTCCTCCAACATGGCGATACTTTCCGGCTCTGAACCGCGCTTTTTCAGAGCATCAATCGTCGCCCGCTGCACATAGGGGCTGGGATCCCAGCGGCCACGTTTTCCCCATGCCCCACCCGCAGGCTCAGGACTCTGGGTGATCAGGGCTTGAAGCGACTTTTTTCGGACGCTGACGTCTGGGCTTCCTGCCCCCTCTTCCAGCACCCCCCGCGCCACTTCCCCCACCCCACTCTGGGCAGAAAGTGTGGTGACAAGCGGGGTATTATGGGTAGCACAGGCCAGGACGTACAGCAGAAGCAGCATCAGTTCAGGTCCGCCAGCCGGGTCTCGGCACGTTTGTAGAGGGCATCATTGCGATCGCCCACCAGGGTCATCACCCGCCGGTAGCCCGAGACAGCCCCCCGACGATCTTCAATATCTTCCAATCGTCTGGCCTCTTTGTAGGCAGCCTCAGCATCGGTACGCAATTTTGTTTGAACACCATCCAACGTCGCCTGTGCATCCTTGTGGAGGGGGTCGATGCGCAACACCTCCTTCAGCTGTGCACGCGCCGCCACAAAATCCCCAGCGATAATGGCTTTTTGCGCACTGGCCCAGGCAGTTTCCGAGCGGGAAGATCCATCCCGACGCACCTGCTCCATCCGCACCGAAGCCACCGCCGCCTCCGGAGAGGTGGGGGCAAGGCTCACCAGCTGCTCCCAGAGCTGGATACCTCTCGCGGGATTGCCAGCCGCCACAGAGGCTTCTGCCTGAGCCGAGAGGCTGGCAAGCTCCTCAGCACTGACGCTGTTTTTGGCTACAGGCACCGGGGCGGGCGCAGGCGCAGGCACAGGAGCGGGGGCAGGAGCCGCGACGGCGGTGGGGACGCGGGGCCGCACCGCCGGAGCCACTGCAGGGGGCTCCGCCGCCGCCACCGGCATCGCCGCGGCAACTTTTCCAGCAAGAGCTTGAGCTTCTGCGGACGTAGGGTCCTCCGCGAGCAGGATCTGCAGCAGACGAGCCGCCTCCTCCTGCTGGCCCGCAGCCAAGGCCTGACGGGCCTGGGCGAGCCGGGGATCCTCTGCGGGTATCCGACTTTCAAAGTAGGGAGCGAGAAAGTGATAGGCGGGCCACAGGGCAAGCAGACCTGCACAACCGATGCTCAGGCCCCCCATCAGCATCAGGGCCGGCCCCAAGGCGCTGGGTGCAGGTGCGGCCGGCGGGCTGCCATAGGGGACGTGCCGGGTAGGCAGCTGGTCTGGCCCATCCAGGCTGTCCAGCACAAAACGGAAGTCCAAGGCGCCGATCCGGATGCGGTCACCACTCTGAAGTGCCACCTCTCGCTGGCGCTGCCCATTGACAAAAGTACCGTTGGAGCTATGGTTATCGCGGACCCACCACGCTCCTCCCTCCCACACCAACTCCGCATGTTCCCGCGATGCGATGGGCTCGGGCAGGACGATGTCGCAGGATGTGGCCCGCCCGAGGATGATGGGCCGCTCAGGGGAAAGCTGGAATTCCTGACCAGACAAGCGCCCCATTCCCACAAGACGTGCAACTTTGCGTACCGCCTGCTGGGTGGTGGAATTGCCGTGGAACAGCGTCTGCTCGGCTGTGGACTCTGCCAGCAGATGAAAACGGAGGAGGAAGGGCTCGATCAAGAGCTCGTCCCCGTCGCCGATCACCTGCCGATGGACCCGTGTCCCCCGGTACCAGGTGCCGTTGCCGCTGCCGCAGTCCTCCACCCACACCCCCTCGGTGTCGATATGGAGGATGGCATGGCGTCGGGAAATACCGGTGTCTGGCAGCCAGATATCGCAGCCATCCACGCGCCCGATCACAAAGACGCCCTGCGTCAACGACGCACGACTGGCAACCTCCCCGGCCCGCAGGATGGTCACCTCAACGGTGGGTGCCAGCATCCGCCCCTCAGCGTGTCAGCAGGTAGATCGCCAGCGTCACGCCAAAAAGCAGGGCAGCCGCCCCGATCAACAGCGGTACCAAACGACCCGAGCTGGGTGCCGTCACCGGGACCGGAGGCAGGGTAGGACCGGGGCTGGTGCGGGCCTGCATCGCAAGCTGGAAGACGTTGATACCCACCGAAACCTTATCGTTGGTCTTGATCTGCTTGTGGTCAGGAACCCGGTTTCCATTTACGAAAACCCCGTTCCGTGAACCCACATCCTGCACCCAAACCATCCCATTGTGCAGCAGCACCCGCGCGTGCTGGCGGCTGACCCCCGCATCGGTCACCACGATCTCGCAGGTCGGCTCCCGGCCGATACAGAGCCCGGCCGGGGTGACCTCGTAGGTCCTCCCGGTCAGGGGTCCTTCCAAAACATTGAGTACGGGCACCGGTTCCATTCACAGGAGCTTTCTACGTTCCGGGCCTCCCGTCAAGGGGCAGGCCCAAGGTCGTTACAGCCCGGAGCTTGCCTACCAGGCTGCGGTGACCGCCGTGGGAGTCGAGGACCCGGCGTCCATGGTGCCGTGTCCAAGCTGTCCCGACCAGTTGTTTCCGCAACCAAACAGCGCACCACTCCCGTTGCGCAGGAAAGTGAAACCGCTATTGGAGGTCGTGGAGATGCCGGTGTAGCCGCTCCCCACCAGCACGGGGGAAGACTGGCTGGCACCCGCCACACAGAGCTGTCCGTTGCCGTTGGAGCCCCAGCTGTAGACGCTCCCCCCCGCCGTCCGCACCAGGGAGTGGGTGGAGCCCGCCGCGATGCCAACGACGTTGCTGAGGCCCGCGATCAGGGTGGGGCTGGTACGGGAGCTGGTGGTGCCATCGCCGACCTGGCCGGAGTAGTTGCCCCCCCAGGCCTTGACGGTGCCGTCCGCCAGGAGCGCCATGGCGTGGTGGGCCCCGGACGCAATCGCTACCACGTTGGATAGGCTGGAGACAAGGGTAGGGCTGGTCTTATCGCCATAGGATCCCAAACCCAGGTCGCCGTAGCCGTTGGAGCCCCAGCCGTAGACCTGGCCCTCGGCGGTCAGCGCGTAGGAGGTGTAGAGGCCGGTAGAGATGGCGACCACGTTGGCCAGGCCCGGCACCTGAGCCGGAGTGGAAGAGCTGCTGTTGGTGCCCATGCCCAATTGTCCGTTGCTACCGTTGCCCCAGGCCCAAACGGTGCCATTTTCGCGGAGGGCCAGGCTGTGCGTCTGACCTGTGGAAAGGGCGACCACGTTGTCGATAGCGGTCAGGACGGTGGGACTGCTGCGGTCGGTAGTATCCCCCAGGCCCAATTGCCCGTTGCTGTTGAGGCCCCAGGCCCAGACGGCGCCGTCGGAGTCGATAGCCATACTGTAGAGATAGCCAGCAGAAACGCTGATGATCCCGTTCATGCCGGTGTACTGCGGGGTGGACTTGTAGCTTCCGCCCACCGCCAGCTGGCTGTTGGTATTGGCACCCCAGGTCCACAGGCTACCGTCGGCACGCACAGCCATACTGTGGGCGCCCCCGGTGCTGACCAGGCTGCGGTCGCCAGGATCGGCGGCGAGCACGGTGGAAGAGAGGACGAGGGAGGAGAGAAGGAGGGCAGAAAACTTGAACATTTTGATTTCCCTTGCCCCGGATTTGGAGGGATGGGGCAGCCAGGGAGAAGCAAAAGTCGTGCCAAGTCCCCGACCCTACCCGCAGACGCCGGGGCTCCCAAACAAGGGAGCTTTTTCCGTACAAAAGCAGAGGGGGGTGAAGGAGGAGGCAGCGCGGCGGTCACCCCTGCGGCGCGCGTGGCATGCGCGCGGATGCGCGCAGCAGAAATTATTCCGTCCTCAGGAAAAATCTGTATAATAGACTACTTTTTGAGATCGAAGGCAAAGACCAGTGTGGTGGTATTGTTGAACATCATTCCCCGGCAGAGGAGGGAGTCGGAATCCGTGGTACAATCAATCTGATCACTCAGACTATGGTCGTACGTTACCACAAAATTCTCCTCCAGACGCAGCGCCTTGGAGAGCTTCAGGCCGATGCCGAGGCTGTTGCGGAAGATGGCACCATCCCCCCAGCCCCCTGCAAAATCCTGGAGGTTGAACTCCGGGAGATACTCCACCGTGTCCGAGATTTTGAAGGCAGCTTCATAGCCCATCCGCAGACGGAAGGAGCCCCGCAGCTTGGAGCTGTCGCAAGCGGTGTCCTGGTCCACCGTCCGCCCCGCGCAGGAACCGCCTGCAGGCGCCACGATGGAGCGGAAATTCCACAAGGGCGCAAAACTCAGGTCGAATTTGGCCCGCGGCGCCTGGAGCAGCTCCACCTTGTAGCCCACCGGGGCCACCACCAGATCCAGGTTCAGGTTGGCCACCGGGTTGCGTGTCACCGTACTGAACAGAAAAAGTGTACTTCGCGGTGCAATATGGTTGTAGTCCATACCCGCCCAGGCACTCAGATCGTCGTTTACCGTCTCGCCCTGCGAGCGGCTGAGCTTGTAGGCCAAACCCACGCGGAATTCCAGCGGATCCAGGTCGTACAACGAGGAATCGGGCTTGCGGGAAAGCGAAAAACCGCCCACCAGATCCAGTACCTCGGTCTGGGAAGACCAGCCGCCACCCGCCGAAAACTCGAAGTGTACCGGGGTAATCGGACGGCTGCGCTCGGTCAGACTGCGCGACAGGAGGGTACCGTCCGAAGAGTGCGTCTCCACCTGAACCACCCTGCCCAGGGAATCATAGGTCCAGGTGGTGATTTTCTCCCCTTCTCCGGGCCTTTCCACGGTCAGCGACTGCACACCATCCGGGCCGTAGGTCCAACTCTCCTTCAGAACCAGCACGTCGTCCTTTTTCTGCTCATGCAGCTCCGGACGATCCCCAGCATAGGACCAGGACTCTACGCTGCTCCCATCGGGACCAGTGCTGCGCTTCTCCACCAGCAGGCTACCCTCGTAGCGGTAGTGCTCCTCCTGGCTCAGCATGCCGTCCTGCAACACGATGCGGTGGCTCAAATTACCAGCCGCATCGTAGCTTTCCCGAACCTCTTCACCGGCCCAGGCACACAGCAGCGTTGTCACCCACATGCCGCCTCCACCCCCCGGATCTACCCGACGGCAGAAGCCACGGCAAACCGAAGCTTAGGGAAGGGCGATGCCCTTTTCCTTCTGCAGGCTGGCCTTATAGTCCTTGTGGTTGGCCAGGTAGTCCTTCAGCACGCTGTCGGCCCAGTCTTCTACTTCCGAAGCACTCTTCAGCGGCTCGGGGCTCTGGATCACGGCCCAGGGGCTGTCCACGGTACAGCCCTTCAGCTTGGGCTTCATCGCGCGCATGGGCTCTTCCAAGGCGGACAAAATGGTCCAGCGTTTGCCGGGCTCAGTGGCGGTGGTGTAGTGGAGCACAGCAGTCTTCTTTCCGCCGCAATCTCCCTGCTCAATCACCAGGGCGCCATAGAGAAAACCGCCCCCGGACTGCACCCGATCAGGGAAGACCGAGCCCAGCAGAGAGGCCGCCGCAGCATCCGAGCCGGAGTTGGCCAGGGTGTTGGCAACCGCACGGGACAATTCGGGAGGAACACCCTTAGCTACTTCCACCATGGAGGCTTCCAGCTTCGCCTGGCTATCGGTGGAGACCGCAGCACCCATATCGCCGGCAGCGGCCTCGCCCATACGGGAGAGGATCGCATCGAAGGGGCCACCTGATTTACCCGCCTGGATGGCCGCAGCCGTCAGCGCGGGCAGTGCATCAATCTTGCGACTGCGCACGTGGATCGCCAGGAGGGTATCGTACTTCTCGTCAAAGGAGGCCGTGGGCGGCTTGCGCACCTGCTCGTCGATCCAGCCGCGCAGCGCCTCGTCCGGGCAGCTTACAAAAGCGTCGTCCCACTGCTGAAAGTCTGCTTCCCGAAGGCCCGCAAAGGCGCCCTTCAAAAAGGTGACCACCTTGGGATTTTCGACGCAGGCTGCGCCGACGGCACGGGTCACTTCGTCGCGGGCTTCGTAAGACTGGATCTTGCCGACGGCAGTCCAGGCCGGGTTCCAAACCTCGGCGTTGATCGCGGCCATCATCAGCTGCTCCAGCACGCCGGAGTCAGTGGCCTTTTCCAGGAAGCGGTTGAAATTGGCCTCGGCCAACTTCCGGTCACAGCGGGCCAGGTCATTAAAACCCGCGACCACCGTCTCGGTGGTGAGGGAGCCAATCTTGTTGACCGTGGCGTCACAGGATCCGGCCCAGGCGGAGGAGGTAGACAGCAGGGTAGCGAGCAGCAACATCGGAACTCCGTGGCGGGACAGGGGCAGCCGCCTATCCCGCAGAGAATTTCCCGCAAGGTGGCGACGAAAGGGAAACCCGTCTTGACGCCCCTATGGTCCCCGGAGAGACATCTTGTTGCGGCTACTCCAGCTCCCGGAGAAAGTGGAGGAGCCGCTGTGTGTCCGCCTCATCCAGCTGAATGCCGTGCGCTTCCAGTGCTTCTTCCAAGGTTGTGGCCCGGCCATCATGCAGGTAGGGGGCGGAGGCGTGGAGTCCGCGCAGCCCCGGTGTACGCAGGCCGGTCAATTCTCCCCCGAGGCGACCGCCACTGGTAGGAAGAAGGGTGCCGACATCGTGCAGAATCGGCTGATCCTCCTCCAGCCAGCCCGCATCTGTGTAGTCTGGACTACGATGACAGGATTCACAGCCTTCTTGCTCGAAAATCGCCTCCCCCTCAATCGCTTCCTCCGTCCGACTTCCGTCGGCGTTGCGAAAAGGGGAGCGCGGCACCTGCCCACGAAGATGATCCAGGTAGGCCACCAGCGCATCCAGCTCGGCGGAGCGCCCGGCCTTGGGGGTGCCCAGGGTGTCGCTGCAGCTCGCCCAGTCCTCCTCCGTCAAAAATCCAGTCCCAAGCTGGTGGAGACGGATGTCATTCTCAAAATCCTGCAGCTCGTCGAAATTGGCGGACCAGTGGAAGGGACCCGCCGTGGGCATCGCGTAGAGCGGCAGTGTGTTGCGCAGCCCCTCCCCTCGATCGGTAAAGTCCCAGGTACGATGGTCTGAATCTCCATCCAGGTGGCAGGAGGCACAGGAGAGGTAGGCATCCAGGCTCATCCGCGGATCCCCGGCCGCATGGAAGAGGCGGCCGCCGGCCAGCACCTCGGCGGACAGTGGCTCGGTGGCCAGCAGATCTATGCGCCCCAGCTCCACCTGCGCATTCCCCGCATCCAGATCATAGGCGATCAACTTCCGATCCCAGCTTGCCAACACCCAGGCCGTGTGCCCATCGGTAGCGATGCCATCCAGGCCCACACCCACGTCCTGCCAGCCGCCGATCCGGGTGAGCTGCCATGGATCGAGGATGTCCACCACCTTTGCGCCCAGGTGGGCCACCAGCAAGCGGTCGCCGGAAGGGGTGTAGGTCACCGCGCCTACCATGTCGCGATTGTCGAAGATAGCCCTTGCCTTTTGCTCGCCGGTCAGCGGATCGAGGACCCGCAGCAACGCGCGGCTGGCCGCGTCGTTGCGCATCGGCAGGCCATCCCGCACGATTCCGCGGTCCATGTTGGCCTTCAGTCCCGCCACCACCAGGCTTTGTCCGTCGGGACTGAGGAGTACGCTGGTCAGGTAATTGGGAAGGCCACGTGCGTCGGTATCCGAATCAGGGCCGGGGTCGGGAGGGAGAGGAAACTGCTCCGCCGCGTCGTGATAGTACAGAAGTTCGCCTGCCGCTTCGGCACTGCGGAAGCGCGGCGCGTAGATGCCGGTGGCAGATGCGGCAACGGCGCGGAGATCCGTACCTTCCACCACCCTTTCCAGGCTACCATTCAGGCGCCAGAGAGCCCCCGTTCCGGCCACCCACAGGCGCCCCAGGGGATCATAGGCGACTCCCTGCGGCCGGGCACCCCAGGGAAAGGCAACTTCCTCCAAAAGAGTTCCCGTACCCAGGTCCCAACGTTGCACCCGATCTAGCCTGCAGGCCACTGCCAGCACCCCATCGTGGGCCGCCAAAGAAACCGGCTGCTCACAGACCGAAAAGCGCTGCAACACCGCCATATTTTCGACAACCACCACCTCATTGGCATCGGTCATCGCCGCGTAGAGGCGGCCCTCCAGCCACAGCAGCTTGCCCCCGGCAGAAGGAGCAGGAGAAAGCGGAGGATTCACCACGGTCAGCTCGCCGTCGGCAATGTCGCGCTGGCCGCCGCTCTCCGCCGTCAGGCGCAGGGTGTAGCGACCGGGGGTCGTGTAGCTGTGCTCCACGGCAGCACCACTTCCGCTGTTCCCATCTCCAAAATCCCAAGAAAACTGCTCGCCGGTGCTCTGGCCGCTGTTGAGATAGACCGGGGTCTGGGTGTAGGCCAGCTCCGGCAGCTCCAAGCTGGCATAGGCGACGGCGGTGGACTCGTCGGGAGTGGACTCCGCTTTCGGATCGGTAGTGCAGGCCAGATAGAGAAGTATCATTCTGGAAAATCCCCCTGCACCTTGTCTGTGGTGGAGAAGCGCCAGCGGAGCGTCTGCGCCGTCGGGTTGCCGGAGAGGTCGGTGATACCGCCCGCAGGCACTTCTACCAGGTAGGTACCTTCCAGAGCTTCATCGGGTACAAAGTTGACCAGGGCCTCCTGAGTGTAGTAGCGGCCAACAACCCGAGAGCCGTCCGCTGCGTTCCAGACGCGGAAGGAGCCCGGATGTACGGAAGCGGCTTCGATCTGCTCGTCGAAGGAGAGGCCGATTCGGGAGCTAGAAGCCTGGAAGGTGGCACCGTCGGTGGGGTTGAAGTAGCCCACGGTCGGACCCACGCTGTCGGGCTGAGTGGCCCAGGGAAAGACCAGCGTTGCAAGACCTGGATCGCCCTTCTCGTCCACACTGGCCACGGCGACGTTGCCGATGGGTGTCAGGGTGTCGAAGTCACCCTTCATCTCCATGCGGCCGATGGGCGTAGGTGTCAGAGGGTCGGAGAAATCATAAATGGCACCAAAGTTGCTTTCTCCCTGAAAGAGAAGATCTTCCTGACGAAAAACATAGCCCCCGTCCCCATCGGGCACAAATCCAGCACTCAGCGCCACCGGTGTCTCCGGCGCAGAGATGTCGTAGATCACCGGTCCCCCTCCCCCATCCTTCCGCGCAAAAAGGGCGTAGGGACCACTCCAGTTCGAGAAGTAGTAGGGATGGAAGGCACCCTCGGGATCCACCGTGTCGAAGGCGGCCAGCAGATCCCAGTCGTCGGGATCGGAGAGGTCCCAGAGCAGGCTGCGCGGCACCCCTGCCGATGCGCCAAAGGCAAGGTTGCCCACAATCTGCATCCGACCTGCCATAAAGGCCACCTCCTGCACCTGGTTCAGGATGGTGGGGGCCGCCGGATCGGAGACATCCACTACAAAAACCCCCAAGAGGCCCGCCGCTACATACAGGCGATCTCCCTGCCAAAAAGTGGACAAGGCCACCCGGAAGTAGGCATCGGGATAGGCATAGCCGGGCAGGTTCAGCTGGGAGAGCCAGAAAGGTGCGGCCGGGTCGGTGATGTCCCAGAAGCCGATGCCCCCTTCCGTCCCGCTGACGTGCATATCCACAGCCAGGAAGCGGCGATCTCCCACCTCGCCGATGCCGAGGGTGTGGCTCTCCCGCATCCACTCGCTGTAGGCTTCGCCGATCTTGACCGGGTTACAGGGATCGGAGAAATCGTAGCTGGTAATGCCACCTTTTCCACTCTCGGGTGCCCAGGGCAGCCAGAGGATCCCGTCGTAGATACCCACGAGGTTGTGGTGCTCCACATCCTCCGGACCGCCGGTCAGTGCGGCACAAGGCAACAAAAGCTGCTCGGAAGTAAAGGAACTCTGCGGACCTCCAGGTCCGTTGACTACAAAATCGTCGGGAGAGGGAGTGCTTTGTAGCACCAGCGGCGCCTCCTCCTTCCCTTCCTCCACACAGGCCAGCAACAAAAGGAACATGCCCGCCATGGTCGCCCCTACCAGGCCCAGCCGACACGCAGCTGCCCGAAGAAGGTGAGGCTGAGGGGACCATCGCCACCCTCAGTACGTTTGGGATCGGTGACCCAGAGGGCAGGCCCGAGATCCAGCCCAAAAAGAAGACCGCGATCGCCGCGATATTCGGTGCCCACCCCCACCTCTGCCTCCAGTGCACCAGGCGCAAAGAGGATCGGCGCGATCAGAACGTGCATGCCCCCGCTGGTGACCAGCGCCCAGTGCTGCCCCCCCACCGGGTAGCCACGCAGGCGAAAACCCACGTCGGTAAAGGCGATCCACGACATGGCCTGGCCCTGGATACCAAAAAGCTCGCTGAAGTTGTGGGCCACATCCACCCCCAGACCGCCCGGCCAGCCCACGATACCGCTGACGCTGGTGGGGCGGTCCACACGGTTGGAGGCAAGAGCCATAGAGAGGAGGAGGATCGTCAAAAATTCCCCGGTGACCGTCGTCAACTATGGAGTGTTTTTTCGGGTTGGATCAGGGTGGCCGGAAGGGTCGGATCATTGCGCAGACCGCCGAGAACCAGGCTGTCGTTCAGGGTCAAGGTGGGGCAACGGGTGGTGGTTCCACGCGCCGAAAGGCTTCCTTCGATGGTGCTATTTTCCAGGAGCAGGCTGGCACCTTCCCGAAGAGCTACGTCTCCCCCCAGGGTACAGTCGCGCAAGCGCACCTCGGCGATGCCGGTCGCAACCAGATCCGAGGCAGTGGTTCCCCGGTTGTCCTCAAAGCGGCAGTCCTCCAATATCAACGTTCCCCGCGCCACATAGACAGCCCCGGCCGCCCCACCGCGTCGGGATGCACAGCCACGGATCAAGCAACGCCGCAGCAGAACCTGGCTGTGTCCCCGAAGCACCACACCGCCTGCGGCCTCCCCCGTTCCGCCCCGAAGCTCCACATCTTCCAGGTGAATGGCGAGGCCATCTTCGAGTATCTCCAGGATCGTCCCGCCGTCCCCCTCCAGAATGGCACCTTCTTCGCCCTTGATCTGGATGCCACCGGTCAACAGCGGCATATGGTGGACCCCGGGGGCCAGGATAAAGGCCCCCGCGGCGGGCAGGACCTCACCAACCTCGATCCGCTTCACTTCCCGGCCGACTTGTTGGCGGGAGGGGTATTCACCGAAAGGCTATCGTAGTTCGCCAGGAATTGCTCGGCGGTCATCGGCTTGGGCTGGTAGCTGCCCCAGGGGTTGTAGAACTGCAATTTGTCGCCTTCCACCACCCCTTCAAAGGCGTAGGCGTGGTTGGCGATCACAAAGGCCTGCAGGTCGATCACGCCGTGATACTGAAAGAAGACCTCCAGATCCTTGGCCTGAGCAGGTGCAATGCCGTTTTTGAACTTCAGCTCCGCACGGTTGGCCTTGTAGTCGATGCTGCCTTTGTCTACCGAAGTGCCGACGATTTTTGCCTTCTGATCGCCTTCTACACCGGTATCCTTCGCGGTACCTGCCTTGCCACCGGTGTCGCTGATGCGCAGGCTGCCGGGGATGATCTCGTTCCACTTGTGGGTGTGGGTCAGCGTCGCCGAGTAGGGACCGGAGGAGGAGCCCGAAAAGGGAGCCTGAGCCTCGGATTTGCGACCGTCTTTGCTTCCCGCGTAGATGGCCTGACCGGCCTTCTTGGCGGCGGTGAAGTAGGGGATCACCTCGTTTGGCTTCATGGAACCAGGGTTTTTCGAGGCCGAGCGGCCACCCGTGATCTCCTGCATGGTCTCCGAGCCCACTCCGCCCTCACCGATAGCGTCGTAGCCACCTTTCCACTTGGCATAGGCTTTTTCCACGATCGCCGCCCAGAGTGGGCCGCCGGCGTCGCCACCGTAGGAGGGATCCTTGCGGTCGCTGCTGCTGGTGGGCAGGTAGCTGTCCACTTCGATGTACACCGGTGTACTTTTGCCGCCACTTTTCTCTTCATAGAAGCGGACGGTATAGGTTCCTTTCTCGGCGTTATACTTGACCATATCCTTGATGATCTGGGGCGAGGTATTGGCCACCGCCGCGAGGCTGCCGATCAGAAAACAGTTTCCCAGGTACCCTTGTGTGGCCTCTTTGCCCGTGGGATTTTTGGGAGATTGGTCGCCGTCAAACTTGCTATAGACATAGTTGTCGCGGAGAGAGCTGTTCTCCTCGTCCTTGGAGATGGCGGGCTGATCCGAGAACAGCTCCTTGGCCACCCAGCCCTCCACGTTCTTGTCGCCGGAGCGCGCCCGTACCTTCAAAAAATTACCTTTGGACTTGACTACTTCGGCTGCAGTCCCCTCCGTCAGCTTCGCGACCACCGCGCCGCTGCCATCCTCGCCGGTGTGCAGCTCCACCTCAGAAGCCCCGATCAAGGCGCCTTTCATGCCGGTGGAGAGCTTGTCGGGGCGGCTGACCCCCTTCACCATGGCCTGTTCGGTACCACCACCTCCCACCCAGCCCGAAAGTTCGTCATTTCCCAGGCCGCTGGAGGCGGTTTTCCCGACGGTACGTTCCGTCAGAGCACTGTTGCCCAGGCGACTCTGCTTGTCGGCGCGGGGTGATTCAGTCTCTGCCGTCCCGCCACGACGTTGGTTCCGCTTGGGCTGGGGTGCCTGATGTTGAAGCATCGCGTCTCCGTAGATCTGGTAAGTATAGCTGAGAATCCGCCCTTCTACAAGAGCCCCTTTGAAAAGCCACGTCGATCCTTCCCCGGGATGCGGTGGGCCGGTTAGGGAACCGGCGCGGAGGTACGGAATGACCTGGATGATCTACGGCGCCAACGGCTACACGGGCCGACTGGTTGCACAGGCGGCGGTGGCGGGCGGGATGCGGCCCATCCTGGCGGGCCGTTCGGAGGCAAGCCTGCGCCCCCTGGCACAGGAACTCGGCTTGGAGTTTCGTATTTTTGGTCTGGATCAGCCTGAGGAGGTGGACCGTGGTCTGGCCGGGCTGAGGCTGGTCCTGCACTGCGCCGGCCCCCACTCCCAAACCAGCGCGCCCATGGCCGAGGGCTGCCTTCGTAAGCGGGTCCACTACCTGGATATCACCGGAGAAATATCTGTTTTTGAAGCCCTTGCCGCCCGGAATGAGGCAGCGCTGGCCGCCGGCGTCATGCTGCTGCCCGGTGTGGGCTTCGACGTTGTTCCCACCGACTGCCTCGCCGCGATGCTTGCGGAGGCACTACCTGGATCCCAAAGCTTGACCCTTGCTTTTTGGACTGTCGGCTCCTCCTCCCCTGGGACCGCCAAGACCATGGTGGAGGGTCTGGGGGAAGGTGTCGGCCTCGCACGTATCGACGGGAAGATCCAGGAAGTACCTCTGGCATGGGTACAACGGGAGGTGCCCTTCCCCAGCCGCCCCCGCCACGCGGTGAGCATTCCCTG
This sequence comes from uncultured Pseudomonadota bacterium, assembly GCA_903891165.1. Lineage (GTDB taxonomy): Bacteria > Myxococcota_A > UBA796 > UBA796 > SXON01 > CAITDR01. The sequence goes on from CAITDR010000450.1 coordinate 19,024, forward strand.
GGGCGACGTCAGCACCGCCTATTACTCCACAAAAATTCCGAACATCACCACCCTCATGGCCCTTCCTCCTTCCACCGCACGCTGGATGAAGCTTGGCCCGATGCTCGCGCCGGTGCTCAACCTGGCCCCGGTGCAGCGTGCCCTCAAGGCGCTGGTGACCCGCACCGTCAAGGGGCCGGACAGCGCCGCCCGGGCCGCCGGACGCACGGAGATCTGGGGGGAAGTGACCCACCCCGACGGACGGACGGTGCAGGGCAGCTTTATCTGTAGTGAAGGCTACACATTCACCGTCTCTGCCAGCCTTGCTGCGGTGCAGCACAGCCTGAGGGAGGCAAAGCCGGGCTTCCAGACCCCCTCGCGGGCGTTCGGAGCCCATTTTGTGGAAGAAGTGGGTGTGCAGAGCCTGAAGATCGGCTGACGTGGCTCCTCAGATGCCCAGTCGCGGCAGCAAACCCCAGAGATCGCGACTTCTTCCTCCTCTTTCCCCCAGCGCATCCACGGCCTGAAGCTCATAGGCATAGGTGGGATAGGGCTCCGCCCGCTCGATCAGATGGACAGAGGCTCCCATAGCCGCAGGAAAGGCATGATCAAGCTCAAAAATATCGCCGCATACGATGGTCTTTTCCGGGCCATCTGCATCGTCTCCCCATAGACGTTGGAGAGCATCAAAATAGCGCCCCCGCCGAGGAAGGGTGGGACGGCGAAGGCCAGAAGAAGCCACCGCAACGGGGAGGGCATCAAAACGCGCCCGAAGTGCCCCCTCCACCGTAGCTTCCCGTACCAGGAATTTCCCAGCATCTCCCACCACCTCTATCCGCTTTCGCACCTCTTCCGGCAAAAGTGCATCCAAACGGGCGGCAATCTTGCCGGTGGAAGCATTGGACACAAAACAGACCCGGGCGCCGGTGCCCACCAGGGCGGTCAAGACCGGCACCGTCTCTTCCCGGAAGGGGGCGGCAAGCTGGGGATAGAGACGGGCATAGAGCTGGCCCGGAAGTGCAGACCACTCGGACAGAAGCCCGGCTTCTTCCAGGGTCAACTCGGCGGTGGTGCTGGCCGCGATGTAGGGATCGGGGGCAGCCGGACAGACTTCCCAGCCTCCCCACTTCCAGCCCAGGTCAGGCGCAAAAGTGTGGACAAAGGCCAGGTTCCGGTCCCAGAGTGCCGAAAGATCACGACCGGTGGCGGCGGAAATACCGGCACGGTATTCACGAAGAAAGGCAGATGCAACCTCCTCCACCTGGGTTACCGTGCCATCAAAATCCAGGACAATGGTGGAAAAACGCATTCCCCCTCCGGACAACTCCCTATCCGGCCGTCGCAGCAGGGGCACGCACGCACGCCATCGGCTATGATGACAGGCAACTTCCCTCCAAGGTTCATTCTGTGAAGCACCCACTCGAATGGTCCCCCACTTTCCTGGCCTCGGTCGTGCAATTGCACCCCAGTGGACTGGCACGCATCGACTCCGAGGGGCGGATCCTCCAAGAGCAGCGCCTCCCGAACGGGTCCGGCTTGCTGGCCGAGCGGGCGATCGATCCCCATCCGATCCAGCATGCCATCACACGGGTGGGGGCTGAGGGCCGTCCCCAGACCGTGCTGCGTGTGATCTTTCGGGAAGCCCCGGAACGACGCTACAACCTTCAGATCGGCCCGCTACAGGGCGGCAGCAGAGAGCTGGTCGTGATCGCCACAGACACCACGGAGGAGAACACCGCCGAGGCCGGTCTGCGCTCCACCCTGGAGCGTTTGCGGTTTGCAGCGCAAGCTACGGGCGTTGGTTTATGGACTTTTGATGCACGGACGGGGGTGATCGAGTGGGACGAAGAGCTGTGTCGCCTCTTTGATCGCGATCGGGCGCCCGCCGACTACGGCGAATACCTCGACTATATCTACCCCGACGACCGCCAGAAAATGCAGGACTCCATCGCCCATGCGGGGGTCACTGGTGTCTACGAAGATGTGGAACATCGGGTGCAGTTGCGCAACGGTGGGCTGCGTTGGCTCTACGCCAAAGCAAATGTGCGTCACGATGAAAATGGAAATTTCATCGGAATGCTGGGCGGCGCGATCGACATCAGCTCACGCAAACGTCTGGAGGACCAGCTCCAGCAGGCGCAGAAGCTGGAGGCGGTGGGACAGCTTACTGCGGGTATTGCTC
>CAITDR010000451.1 GCA_903891165.1 uncultured Pseudomonadota bacterium
CCTTCTGCGCAAAAAACACCATCGAAAAGCTCTTGCCGCTGCCCTGGGTCTGCCAGAACACCCCCCCGCGCCCGTGCCCCTCCGTGCGGGCCTTGAGCATGGCGGCGATGGCATTGTTGACCCCTAAAAACTGGTGGTTCTGGCCCAGGATCTTGACCAGTCCCGTCTTGTGCTCGGAGAAAAGGGTAAAATTCTCCACCAGATCCAGCAGCCGCCCCGGCTGGCAGGTGCCGCGCAGCAGCACTTCCAGCGACACCCGTCGCGGTTCGTCCTCGCGCTCCACCCGCTTCCACTCAAAAAAGCGCTCCCAGTCGGCAGTGAGCGAGCCCACGCGGCTGTCGGTGCCATTGCTGGCGATCAACAGGGCGTTGTACCAGAAGAGCTGCGGGATCTGCTGCTTGTAGTGGCTGAGGTTTTCGTCAAAGGCAGCCCGCGCTGGGACACCGGGTTTTTTGAACTCGATCACCACCCAGGGCAGCCCATTGACAAAAGCGACCAGATCGGGCCGGCAGGTGTAGAGGCTGCCCACCACGGAGAGCTGGTTCACCACCAGAAAATCGTTGTTCTCCGGCTGTTCCCAGTCGATCACCCGCAGCCGCTCGGTTCGCTGCCCGCCGTGGACCCGGTCGGGTATCGACACCGGAATCCCCTCCTTCAGCAGCCGATAGACCTCCCGGTTGGCGGCTTCCAGGCTCATCGCCGACCGGTCGCGGCCGATCAGGTCGATGGCGCCCTGGATGGCCTCGCCGGGCAAGCTGCTATTCAGCTTCTCCAGCGCCGCCCGCAGCCGCCCGACCAGTACCACGTCGCTCTTGGTTTCCCGGCCCAGGGTGCCGCCCTTGCCAAAACGCTCTTCCACCGCCGTTCCCGTCTGCCAGCCCAGCGCCGCAAACAGCCCGATGGCGGGCTTCTCGACAAGCTGATCTTCGGTGTAGGCGTGGGTGCTCATTCTTCGTGCTCTCCCGCTTCGTGGGCCAGGGCCTGCTCGATGGACTCGATGCTGGGCAGGCTGGATTGCAGCTCGGCGGGCAGTACACGGGTGAACTCAAAGCCGGATACGCCGATAGGTTTTTCGATGCCGCGCAGCGTGTATTCGGCCAGAACCCGGTTCGGCTGCTGGCAGAGAATCAGTCCGATGGTCGCTTTGTCGCTCTCGTGGCGCAGTCGGTCATCGACGACGCTGCAGTAGAAATTCATCTTCCCGGCATATTCGGGCTTGAAGTCCCCCCGCTTCAGATCGATCACCACGTAGCGGCGCAGCTTCAGGTGATAAAAGAGCAGGTCGATATAGAAGTCCTGGTCACCGACATCGAGGTGGTACTGGCGGCCGACAAAGGCGAAGCCTTGCCCCAGCTCCAGCAGGAATTTTTCGAGGTGGGCCACCAGGCCGGTCTCCAGCTCCCGTTCATGGAAGCCGTCCGCGAGGGTAAGAAAGTCAAAGATATAGGGATCTTTGAGCGCCTGTTGCACCAGATCGGATTCCGGCGGCGGCAGGCGGGTGGCGAAATTGCTGGTGCTTTTTCCCGCGCGGCGATGGGCCGAGGTCTCGATCTGCATCAACAGAATGTTTCGACTCCAGCCGTGTTGAACCGTGGCCTGCATGTACCACTGGCGGGTTTCCGGCTCTCTGACCTTGGCCAGCAGCTCGGCGTGGTGCCCCCAGGGGACGGCCCGAAGCAGCTCGGGTGGGAAAAGGGCCACAGCCTGTGGCCCTTTTGCAGGGGCTCCCAATTGGGCCACAGGCTGTGGCATAATTGCAGCGGCTTCGGCGGGTGCCACAGCCTGTGGCAGCATTCCGAGCTGCGGATAGGCACGATGGAAGGTCAGCATCCGCTTGATGTTACGCTCGGAAAAGCCCTTTTCCTCCGGCAGCTCGTTGCGCAGGTCGAGGGCCAGCCGGGGAAGTACACCGGCGCCCCAGCCTTCCTGCTGTTGCCGTTGGTAGATGAGCGCCCCGATCTCCCAGTACATCTGGATCAATTCGGCGTTGACCGCTATCACAGCGCGGGTCTGCGCCTACTTCACACGCTGCCGGATCTCCTTCAGCAGCAGGGAATAGTCCGCAGGCAAGGAGAGAGAATCAGCCATGGTGTAGCCCTCTTCGGCCGCTGCGGCCTGACCCGGCAATCGTCCAACAGCCTGTTGGACAATTGCCGCAATTGTGCAAGCACCGCTTGCACAATTGGCGCCGGATGGCCTTGCTGGCGTACCAGCGGCGTTCATCGGTGCTTTTTTGCGTGCAGCCCGCCGCACACCGGCGAGGCGCAGGCATTTGTGCAGCAGCCTGCTGCACCATCTCAGGCATGGCTCCCCTCCACATCGATCTGCCCCGAAAGCAGGCGCGGCAGCAGCAGGTCGCGGGTGCGGCGGAGGTTCTCGATCTGGCGTTGAAGCGTGAGAATTTGCGTGAACATCGGTTTCGCGACTTGGTGGTAACGAGTAAGCAGGTCAAAAGGCGGGCAGACTAGTTCCATCGACTCGAATTTACCCTTGTTTACATTTCCCATCGTTGCTCCATTGGAGCCCAGATTCTCAAGTGTTTGCTTTGCATCTTGAAGACGCAGAAAGAGAAACTCCCTGCTGGCCGGACTTACCAGAACTACCGAGTTGATCTGCTGATTGGTCTGGCATTCCTCCGTTGTGATGGAAACAACGCCAATCGTTCCAATGCAACTTACGCAAATTGAACCTACTGGCAAAGTCTTGTTTGCTTGCGATGCTGCGCCGAGCGTTGAAAGGCGTTCATTCGTGCTTAGGACGAAGATGTTGCCATGCATGTCTGGCGTTTTTAGGAATTGCACTTCCTCGCCAAAGTATTCGGCATTTGCTTTGCTCGGCGTCTTACCTGTGATGACTCTGCCGAAATCCTGAATCGTCTTCACCCCCCACCCCTTCGGAATCTCGCCCAGCGGCGAATCCACACGGGGAACCCCTTCGTGGCCCGGAAAGCGGAAGTGGACAAACCACTCGCGGTACAGGGCGCGGGCCATCGACTCCAGAATCTGGATACGCCGCTGGCTGTTTTCGATGAGATTGTCGTAGGCGGAGAGGATGCCAGCGATGCGGCGTTGGAGGGGGAGGGGGGGGAGCGGAATTTCAACGCTTTCAACCTGCGTAGGACTGACATTGGCTTGGCTCGCTGCGCCGTGCGCTTTCATTGCAATCGCGCACACGGTTTCCTGTTCGCTCAACGCATAGAACAGGAAGCCCAAGTCAGCCTCGCTGTTGCCCCTGACTATTACTTTTCCGGCTCGCTGGTTCAGCAGACATTTCGGGAGAGCATGGGAATGTCTTGCCACTCGCCCCACAACGGAATTTGGTTGAGAGATGTGAGAACCGGTCAATGAAATAAGCACGTCGCCACCTCGGACGTGATAACGGTCGGAGATATTCAGATACTTCTCGTCGACGCGATCAGCCTCAGAAATATCAACGTGACCAACGCGAATGTTCTTGATTTTGATGACTGGGATTCCCCGCTCGCCAAACTCGCTACTTTTGAACGCGTATCCGGAGACAACGTCCGCTACCTCACCCAACGGCTTTCGGGGCCACGCTCTGTAAATCCCGTCCATCCTCAAACCCCCAAAATCCCCGCCACATTCGCGGCGATGGTCTGCTCCAGCTCACGCGCCTGGACATTCAGCGTTTCCAGCTCCTCGTTCAAAGCCTCCAATTGCCCCTTAAAGTCCTCGTCGGTGACCTGCTCGCCCGGCGCCACCCCCACATAACGACCGGGGTTGAGCGACCAGCCCTGGGCCTCGATCTCATTCCGTGTGGCCGCCTTACAAAGACCCGGCACATCGGCATAGACTGGTTGTTTGCCAAA
>CAITDR010000452.1 GCA_903891165.1 uncultured Pseudomonadota bacterium
GACTTCCCCATCCTGTACGCCTGCGCGCGCGACGGCTGGTGTACCACCGACCCGGCGGTCAAGGGCGAAAACCTGCTGCCGATGTTTGAAACCATCGTCAAGCGGATTCCTCCTCCTGGTGGAAATCCCAACGAGGTTCCCCAGTTTATCATCACCCAGCTTGACTACGACGTGTATCTGGGTCGGCTGGCCATTGGGCGACTGTTCAACGGGGTGATGAAGGAGAAGCAGGAGCTCGCACTGGTGGGCCCCGATGGGCTGCCCAAGCGGGTCAAGCTCACGCAGCTCTTCAGCTTTGAAGGGCCAAAACGCTCTCCGGCTGCCGAGCTTTCCGCCGGTGACCTGGGCTGTGTGGCGGGTATTCCCGAGCTGAACATCGGCGACTCGCTGACCAGCCTGGAGAACCCGAGACCCCTTCCCCGGCTGAAGATCGACGAGCCCACCATCGGCATGACCTTTTTGGCCAACACCAGCCCCTTCTCCGGGAAGGAAGGAAAGTACGTTACTTCCCGCCAGATCCGCGAGCGGCTGGAGAAGGAGCTGCTCTCCAACGTGGCCCTGCGCCTCGAAGACACCGGCAGTGCAGACTCCATGCGGCTGTATGGCCGTGGCGAGCTCCAGCTCTCCATCCTGATCGAGCAGATGCGCCGGGAAGGCTACGAGTTGTCGGTATCCAAGCCCGAAGTTCTGCTGCGCGAAGTGAACGGCGAACAGCACGAACCCTACGAAGTTGCCCTGCTGGACTTCCCCGAAGCCTTTATGGGTGTGATCACCCAGAAGATGGCGCTTCGGAAGGGCCGGATGACCGAGATGAAGTCGGATGGTTCCGGACGTGTACGCGTGGAGTTCCGCCTGCCCTCCCGCGGGCTGATCGGCTTCCGCGGCGAGTTTTTGAACGACACCCGCGGCCTCGGTGTGCTCAACACCATCTTCGATGGCTACGATGTCCATGCGGGCTTCATCCAGCGCCGCCTGAATGGCAGCCTGATCGCGGATCGTACCGGAAAGACCACCGCCTACGCCCTCTACCACCTCCAGCCGCGCGGCCGGATGTTTGTGGGCGTCCAGGTGGACGTGTACGAAGGGATGGTCATCGGCGAAAACTCCCGTGAGAACGACATGAATGTCGATGCCACCAAGGAGAAAAAGCTCACTAACGTGCGCTCTGCCGGTGCCGACGAGAAGCTGACCTTGACCCCCCCCGTCCAGATGACGCTGGAAAAATCCATCGAGTACATCGACGACGACGATCTGGTGGAGATCACCCCTTCCAACATCCGTATCCGCAAGAAGGTGCTCCAGGTCAACCTGCGCAGCATCATCCGGGGTGAGCGGAACACCGACTGATGTGGCTCTTTCTGCTCGCCTGTAAGCCCCTTTTGGTCGCCTTTCCGGCCCAGCCGGAGGGACCTACAGAGCTGTGGGAAGCCACCGGCTACAGCGGGGAGATCGAGCAGCTTGGCCCTTGGATTTTTGAGCGGGCCAGCTGCAGCGGCGGAGTCAGTATCGGGATCGGTCCCTGGTCCCGGTCCTCGGAGCAGTGTGCCGTGCGGACGGTCAGCCCCACAAGCTGGGGCATGGCCTGCAAGCGGGTCAGCCACAACCTCGGGGGCGGCGTCTCCTTCGGGGTGGTCGGGATGTCGGCCGGAGGCGCGGTCTACGATCAGACCGACTGTGAGCTGGCGGGCCCTGGCATGCTGGGCATGCTGACCCTCAAGCCAGACGAAAGTGGACGGTTGGCCGGAGATCTCTTGATGGGAGACTCGGTCCTGTACTTCCGGCCTGTCTACAGCCTGGAAGGCAGCGGCTACGAGTACCCCGGCAGTGCCGGGCTGCTGGTGGAGACCAAAGGAAAAGTGATTGCCACCGTCGATTTTCTGAACGGCGGGCGCACCGAGCTACTGCAGGGCCTGACCGACGACGAGCGTGCGGGGGTGATGTTGGGCGCGGTGGGGCTTTTTCTGCTGCGGGACTGAGGAGGAGGCGGCGCTCCGGCATCTCCACGGCGGGGCCTCAACCGGATAGGCTGGTTGTATGTCCACAGCTCTGAAGCCCGATTTTTCCGAACTCTACCGACGGCTCCGCAGTCTTCGGGAGTGGCAACGGGGCGAGATCCTGGCCGGGGAGCTGGTGGTCAGCCCACGGCCGGTCCTGGCCCACGCTACCGCTGGCAGCCGGATGAATCGCGAGCTGGGGACTTTTGATCGCCCTCCCGGAGGCAGGTACCCGGGGGGCTGGCACATCCTCCCCGAGCCCGAGCTGCACCTCAAAACCCCCGATGGACAGCAGCATGTCCTCATCCCGGATATCGCCGGGTGGCGACGGGAGCGCCTGCCCATCCTGCCGCGTAAAGCCTGGCTGGACCTCTGCCCCGACTGGATCTGCGAGGTGCTCTCCCCTTCCACAGCCCGCTATGATCGCCAGTTAAAGGCACGGATCTACCACCAGGCCGGGGTGGACTATCGCTGGCTGGTGGATCCTGAGCTCCAGACCGTCGAAGCCTACCAACGGGCCGGAGACTTCTGGACCCTCCTGGACACCTGGGCGGAAGATCCCGCCGCTCGCATTCCGCCCTTCGACGCCATCGAGCTGGACATGACCCAGTGGTGGGAGGGGATGGAGCCCCCCCCGCCGCAAGAGGAACCCCGATAGGCGAACAGTCTTCTCTTCCGACGTGACTCACAACAGAGTCACGTCCCAGAACGCACATCCAAGGCGCCAGATCACCTTCGCCTCCTCCACCCGCCCCCCCCTTCTCCAAAAAGAGCGAAGGCCCGCAGCCGACGCTGCGAGCCCCCCTTTGGGAGTGAACCCGGGTTCAGTTCCAGTTACCCATGGGGCCACCCTTGGCACCCATGTCGTTCCGGGTACCGTCGTAGTCATTGTAGACCGAGGCAGGATTTCCGGTGTTGATGGAGCCAGAGCCGCTGCGCAGCGTGAAGTTGTCGTTGGACACACTGCTGTCGCAGGTCACGCTGGTGAAGTTGCTGCCGGAGCTGATGCTACCCGCCCCCTGTGCCATCGAGCCGCCATAGCGGTAGCCTGTGCCACCGGCGTACACGTTGTTGTAGGTGAAGGTACCCGCGCCCGCGCCATACAGGGCGTAGGAGGTGGTCTGTGTCTCCTCTACAACGGTATTGTACATGTACAACGAGGTGGAGGTACCGATGTAGCCCGCGACACCGTGGGTCAGACCGGCGGCCGCCGTGTTGCCGTAGAAGGCCACGTTGGTCAGCACCACCGAGCCGGAGGTCTCACTGAACACACCACCCCCGTCGATGGAGGCGATGTTGCAGTAGATCGCAGCGTTGGTGGCGGTGAAGGTACCACCGCTGATGCCCACGCCACCACCGTCCGTGGCTTCGTTGGTGGACATCTTGCCCTGCTCGTAGCTGATGCTGGCGCTGGTGGTGACGTAGAAACCACCACCCTGGTCGGCGTAGTTCCCGGACACATCCACACTGTCGAAGGTCGCGTTGGTATCCCGCGCGTAGACGCCGCCGCCGTAGCTGTAGAGCCAGTACTGCACCCGCGCGCCCACCGAATCCTGCGCCAGATCGGGCAGGATGTTGTCGCGGACGATGATGTCCGACAGCTCGGGATCATCGCCGTTGATGTAGATACCACCACCGCGGTATTCGTAGGTGGTGACCGTACAGGTGTTGCTCCCGGCGTGGGAGGCCGAAGAGTCCGCACAGGTCGTGGAGGCCGTCGAAGAGGTCACATTGCCGGAACCACCCGTGACGGTAAAGCCACGGAAGGTGGGGGAGGTGCTAGCGCCACCGGCGAAGGTCACCGCCGCACCGCACGCCGTCGGGTTCGCCGAGGTGCAGGTAGGCATGTTCGCGTCGATGATGGTGTAGGCAGAACCTTCCACACCCCAGACGTCCAGGTCCGTACTACTCAGATCAACCTGCTCTTCGTAGGTACCGGCCATGGCGATGACACACTGGCTGGCGCTATCAATCGCATCCTGCAGGCTGTCAAAGGGTGAGCCCGCCGTACCCGAGCCGCTGGCCGAACCCAGCACCGCATCGGCCACCACCGGCTCAGTCGCGTCGGCGTCGTTGCAGTCGTAGGTGTTGTCGCTGTAGCCGGAAGGCTGGGAGCAGGAGATGGTGGTGGTGGTGGACACGCCGAAGGTATCGCCGTCCGCATCGCGATACCAGATGTCGCCGTCCACCGGGTTGCCGTCGATGGTGCCGTCGCAGTCGTCGTCCACACCATCGCAGTATTCAGGCGCCCCGGGATAGGCGGTGGCATCCAGATCGGCACAATCGGTGGAGTTTGCCACATAGCCGTTGGGCTGCGAGCAGCTGACCTGCGAGACGCTGGACAGACCGTAGGTGTCGCCGTCTGCGTCGCGGTACCAAGTCGTGGCGTTCGCGGCGGAGGACTCATCGACATAGCCGTCGCAGTCGTCGTCGTAGGTGTTGCAGTATTCGGTGGCGCCGGGGTTGGTGAGCGCGCGGGCATCGTCGCAATCGGTGTTGTTGGAGACGTAGCCAGCGGGCTGAGCACAGTCCACATCGGTGACGCTGGCATTGCCGTAGTTATCGGCGTCCGCATCGCGATACCAGGTACGCACGTCCAACGAGGCGTCCTCATCGACGGTGCCGTCGCAGTCGTCGTCGTAGCCGTTACAGTACTCCGGCGCGCCGGGGTAGCTGGCGGCGCGGTTGTCGTTGCAGTCCGTCGCGTTGGCCACATAGCCGGTGGGCTGGGAGCAGCTCACCACGCTGGTGGCCGATGTCCCGAAGCCGTCCGTGTCCGCATCACGATACCAAGTACCAGCGTTCGCAGACGAGTTTTCGTCGATTGCACCGTCGCAGTCGTTGTCCAGACCGTCGCAAAGCTCCGTCGCACCGGGGTAGGCGGAGGAGGATCCGTCGTTACAGTCGGTATTGTTAGCGACATAGCCGCCTGGCTGGGTACAAGCGACCTGAGAGATGGCGCCGTTGCCATAGTTGTCGCGATCCGCATCCAAGTACCAGGTGGAAGCCCCTGATGCGCTGCTCTCATCGACGGTGCCGTTGCAGTTATCATCAATGCTGTTGCAGAACTCGGTGGCACCCGGGTTGGTCAGGGCCCGACCGTCGTCGCAGTCGGTGTTGTCGCGGACGTAGCCAGCCGCCTGGTAACAGGCCACCGCCGTTGCGGTGCGCGAGCCGTAGGAGTCACCGTCGGTATCGGCATACCAGATCTCGGCATCCACCGCCGCATCTTCATCTACCGTACCATCACAGTCATCGTCGTAGGTGTTGCAGTACTCGATAGCCCCGGGATTGGACAGCGCCCGACCGTCGTTACAGTCGGTGCTGTTGGAGACGTAGCCGGAGGGCTGGGTACAGGCCTGCTGAGAAACAGCAGCGTTGCCGTAGAGATCGCTGTCGGCGTCCTGGTACCAGGTGGAGGCATCGACCGAGCTGCTTTCATCCACAGAGCCATCGCAGTCGTTGTCCAGCCCATCGCAGACTTCGGTCGCGCCGGGGTAGGCCACGTTGCTGCCGTCGTTACAGTCGGTGTTGTCGGCGACGTAGCCACCGGGCTGGTTACAGGACACCTGGGAGATGGCGCCGTTGCCGTAGCTGTCGCGGTCGGCATCCAGATACCAGGTGGGTGCCCCGGAGGCCGAGCTCTCGTCCACAGTCCCGTTACAGTTATCGTCGGCGTTATTGCAGTATTCCGTGGCGCCCGGGTAGGTGGTCCCCACGCTGTCGTCACAGTCGGTATTGTCCGCCACGTAGCCAGCAGGCGCAGTACAAGCTACCGTGCTGTTGCGACGATCGCCGTAGCTGTCGGAGTCACTGTCCACGTACCAGGTTGACACGTCAAGAGCGTCGTTTTCGTCGGTGGTACCGTCGCAATCGTCGTCGTAGCCGTTGCAGTACTCAGGGGCGCTGGGGTAGCTGCCCGCACGATTGTCGTCGCAATCGGTGGCGCGGGAGACGTAGCCGGAAGGCTGGGTGCAGGCGTTCTGGGTGACCGATGCATTGCCGAAGTTGTCGCCGTCGGCATCCTGGTACCAGGTGGATGCGTCCACGGAGGCGGACTCGTCGACAACACCGTCGCAGTCGTTGTCGATACCATCACAGTATTCCGTCGCGTTCGGATAGGCGATGTTGCTGCCATCGTTACAGTCGGTGTTGTCAGCGACATAGCCGGCGGGCTGGTTGCAGGCCACATCCGTGGCCGCGTTGCTGCCGAAGCTGTCGCGATCCGCGTCGATGTACCAGGTGGTCGCATCCGCCGCGGTGTCTTCGTCGGTGGTGCGGTTGCAGTTGTCGTCGATGCCGTTGCAGAGCTCGGTAGCGGAGGGATTCACCGCAACCGCGCTGTCGTTACAGTCCGTGGCGTCGGCGACGTAGCCGGTGGGGGCTTCGCAGGCGAGGAAGGTAGCCGTGGCATCGCCGAAGCTGTCGCCGTCGGTATCCGCATACCAGGTCATCGCGTCCGCTGCATCGTTCTCGTCGGTGGTGCCATCGCAGTCGTCGTCGATCCCGTTGCACAGCTCAGTGCCCAGCGGGTGGACCAGGATGTCGTTGTCGTCGCAGTCGGTGTTGTCCAGCACATAGCCGGAGGGAGCGGTACAGGCCTGCTGGCTCAGCATGTCGCTGCCGTAGCCGTCGGTATCGAAGTCGGCGTAGTAGGTGTTGCTCACCCCTTCGTCGGTTACGCCATCGCAGTTATTGTCCAGCCCGTCGCAGACTTCCAAATTGCCAGGAAAGGCGCGGTTGGAATTGTCGTTGCAGTCATCGCCGTTATCGACGTAGCCCGCGCCGGGGGCATCACAGTACTGTTCAGCTGTCGCGGCATCCCCGTGGCCGTCGCCGTCTACATCCTGGTAGAAGGTGAGGGTCACCCCTTCGTCGATGCTGCCATCGCAGTTGTTGTCCATCCCGTCGCAAACTTCGGTGGCGCCGGGATAGACAGCCACGGAGCTATCGTTGCAGTCGGTACTGGAGTCCACGTAGCCAGCGGGGGCCTCGCAGGCATCCTTCGAACTATCGGCGTCTCCGAAGCCGTCACCGTCGGTATCGGCATAGAAGGTGGAGGTTACACCTTCGTCCACGGAGCCGTCGCAGTTGTTGTCGATGCCGTCACAGGCTTCGATCGCGGCGGGGTTGATGGAGGCATCCCCTTCGTTGCAGTCGTTCTCCGACTCGCAGTAGCCGTCCCCATCTTCATCACAACCCGGGGTGATGCTGGAGTCATCCTTGGGATCAACCACGGTGTCTTTCCCACCTGTACCGTCGGCACAACCAACCAGGGTCAGGGAGAAGAGAGAGAAGCTGAGTAGATACCTGCCCATCGTGAATCCCCAGTTCCGGCAGCTGGCCGGGCAGCAGAAGTCCACAAGAGCATACAACGAATGGTGACCACTTTCCATACCAGACCGCATTAGACAAAAAGTGACAAGGGAGACTTGACGCTTGAGGCGGTAGGGGGATCTCCTGGATCTTCCTAGTGCAATGCAGATTGTCAAGGAATCAACAAATACGCGGAAGAGGGCTCCGCCAGCAGGAAAAATCTTCCGGAAGGCCATCCACAGCACCTTGGACATCGTGACCGGATCTTAGTATTCTGAAGGTATAAGCTTCATAAATTTTCGCGCAACGGAAATTCTACCTATAGCGGGATTCGCTCCCCCTGGTGGTAGCAGCGCTTCAC
>CAITDR010000453.1 GCA_903891165.1 uncultured Pseudomonadota bacterium
CCCTTCGAAGTATTCCCCCCGAACGAAGCGACGACCGAAAGGGTTACCCCGTTCAACCGTGGGAGCGCGTCAGGGTGTTTGATCTTTCGATCATCGACCTTCACCGCGATCCTTGCCTTCCCGTTCTTGTCCGTTCATTCGATGTTTCCATCGGATGACCTCGCTGAACCTCAAGGCTTTGCTCTGCGTCCGGGTCCGTTGCCGTCTGCACCGTTTCCGGTGAAGAGGCCCGATTCTCCCGTGGGCTTGGCTGGACTGGCTTGTTCTGGGGTCCGGCTTTCACCGGTTCAGAGCTTGCGTCACCAGCAGAACGTCGAGGGGTGGGCTTTCGCTTGTTCCTTTCGGTTCTACCACCCGGCGTGAACCGGGGTGTCGCAGCGGTATATAGCAAGAAGCGTGCCAACTCCGCGTATACGGGAGAAGGCTGGTTTTCGTCGAATCGGATGGGAAGCCATCTTCCCATTGAAAAGGGAAAGAGTGATACTTCGCTTCTCAACCGAGGGAGAACCTGTTGAATCGATGGGAAGCGAAAAGCCCCACCCACCGAAGGCTGCCGGAACCCAAATTCCCCCACCTCAGCCCCTCTCCCCCTTTTTGCTCTTATGGGGTGCATCTCGCGACCTTTTACGGAGAGCCCTTCCTGCCCTTCTTCCAAGGCTCCCGGCAAGATGCCTCCCATAAGGGCCCGTTATGAGAGGCGATGCTCCTCCTTCAGCCGAAGATAGGTACGGTGCGCATGAGCGATCTGCGCATAGTCCGCCTCCCCCAACTGCCGGACGATTTTTCCCGGATTTCCAAGAACCAAAGAGCCCCGTGGAATCCGCTTCCCCCCGCCCACCAGCGCCCCCGCCCCGATGATACAGCCCGGCTCGATCACGCAGTTATCCAATAAAATACTGCCCATTCCAATCAGACAATCCTCCTCCACCCGGCACCCATGCAGGATCACCCGGTGCCCCACCGTCACCCGGGGTCCGATCCAGGTATGGCTCTTCCCCCCGGTGGCATGCACCACGCTCCCATCCTGAATATTACTTTCTTCCCCGATATAGATGGAACCCTGATCCCCGCGCAACACGACGGTAGGCCAGATCCCTACATCGGCGGCCAGCTCGACCTCGCCGATGACGACGGCACTGGCGTGGACCCAAGCGCTGGGGTGAATCTTGGGGGTGTGGTGGAGGTATTTTTCAATCATCATGGGGAGGGATCTATCTGGATGACGATGGTGGAGCAGGCTTTCGCGACCGCTACCGTCACGCTGTCCCTCGCCGAGCGCAGCCCCTGTCTTGACACAGCCCCTGTGTACACATAACCTGTGGAAATGAACCTCACCCTCTCCATCGATCCCGAGCTTTTGGAGCGTGCCCGCACCGTGGCGGCGGGGCGCGGACGCAGCTTGAACCAGCTTGTACGCGATCTTCTGGAGGCGGAGACAGGCATGCACGACGGCCTGCGGCGTGTGCAGGAGCTGGATGCGCTCTGGGCCGGCTCCAGCGGTCACTCCGGTGGGCAGCGGATTCGGCGCGAAGATGCCTACGAAGAGCGGATGAAGTGAAAGTTTTTCTGGATACCAACATCCTCCTGTACGCGGACGATCTGGATGCTGGCGAAAAAACCGAGTGTGCACGCGCTCTTGTGCGGCGCTGTATGCTGGACCGCAGTGGGGTGATCTCCACCCAGGTGCTCCAGGAATACTATGTCAACGCCCGGAAAAAGCTGAAGATGGAGGGACTGGCGGCGCGTGCCCGGATCGAGCTGTACCTCGCTTTTGAAGTAATCCCCGTATCGCCCACACTTTTGTTGGCAGCCGTCGATCTGCACCGTCTGGACTCGGTTTCCTTCTGGGATGCCCTGATCATCCGCGCGGCCGAACAGGCGCGATGCGAGCGGCTCTATTCCGAAGATCTGCAACATGGACGCCGCTTCGGTGGGATGACCGTCGTCAATCCTTTTGTGTAAGTTGTAGCGGAGGGCCGGGAAGCTCCTCCTCCTCCCAAAAAAACCTCCTCCTCAAGAAAAAGCCCCCGGGTCCGAAGAGCCGATCCAGACCTCCTTCCCAGGAAGCGATCGTGGTTCTCGCTCGGGCCTATCGCCCTCTCCATGATGTACGCCGCATTGACGGGATGACCCGGGAGGAGATCTGTCGCCACTATCAGGCGCGGATTTTGAAGCTTGCACGCCGTGCTTTCGACCAGATTGGACCGGAAGGGTCGCCGCTGAGTCCCGACGATCTGGTGAGCCATGGGGTCCTGGGGCTTTTGGAAGCTTTTGAGCGCTATGAACGCAGCTTCGGCGTGGATTTTGCCTCCTTTGCCGAGTACCGGATCCGGGGGGCGATGCTGGATGCGCGCCGCTCTGCGGATCCTTCGACACGCCGCCGTCGGGAGCTGGCGCAGCAATTGCAGGACGCTACCCGGCGTTTGCAGAACCAGGGAATCCAAAAACCCTCGCATGAAGAATTGGCGGTGGAGCTGGGGTTGGAGGTGGAGGCCTACTGGCAGTTGTTGGATCAACTGGCGCCGGTGACCCTGGTGCCGCTGGAGATGGCTTTTTCGGTACCCGAGGAGCCAAGTGCACCACGCATGATGTTGGGCGAAGAAGCCCGTGAAATTCTGCGCACGGCCCTGGATGAGCTGCCAGAGCGGGAACGTCTGGCGGTGCTCCTCTACTACGGTCGTGACTGTTCCCTGGCGGAGATCGCCGTTCTTTTTGAAGTGACCCCGTCGCGGGTGTCGCAGTTGCTTTCGATCGCCCGAGGGCGCCTGCGGGCGGCTCTTGAAGAAGTGATTGATCTTCCTTCTCTTTTTGATGAGGGTGCTCCATGAAGGACATCTATACTTCTCTTTCCGGCTCTCTCGGCGCCTGGCGCCATGTGGAGCTTTTGTCGAACAATATCTCCAATGTGAACACGGCAGGCTTCCGGGAGTCCCGCGCAGCCTTCGGCTCGGATGGGCAGATGCTCCGCCTGGAAGAGGTGGGCTACAACAAGGCAGATGGTGCCTTGGAGTTGGATAATAATCCACACCATTTTGCGCTGCGTGGGGACGGCTTTTTCAGCCTCGCCAACGGCAGCTATACGCGGGATGGGGCCTTTCATGTGGATCTGGAAGGAAATCTTGTCAATGCCGATGGGGTGGGCGTTCTGGACGATCAGGGCCGCCCGGTGGTGCTGCGGCCCAACGAGCTGATCACGGTGGCCCGCGATGGCAGTATTCTGGGCTCTCTCTCGGGAAATGCTGGGAAACTGGGTGTTTTTCAGCTGAACAACCCGCGGCCGGTGGGCGGAAACCTCTGGCAGGGGACGCCGGTGGCCTCCACGGCGGAGGTGTTGCAGGGCGGGATCGAGCGGTCCAATGCCGATCCTCTCCGTGGGATGGTGGAGCTGATCGAAGCCTCCCGCTATTTTGAGGCGCAGGAAAAAGTAATCCGCACCAGCGACGAGATGCGCGCCCGTTTGAACCGTCTGAACTGATTTTTCTGAACCATCGATTGCTATAGCACAAGGAAGCAACAAAAAATGCGAGCACTCTATACCGCGGCAACCGGGATGTCTTCCCGGCAGACCCAGCTGGAAAATATCGCGAACAACCTTGCGAACTCCACCACGACGGGCTTCAAAAAGACCCGCGAGACCTTTGCCGATCTGATCTACCAGCAGATCGGGGGGACGCCGAACGGGGAGCTGATGCAGCTGGGCAGTGGTACCCGCGTGACGTCGCTCTCCAGAGATTTCCGCAATGGTTCTACGCAGATCACCTCCAACCCCACCGATCTGATGATCGACGGGGACGGCTTCTTTTCGGCGACTACGCCCAGTGGGGAGACCCTCTACACCCGCGATGGGCACTTCCGGGTGGATCTGGAAGGAAACCTGACGACGGAAGAGGGCTATATTGTGCAGCCGGGCTTCCAAATTCCGCAGGGTGGTACGCTGATGGTGGGCAGCGACGGGACAGTTTCGGCGCTGATCAAGAACGAAAATGGAAGCGAGACGGTGTCGCTGGGGCAGTTCGAGCTGACCCGCTTCCCCAACCCGGCCGCGCTGATGGCGGCGGGGGGGAATTTTTATCGGGCCACCACGGCGGCCGGGGATCCGCAGTCCAGCATTCCTCAGACCGAAGGCACCGGTACACTCGTGCAATACGCGTTGGAAGGGTCGAACGTGGATGTAGCCGAAGAGCTGATCACCATGATCAGCGCACAGCGCAGCTATGAGCTGAATTCAAAGGTGATCCAGACGGCCGATGAGATGATGCAGATCGCGGCGAACCTGAAGCGATGATGTTTGTTGCTGCTATCTTCTGCGCCTGGGCGGGTACTCCTGCCGAGGCAGTACAGACGGCCATCGCCGAAAAACTCGGTGTGTCTGCAGAAGACGTGGTGGTGCAAAAAGTGGGCCTGGGAACGGTTCCCGAAGACTGCAGCTGGACGGTGGAGTTTCCGTCAGATCAGCTGTGGGGCACCGTCTCGATCGAACTTCAAGCGGAACTATCCGACAAAAGTATTCGCCACTACAGAAGCTGGGCGAAGGTGTCGGTGTGGGCAGAGATCCCGGTTGCAGCCGAGGATGTGGCGCCCGGCCAAAAAATCCCGGTGCGGATGGAGCGGCAGCAGCTGGATCTTTTGTATGGCGCTCGTCCAGTGGACCCCTCCAAAAAATGGCGTGCGAATGTGGCTCTTTCTGAAGGGGAAGTGCTGACCAGCACAAGGGTGCAGCCCTGGCCGGACGCCGCCAAGGACAGCCCGGTGCAGATCCGGGTGCAGAGAGGGGCCCTGGTGGTCCAGGCGCCCGGAAAATTGACGGAAGATGCCTGGGTGGGGGAGGTGGTGGAAGTGACCAACCTGCTCACCCAGGTCGCATTGACCGGCATCTATGAGGCGGACGGAAGTGTCCGCATCGGAGTTTCGCCATGATGTTTTTGCTGTTGGCCTGTGCCCACCTCTCTCCGGTGGTCGTCAGTGCGACGCCAGCGCCGGCTCCGGTGCAGCCCCCAGCGCCGCCTCCTCCTCCCCCCGGTTCCCTCTGGAACGAAGCCAGCGCCCGCGCATTGATCGGGATGAACGGGAATGCACGGCAGGTGGGCGACCTGATCACGGTGTTGATCGACGAAAGTTCTTCCACCAGTATCGGGGCTTCGACCGACACCAACCGGAGCAGTGATGCCTCTTTCGGGATCTCGGCCTTGTTGGGGGCAGACACCAGTATTTTGAAGGCGAACCCGAATATGGGAGCCTCCATCGGGATGGGAGGCAGCTCGGAAAATGCCTTTTCGGGGGATGGAAGCACCACGCGCGACGGAAACCTGACGGCGGTGGTTACCTGTACGGTTACCGAGGTGATGAGCAACGGAAATTTAAAAATACGCGGAACCAAGGAGGTGCGCGTAAATCGGGAGATTCAATACCTGACTTTGGAGGGTGTGGTGCGCCCCAGGGATATCCGGATCGACAACACCGTTCAGTCCAACCTGATCGCCGATGCACGCGTGGAATTCACTGGGAACGGTGTGATTTCCGACAAGCAGGGCCAGGGTTGGGGTACACGTATCGGCGATGCGCTGTGGCCTTTCTGATATGATGTCGCTCCTTCTCCCCCTCCCCCAAGAGGTAGGCTGTGGATCCTAGTCCACTTCTGGCAACACTCCTCGGCTTTGGCGCCATCCTGATAGGAAATGTCCTGGAAGGTGGGCATCTTTCCAGCCTGCTCTCCGGGATCTCGCTTTTGATCGTCGTCGGTGGCTCCCTCGGAGCCACCTGGCTGGGCTCGACCAACGAAGAATTAAAGAACCTGGTGAAGTTTACACCCCGGCTGGTCCGGCCGGTGTTGGCGGATCGGAACAAGCTGGCCACCGACATGCTGAAGGCATCCAACGTCGCCCGGAGAGAGGGAATGTTGGCGGTGGAAGGGATCCTTCCACAGATCGAGGACAGCTACCTGAGAAAGGGCTTGCAGATGCTGGTGGATGGACACTCCGCCGAAGACGTCCGCAAAATTCTGGAACTCGAAGCTGAAATTGAGGAGCACCACCACGTTGCCGTGGCGAAGCTGTGGGAGACCGTCGGCGCCTTCGGCCCGACCGTGGGTATCGTGGGCGCGGTACTCGGGCTGATCCACGTGATGAACAACCTGGATGATGCGGCCGCCGTGGGACCGGGTATTGCAGCAGCCTTTACGGCGACGCTCTACGGGGTGGGCTTTGCCAACCTGACCTTTATTCCGGTGGGCAATCGCCTCAAAAAGATCGCCAACTCCGATATGGAAGTTCGGCAGATGGTCTTGACGGGGCTGGATGCCATCGCGGCGGGCTCGAATGCGCGGCAGCTGGAAGAGATGCTGGCGGTGTATCAGCACGGACATAAGAAGAAGGAGGCGGCGTGAGCCGCAAAAAGAAGCACGAGGAACATGAAAACCTCGAGCGCTGGTTGGTGAGCTACGCGGACTTCATCACCATGCTCTTCTGCTTTTTTGTGATGCTCTATGCAAATGCCCCCAAGGACAACCAGAAAATAGAGCAGATGATCCAAGGGATCAAAGATGCTTTTAATGGTGGGGCACGAGTCGATATTATTGAGTTGCTGGACCTGATGAACCTGGCGACCGAGAACCTGGCCGAGCTGGATGTGGAACTGCAAAAAATCCACATGGCGCCGGAAGTGCAGGCCATGCAGGAGATCGCCAATGATCGGATTGGAACCGATGGAAGCCTGACGGACAATGTGGTGCAATTGGGGCTGACCGAGCAGGATCTGATTCTGGTGATGCCAGAGAGGCTGCTGTTTGGACCTGGCTCTACAGAGCTGCCCGTGGCGGCGTTCGGATGGCTGACCGCAATCGCCGAAAGTATCCGAGGAACCCCCGCAGATTTGCAGGTGATCGGGCATGCCGATGGAACACCGCTGCCCGGAGGAGACCGGTTCCGAGACAACTGGGAGCTGGCCGGAGCAAGAGCAGCGGAAGCCGTGCGCTACCTGGGAAGTA
>CAITDR010000454.1 GCA_903891165.1 uncultured Pseudomonadota bacterium
CCGAGAAAGGAAAGTTCCGCTGGACCTCTTCCCCGGCAAATCGGGTGAGCAGCCGAACAAAGTCGGGACTGGTCTGCCGCTCCAGGCCAAGGCGCTTGGCAAGCAGTGTCGGGGGACCGCCAACTTCCCGCGCAAGAAAGGTCATGTAGCGCCCCTTGAGCGCGTCCAGGTCATCCCCTCCGGCGCCCACCAGCTTGAGTCGAATTTCCAGCAACTGCAAAACTTGCAGCTCCACACTCTCCGCAGCGCCCCACATCGCTGGGTATTGGAGCAGCTCGGTAAGCCGTTGGAGCGTAAAGATCAGTACCCCCGTTGTACGAGACTCAACCATGGATCCTCCGGTTCGATTTTCCGATCATGAATCGTTTCAGGGTACATAAACAAACTTTCTTTGTAGGTCGCCATGGGGTGACCAGGCACCCCCGTCAGAGCATCTATCCAGTGGGCTTCGGCCTGAGTGGTCACGTGAAAAACCCAATCGGAAGGTCCATTGTGCGTCGGCATATACCAGCCTTTTGCGGTGAGCTTCCGCAGCTCGGCCGCCGCCTCCCTCTCCTGTGCGACCAGAAGTATCACCCTTGCCAGCTCCACACATCGGCCGCTCTCCGCAGGAAACTCCCGCATCGCCTCCCCCACCCGCTCCGCCTGTGCTTCAGTCCACCGAACGCCCATCCCTCCTCCCACCTCATCCTATCGCCCCACAAAGCTCTTCGCCTCCCCCCTCCAAAACCCTCACCCTTTTCCACCCTCCCCCTTGCCACCCTCCCGCCGCCGTGCCACCCAGCCCCGATGCGTCGTCTGCTCCCCGCCACCCTGCTGATGTTGATCTGGGGCTCTGCCCAGTGGCCCACGCAGATTGATGATCAGTACATCTCGCTGGCCTATGCACGGCAATTTTCGGAAAGTGGGCTTCTGCTTTGGAGTAACCACGAGCGGGTAGAGGGCTACTCCAATTTTTTGTATGTGATACTACAAGCAGGAATGCTGGCGGCGGGTATCGACCCGGACCTGGGCTGCAAATTCCTGGCGATGGCCTGTGCAGTCGGTGTCCTGGCAGCGGCGACGTGGCGGGCACCTCGGGGAGCGGGGATCGCTCTTCTTGGTCTTGCAAGCTGGATTCCCTTGGGCTGGTGGGCCTTTGCGGGCATGGAGACCACCCTCTACAGCCTGCTGCTTTCGCTGGGCTGGGGGCTGTGTCTGCGCAAAGAGGCCAGCGGGCATGGGCTGTTGTGGCTGGCAGCGATGACCCGGCCGGAAGGTATCGCACATCTGTTTGTATCACTTTTTTATAGATGGGACAAGGCTGTCTTTGATACATCGTACCAGCGATACATCGGCTTTCTGGGACTGGCGCTGGGTTTGTATCACGGCCTGCGTATGGCCTGGTTCGGGGCCTGGCTGCCGACCCCCTATCTGGTAAAAGTGGCGGAAAATCCCTGGGAAGTGGATGTAGTGGTACAGTTGGCGCAGGAATTGCTTAGCTTGGGGGGACTCGCGGCCGTGCTGCGGCTGAGTGTCGGGCGGCCGAAGGCAATCGTCTTTGTTCCGCTGGGAATCCAGTCTTTTACCATGCTAATCTCTGATGCAGACTGGATGGGTCATGGGCGCCTGCTGCTTCCCGGTGCGGCCGCCAGCGTGCTGCTGTGGCTGTGGACGGGACGGACCCAACGCCCGAGCTGGGTCCGCCGGGGCCTCGCCTTGGGGATGCTCGCGCTGTCTGCCCAGTTGGACCCACCGGGGATCGGGAGGGAGTACCTCGGCTTTCGCTCGTTGGATCCCCTGCTGCATATCCCCACGCTGCTGCTTCAACCCCTGGACAGCCCCGCCGCCGAAGACCTCGCCTGGGTGGTGCGCA
>CAITDR010000455.1 GCA_903891165.1 uncultured Pseudomonadota bacterium
CTGGTTCTACGGGGATACCCCGGTCCTGGTGGCCAGCCACCGGCCCCTGATCACTGCCCGGCCCACGGTACGGAAGGTGGAGGGCGATATTTTTGCCCTCCTTGCGCAGGCGCGTGCGGTCGCCGGAGCAAAGGATGTGTACATCGATGGCGGCAACCTGATCCGTCAGGCCCTGGAGGTCGGGCAGGTGGATCGCCTGACGGTCACGGTGATGCCCGTGATTCTGGGCAAAGGGCATCCCCTCTTTGCCGGGGTTGAGCGTCGGCAGCGATTGCAGCTCGTGGAGTCCCAAACGCTGTCAGACGGTATGGTACAGCTCACCTACATCCCGGCTACTTCCGCATAGCCCTTGACGGGTCAATGCTTGGCGCGGAACATCCCGGCGCGAATCTCCTGCATCAACTTCGGCCCGCAGATGCCAATAATGATGGCGTTGGCCAACAGAAAGATGCCAAACACGGGGAGGTTGAGGACCAGCGGTGCCTGTTCGATCATCCTCCTCCTCTAATGGCTTTTTCCCGCTCCGGCACCCAGAAGCTCCACGTTGTGCTCGCCCAAGGCGGGTACCTTCCCGTGGACCGGGCCGGTGGGCGGATGAACCATGCCTGCCTCGTTGAATAAATTGCGGCTGAGGACCTGTGGATGTCCGGGAACCTCGCCCAGATCCAGCAGCGGCACCACGCATGCCTCTCCCAGCCGCTCCATCCATTGCTCCCGCGGGGCACTGGCAAAAAAAGTCGTGAGTGCATCGGCGCTCAGATCCCCGGCTTCGCTTTGAAGCAGCGCCAGAAACTGCGGCTCCAGGGCGCCCACCGAAATCCAACCCCCGTCGGCACAGCGATAGAGATTGTACTGCGGCAGCCCCCCCGTCAACACCTCGTCCGGTGCGGCCCCCGCCACGAGGTTGGCAAAGCGCGTGGGCTGCAGCCCTACGAGTCCGTCCAGCATGGCAATATCCAGCCAGCAACCTTGACCACTCTGTTGCCGCTGCAACAGCGCGCCGGTGATCCGCAGAGCAGCCGCGAGCCCGCCCGCAGCAAGATCCCCCCACTGGATCTTCGGAACCCGAGGATCCCCCGACAACATCCCCGCCAGACACATAAAGCCGATGTCGTGACCGGGAAGCTGGGCCATCGGCCCACTCTGCCCCCACCCGGTGATACTTGCGATGACCAGTTGTGGAAATTCTCTGCGGAGTTCCTCGGGATCCAGCCCAAGCCGCTGCATCACACCGGGGCGGAAGCTCTCCACAAGCACGTCGGCCTCCTGCAGGAGCCCCCGCAGCGCGGCGCGATCGGCGGGGCGCTTCAGGTTCAGTGATACACTCTTTTTCCCCCGGTTGATCGAGCTGAACCACAAACCCGTACCCTCGTGCATGGGCTCGTAGTGGCGCAGGTAGTCCCCGAGACCGGGCTCCTCCACTTTGATCACTTCCATGCCCAGGCCCTGCAGGCAGAAGGTGGCGTAGGGACCGGGCAACAGCCGACTGAGATCGATGACCTTGTACATCGCCGCAAGCTATCCCGAGCGGAGGGGTGCGTCTGGCGGCGTATCGGATAAGCTGCGGCTCTTGTTCAGGTGGCCCCGCGAATGGCATCTCTGGTGGATCAATTCTGTCCCAACGTCCACGACGCGCCGGTGACGGCTGCGGCCTACGACCCCTGGAGTGGGGTGCTTGCCACTGCCGATCGTCAGGGTGTGGTGGCGGTTTTGCGTGCCGGAGAGACGACGCCGGGCCTGATTTTTCAACCGGGGATCTCGGTTTCTGGCTCGCTGGGCCTTTCGCGGAAGGGACGGCTGTTGGCCTGGGGCGACGACAATGGCAGCGTCGGCGTCTATCGGGTGGAGGATGGGTCGCCGATCTTCGAGGAACTACGTGATGAAGTCACCGGTCGGGCCCGTGCCATGCGTGGGGTGGCGGTGAGCCCCAACGGGGATCGTCTGGCCAGCATCTCGGTGGACGGTCTCCTTCGGATCTGGAACCTCGAAAACAACAAAAAAGTCGCCTGGCAGGGTTTTGGCGGGCGCTCGATTCATTTTGATGCCCGGGGGAGCCGGGTGCTCTGCCTGGACAGCTCCGGCCAGCCGCGGGTGGTGGATCTGGGCTCCAACCAGGGTCTGCCCATGGACCGCTTGCAGATGCCGGCCGATCGGGTCTGCTTTACGATGGATGGCACACAGGTGATTGCGACGGGGCCGGGCGGTGTCTCTCTGCTTCGTGTTTCCGATGGTCACCTCGTGGGAACCCATGCTGCCCGCGGTGGATCAGGCATTCTGGCCGCTCTGCTCTCGCCGGATGGCAAGCAGGTTGCCGCAGTGAGTGCGCGATCTATCCATTTTTTCAATGCATCCGATCTGACGCCGCTGCCCGATCTCTCCAAGCGCCACAGCGCTACCGAGCCTACCGGGGCGGCCTGGTGGGGCGGCTCCGGCGTTCTGGTGGCGGGGGAGGACGGCCAGCTTCACGGGGCGGGGCGCTCGGGGCCGGGTCCGGTGACGACAGTGGGCGGTTTTGGCGACTATCGCTTGGTGGGCCATCGTGACCGCGTGGCGCTCTGGGTGGGAAATCGTCGGGAGCGGGAGATCGCCTGTGCGGGCAACCCGGCCGAGGTGCATGTGGACCGGGACGGCAACTACCTGGTGGTGGAGCCCGACGAGGGACCGCTGCAGGTTTTTGACGTAAAAACGGGCGCGAAGCTCTATGAAGGGGGAGGGGAGACGGCCCATGCACACGAGGTGGGTGTGGGCGGTGGGGTGGTGGCGGCGCAGCTTCAGAGCGGTGGGGTGCTCTGGGTAGATGTGGGGAGAAACAAGGCTTTTCGCCTGGACTGGCCTGCGGTGATGGCGCTTTCCCACGGCGGGACCTGGCTGGGGGTGGTGACCCCACGCGGCGCGGTGCGGGTCCTTTCGCCGGTCACCGGCCAGCAGGTGGTGCCGGAGCCGCAGCTCACCGGCCAGGCCGGGGCGAAGCTCCTTGCTTTTATCAGCCGTAGACCGGATCTTCTGGTGCTGGATGGGGAGGGAGTGCTGACCCACTTTGACCTCTCCCAGTCGGTGCGCGACGGGAAGCCCGCGGTGGGTCGGGATGTGATCCAGCTCCATGGCCAGGTGGATCGCCTCTGGGGGATCACCGGCGGTCAGTATGCTGCGCTACGTTTTCCTGAAGGAGCAAGTTGCTCCATCCTTTTTGTGGACCTCTCGGCGTCGGTGGTGGCCACGGAAGTGACCGGTCTTCATCCCCGTGCCTGGGTGGATGCCGAATATGGCCTGATCCTGGAGCCCACCCGCGGCTCCGGGGTGCTGGAGCGCGAGCGTGACGGGACCGAGCGCCGGGTACTCCGCGCCCTTTCGGACGGGGAGTGGCTGGCCTTTTCGGAGCGTGGCGTCCTGGATGCCTCGGAGGGATTCGGTCAGGCGCTGAGCTGATCACGCCGGGCGGATCACTCGACGGTCACACTCTTGGCGAGGTTCCGAGGGCGGTCGATGTCCCGGCCCAGGGCCAGCCCGGCGTGGTAGGCGAAGAGCTGCATGGGGAGGACGGTCAAGAGCGGGCTGATCAGCGAGGGGGCCCGCGGCACGGCGATGGCCACGTCGCCGAGGCGCCCGGCTTCGTGGTCCCCCTCGGTGTGGATCACCACCACTCTTGCGCCGCGCGCCCGCACTTCCTGCACGTTGGACAAGGTCTTGTCGCGCATGATGTCGTCGGGAACCACCGCGACCACCGGCGTCTTGGCGTCGATGAGCGCAATGGGGCCGTGCTTCATCTCTGCGGCCGGGTAGGACATGCAGGGAACATAGGCCACTTCCTTGAGTTTAAGGGCGCCCTCCATCGCAACGGCGTGGGACACGCCCCGTCCGAAGAAGAAGACGTATTTGCCGCTGGTCAGCAGCTCTACGGCCTTGAGAATGGGGCCGGGGTTATCCAGGTATTCCCGCACCTTATCGGGAACCTTCAGCAGCTCCTCTCCGAAATTCTTCCCTTCGTGCGGGCCCAGGGCGCGGGTGCGCGCAAACATCAGGCTGGCGACCAGCAGAGCGCCGACCTGGGAGGTAAAAGCCTTGGTGGAAGCGACTGCAATCTCCGGTCCCGAGTGTACATAGACCCCCCGGCCGCAGGTGCGCGCGATGGAGGAGCCCACCACGTTGACGATCCCCATCACGCGTCCACCTTTGACCTGGACTTCTTTGATGGCACCCATCGTGTCGGCGGTCTCGCCGGACTGGCTGACGGCAAAGAAGAGATCGTCCGGCTCGATCAGCGGGTTCCGATAGCGGAATTCCGAGGCAATCTCCGCAAAACTCGGGATCCGGGCCAGCTG
The DNA here is from genome assembly GCA_903891165.1 of uncultured Pseudomonadota bacterium. Classification (GTDB taxonomy): domain Bacteria; phylum Myxococcota_A; class UBA796; order UBA796; family SXON01; genus CAITDR01. The sequence continues at coordinate 4,320 of CAITDR010000455.1, forward strand.
CTCCATCGCATGGGCGCCCACCAGCGAGGCATGGAAGCTGGTGCCACAGCCGAGGATTCCTACCCTTCGGATCGCCACAATTTCGCGTGGGCTCAGGTCCAGGCCGCCCAGGCGCGCCCCGCCCTCTTCCGGCACCACCCGCCCCGACAGGCAGCGGCGCAGGCTCTCCGGCTGCTCGTGGATCTCTTTGAGCATATGGTGCATGTAGGCACCCTTGTCGCCCGAGCCCCACTCCTCCTCCAGCAGGTGGATCGCATGGTCGATCTTGGCGCCATCCAGGCGGGTGATCTCCCAGCCCTTCGTCGTGATGCGAACCAGCTCGCGATCTTCAAGGTAGACCACTTCGCGGGTGAGGGCGGCCAGGGCGTGGGGATCAGAAGCGAGAAAACTCTCCCCGTTGCCCTTGCCCAGGACCAGGGGCGAACCATTCCGCGCTGCGATGATCGTTCCCGGATGATCGAGGAATACCACGGCACATCCGTAGGTACCCTGCACCAACTGCAGCGCGGAGCGCACCGCCTCCAGCGGATCCCCCCGGTACAATTTCCGGATCAGGTGGGGTAGCACCTCGGTATCGGTTTCAGAGCGGAAAACAACACCTTCTTCCTGGAGCCTTGCTCTCAGGGCCTGGTGGTTTTCGATGATGCCGTTGTGAATGACGGCGATACGCTCCGGCCCGTCCATATGCGGGTGGGCGTTGGCCTCCGTCACCCCACCGTGGGTGGCCCAGCGGGTGTGCCCGATGCCGGTATGCCCGGTAAGCTCGGGGGAAACTGCCTCGATCAGCTTGCCCACCGGTCCCACCCGGCGGCACACGGCGATGTCATCGGCCTGCAGCACCGCGATGCCTGCGCTGTCGTAGCCGCGATATTCCAGGCGCCGGAGCCCATCCAAGAGCACGTCCGGCACGTTCCGGGGACCCACATAGCCTACAATTCCGCACATCGATCGCCTCGGGAGGCTGGCCGTCTATCCCGCTCCCCCCTCGGCCGCCTCTTGACCCGTCAAGAAAGAGGCTGGCGGGGAAAACGGAGATGCACCGTGCCTCGTTCCCCCTCGGACATGTAGCGCAGGCTTAGGACACCCGCGAGCCGGCTGGCCACCCGAAGGCGGGCGCCGGTAGAGGGATTGCGGGTGGCCTCGGGGTTCCATTCCTCGGCGGGGACCCCCTTCAGGCGTAGTACCACAACCCGCTCGTCTGCCTCGATCTCCCGGCTTGAAGCCGGGACCTGCTCGACCGCGGCCCGGAACATCTCGGGGGGCACCCGCAGCAGCACCGGTGCGGGCGTCGGTAGGCTCAAGAGCTCGCCCAGATCCACCCGATGGGTCTGGTTTCCGACGGAAGGGAAGGCTTCCAACAGGCGAATCAGGCGGCCCGCGGTGCGGCTCACCAGCTCGGGACAGTCCGGCCCCATCAGCTCGGCCAGAGCCTGCAGTGCCGAGACCGGTCCGCGCAGATCATGGATGAGGTTGGCGATGGCCACCTCCCGATCCAGCCAGCCGCGGAGCATAGGATCCATGGGCAAAGTCTACGCCTTCCCGCTGTGGCTTGCACCTGAGCTGATGTACAGTTTTTGGAGGGCGGCCCAGGCGGGGGCGGGCAGGTAGCGCCCTGCGTCGCCACCATTCTGGGCAATTTCCTTGATCAGGGAGGAAGAAATAAAGATATGCTTGGGGTCGGTGAGGAGGAAGACCGTCTCCACCGCGGGCGCCATGTCCATGTTGGCAAGGCCGGTCTGGAACTCAAATTCAAAGTCGGTGACCGCCCGCAGCCCGCGAAGGATGGCGCGCGCGCCGATCCGCTGGCAATACTGGACCAAGAGGCCCTCAAAACTGTCCACAGTGACATTTGGCAGGCCGGAGGTGACCTCCCGCAGGAGCGCCAGCCGCTGTTCCAGGGGTAGGGCACGGGCCTTGCGGGGGTTGTGGCCCACCGCGACGACCACCTCATCAAAAAGGGTGGAACCCCGCCGGATCACGTCCAGGTGCCCCAGCGTTACCGGGTCGAAGCTGCCCGCATAGACGGCCTTGCGCATCCCACCTCCCTGGGCACCCTTATCGGGTGCGGGCGGGCGGGGCACCTAGGGCCGCCGCCGTTTCCACCAGCCGCCGGGATCATCGCCATAGTAGCGATCGAGCAGTCGGGTAAAACGCTCTTCCGACCTAATCTCTTCAAAGGCGGGGTCCACGCGGATGTCTTGCCGGAATTCGATGTTGTGCAGGGTGTCCAGCTTCCGCATCGCCGCCAGTGATTTTTGGAGGAAGCGATAGGCTTTTTCCTTCTCCCCCTTTGCAGCATAGATCTTCGCCCGGTGTAGATCCGCATAAGGATCGTTGGGGATCATACGCTCCAGACGGTCCATAATTGCCAGAGCCTCCTCAAAACGACCCTGGTGGGCGAGGCAGACCGCGAGGTTCAGCAGCGCGTGGCTATCGTCCGGGCCGAGCCGAAGGGCGATGCGGTAGAGCTCTTCCTCTTTTTTGTAGTCCCCCGTACGTTTATAGGTAAGGGCGAGGTTGTTCCAGCCCGCTGCATCCTCCGGGTAGAGCTTGGTGAACTTTTCATAGGTGCGCCGGGCAGCCTTAAAGTCCATCGCAAGGTATTCGTAGTAGGCGCGGATGGAAAGGGCGTAGGGATCGTTGGGATCGATACGCAGGAGCTGCCGCGAAAGCTCCAGGTTCTTCTTGATCTCCTGGGCGTCCGAGCGCGCATCTTCGGTATCGTACCAGTCCGTAAAACCCCAGCCCTGGGTGATGTGCTCGGCGATCTGCTCGCTCTTGGGATCCTCCCCGGTGCTGTCGGGCTCCACTTCGGGCGCTTCTTCCGCATCTTCGGCCAGAAGTTCTGTTCCCTGCTCCACCACCGGTGGCGCGGTCGGTGCACGGCTCTGCTCCTCCAGCTCTCCCTGCTGGATCCGCCGGCCGACGTTTTTGCCGCCCCGGGTCTTTTCGATGGGACCCATATGGCCGGAAGGGAGGTAGTAGGCCTCGATCTTTTCACCCTCGGGCCTGGATTCGGCAGGTGCAATCACCCCCTCCTCGGCACCCGCGTAGCGCTCCTGCAAGAGCCGGGCGATAAATTCAGGGGAGGGCTCCGGCGCGCTGGGGCCGCCGGCGTCAGTGGCAAAAAGGGAGGTAAAAAGCTGAAGCTGGGCGATCAGCAGGCTGACAGCCAGCACGATCACCGGCAGCACCATATCGCTCTGCTCTAACGAGAGGCGTGGGAAAAAGCGGCGTCGGATGACGCCTACTTCGATGCCCAACTTTCCGCGCTCCAGGCTGGCGCCTTCGCCCTCGCGCAGCTCGATGGTGCCCTCCTGGGTGGAGAGCTGAAAACCCCGCGTTGTCGCCTCAACATTCATGCCCAGCGGCAGGTCGGACAGCACCTCGGAGCCTGCACCCACCGCCCGGCTGTCCACGGGGCGCCCTCCCCAGGTGACCTTCACCTGCAGCAGCCGCCTTCCCAGTGCCCATGTCAGCCAGCGCATGGTCGGAATGTAGCCGCGTGCTGCTGCTTCGTCCTGCTTTCCCTTGTCACGATGCCCGGCGCCCTGCCGCGAAGGAAGATAGAGGGGCCTATGCCTACGGCGGCGGTCGTCATCATCGGAACCGAGATCCTCACGGGGAAGTTTGCCGACGAAAATGCTCCTTTTTTGATCGGACGCCTGCGCAGCCTGGGCCTGGATTTGGGTCGCATTGTGGTGGTGCCCGATCAGATGCCGGTGATGGTGGAGGAGCTTCGGCGCTGTATATCTGGCTTTGATTGGGTATTTTCAACGGGGGGTGTGGGACCGACCCACGATGATCTAACCTTTCCGGCGGTGGCCCAAGCCTTTGGGGTCCCATTGGTACGCGAGCCGATCTTGGAGAGGATGATCCAGTCGAAATTTGGAGAAAATGCCGCAGCGCTGCGTATGGCGGAGATTCCCGAGGGGGCGGAGCTGTGGTGGGATGGAGAGATCGCCTGGCCGCAGGTGGTGATGAAGAACCTGGTGATTTTCCCCGGGGTCCCCAAGCTGGTTCGTATGAAGTTTGATGCGATCTGCCATCGTTTTTCGGGTGTCCCGGTGCAGACCCGTCGTATCCACACCTTGGCGGATGAGGCCGAAATTGCCGATGTACTCACGACGGCGGCGCAGCGCTGGCCGGGGGTGGACATCGGCAGCTATCCCCGTTTTGAGGAGCGGCCCCACCGGGTGATCGTTACGATGGAAGCTCGGGATCCCGAGGCACTCGACGCTTGCGCGGCTTGGCTTTTGCTGCATGTGCCTGGAGCAGCTTCCGCGCCAGCGTAGACAGGGCGAGGCTGTCCACTTCGGCCTCAGGTACCCAGCGTAGCTCCAGGTAGCCGCCCGTCTCCGGAGTTCCCGCCAGCTCCGCTTCAAAAACCAGCGTCGTCAGGCGCAGGTGTGTAAAGACATGCAGCACCTCGCCCACCGGGCGTTGAACCCGCAGCTGTACTCCCAGCCGAGTCCCCACCGAGGCCTGCGGCTCCTCGCCGTTGGCCATGGGCGGCTCCCACAGACCCGCCAACAGCCCGGAGAGGGGACGCCGCGCCATCAGGATCTTCTCGCCGTCGCGCACCAGGAGTGCACATGCCCGCGCCTCGGGTACGGCCGCCCGGGGGGCTTTTTGGGGGTAGCGCTCGGGAGCGTCGTGACCGCGGCAGGTGCTTCGGATGGGGCAGAAGAGGCAGCGCGGACTCGAAGGAGTACAGATAGTTGCACCCAACTCCATCAGGCCTTGGTTGAAGTCTGAGGCTTGCCCTTTGGGAAGCAGCGTTGTTGCCCGTTCCCAGAGCTCTTTTTTGATTCTGACCGGATCTTCAGCGCGGGCGTCGTGGCGGCAGAGCACCCGCTCCACATTGCCATCCACCAGCGGCGCATCCAGTCCCAGGGCGATGGAGGCGATGGCACCGGCGGTGTAGGGGCCCACCCCGGGAAGCTCCAAAAGACCGGCGACCGTCTTCGGAAAACCACCTAACTCCATCACTTTTCGGGCAGCGGCGTGCAGGTTGCGTGCGCGCGAGTAGTAGCCCAGGCCGCTCCAGTGCTCCAGCACCCGCTCCAGCGGTGCCTCGGCGAGCGCCACCTCCGTGGGGAAAGAGCGCATAAAACGCTCAAAGTAGGGGATCACCGTCTCCACGCGGGTCTGCTGCAGCATCAGCTCGGACACCAGGGTGCGGTAGGGAGAGACTTCCTCCCTCCACGGCATTGTACGTCGGGATTGTCGATACCAGGAAAGCAGCGCGTCGGTGTCCATGGCGCCGTGGTTATCGCGCCGCCCCACCGGCGGGAAGAAGATAGAGGGCTTTGATGGAACCCCGCTACGGACCACCGCCGGACCCGCGTCAGATCCTGGTGGCTGCTGGCCCTCTGGATATGCCGCTGGCCTGGGCCTTTTGTCTGCTGATAAGTCTGTTTTTGATGGGTGTTGGCTATCGTCGGCGCTGGCCGCTGCTCTTCTGTCTGGGTGGGGTGGTCGGGCTGAGCTCCCCCTGGCTCTTCTGTATCAGCAGCTACGTTTTTGGTGCCTACCCGACGGTAGATAAAGCGGGAAGTCTGGCCTTCTACCTGGATGGGGTGCAGTGGCGGCTGATAGACGCGGCGGATCCGGGGATGCGGCTGATCGGGGTGCATGTGGGGCACCTGTGGGTGACGGCGGCCTTTGACCTGCTGCTGCCCTCCTTCGCGGCCTTCAATGCACAGGTACTTCTGAATTTGACGCTGGCCTGGTATTTTGCACATCGGCTCTTTCGGGCTTTGGGGGCGAGGGGAGATGTCTCGCTCTTCCTCTCTTTTTCCTTCGCGATGAACCTGCACCAGTTTCGAGATATCAACTGGTATACCATTGAAAAGACTGCGATATTGTGGCTGCCCCTCTATGGAATGAGCCTGTGGCGGGCCTGGCAGGGTGATCGCCGCTGGATGGTCGGTAGTGGACTTCTGTTTGGTCTGGCCTTTTTTATGAATGCCTATTGGGCACTGTTGTGCGGTGGGCTGGCGGCGGCGGCACTGCTGCTGGCAACGGCGGTCAGCTTGCGATGGCCGGAAAATCGACCGAAGCTGAAAATCTTGGGGGGAGCATTCTTATTTTCGGTACTGGGCGGCCTGCCGCTGGCTTTTTTGCAGTGGCGCCTGATGCATGGCGAAGCCAGCCTGGGCAGTCCCGAAGCCTTTGCGGAGCGGGCGGCACTCGATGTTTTGAGCCTCTGGCCGCCGAACTGGAACCGCCTGGAGCTGTGGCGGGCGCTGGATCCGCTGGCGCTGGGTCTGGTTCTTCTGAGTCTGAGAGAGCGGAAAATCCTTTGGTTATGGATACTTATGGTGCCATTCCTTGTTCTTTCCTTGGGACCATCTCATAACCCCTTGTATTCCCTTTGTAATCTCCTGATTCCGGGCTTCTGGAGGCTGGCCAAGCCCGAGACCTTCTTCCATCTGGCCTGGCTGCTGCTCTTGGCGGCGGCTGCTCTTGCTTGGCGACGGCCGCTGCCGCGCTGGCTGCCGCTGGTGGCGATGCTCGGCTGGGTGCTGCTGGTGCGCCTGCACCCGGTGTACCCGGGGCTGGCCAGGCCGGTGGAGGTGGGACTGGCGCCGGGTTGGCAGCAGATCCTGGGGAGGCCGGCTACAGCTCCGGAGCCCCAACCGGACCCATTTCCGGCTAAAGAGGGGCGATGATCTACTACCGACCCCAGGGCAACGAGGAGCGGGTTTTTGAGATGGCGGCGGCGCGTCGGTTGCCGCTCTTGCTCAAGGGCCCCACCGGCTGCGGGA
>CAITDR010000456.1 GCA_903891165.1 uncultured Pseudomonadota bacterium
ATCCCCCCCTCCTTTCCCTCCTCCACCACATCCTTCAAACCCGTGCCGCGATCAAACTGTAGCTTCATGCTGTAACTAAACCCAGAACCACATTCCCATTCGAGATGGGCGACGTTCGCAGAAGTCCCTCTGGGCAACATCCCAAGCCCACCATGGGAATCCACCACGGACTTAAAAACTTGAGCCTGTACAACCTGGCTCGCAAACCCAAACGCCCTCAAAAAATTACTCTTCCCACAGTTGTTCGGCCCCACCAGTAGGTTGACCCGACCGAGTGCCACATTTTCGGCGGTCAGGTTCTTGTAGTTTCGCGCCGTGAAGGAAGTGAACATGCGCCCATACTAACGGCCTTGCTCCGCTCCGACCAGCCACCTTCACGGCGCCATCGGCGGAACATCCGGCGTCGCTACTGCGGGAAAATATACCCGCCCCACCCCAAACCGGCTAAGAAAGTCGCCATGTCCCTGCGTATCCAGCCCAACGGGCGCTTTTATCTGCAAAGTGAGGAGCTTCCGTCTGAGCTGCTGTCGGTCTTTTCCAAAGGATTGGGGCCGGGGATTCTGCACTTGGGGGCGGTGGGGAGACCAAGCGGACTTTCTGCGGATCTGATCTGGATTCGAGAGCTTTGTAGTCTCTTTATTTCCCGAATCTGCGCCAGTCCCGAGGCGGCGGAGGCCACCTTCCGCAGTGCGCTGTGGGTACCCCTGCCTGCGGACGCCGCCGAGCGCCTTCTTCGCGAGGCGCCGCCTCTGCGCGGGGGCGAATATCTGAGCCTGGAAAGCCTAGAAGCCCTCTGGTCCGAGCTTGCGGTGGCCCTCCGCACCGCACTGATGGAAGCGGACCAGCCCTTGGCGGCCTGGCTCTCGGCCAAAAACCCCGCCTGGAACCAGGTGGGTCGGGTCTGCTTTCACCTCGCCGAAAATCGCAGTGATCCCGAAAAACCCTTTGCCTTCCTGGCTACCTACACACCTCAGCTCTCGGCCTCCTCCACCGCGGCGGTCCATCGGCCCTTGGGCCGCGCCTTGCGCGAATATTCGGAGGCCGGAGATCGGGAGGGTCTCCTTGCTCTTCTGACACCGGTCTACAAGGCGGCCCAGGCATGTACCTGGCTGGCGCCCCTGGTGGACCGGGGTGAGATTTTTCATCCGCTCCGCTGGACCCCTTCGGAAGCCATGGCCTTGCTCCAGGATCTTCCGGCCCTGGAGGCCAGCGGTGTGGTGCTCCGGATGCCGGTGGGCTGGGCCAACCGCCGCCCCGGTCGCCCCCGGGTGGCCGCCCAGGTGGGGGCAAAGCCGCCCTCCAAGCTTGGTGCGGCCGCCCTCCTGGATTTTTCGGTGGACATGAGCCTGGACGGGGAGAGCCTTACGCCGGAGGAGTGGAAGGCCCTTTTGCAGGGCACTGCCGGCCTGCGCCTTCTTCGCGGCCGCTGGGTGGAGGTGGATCCGGAGCAGCTTACAAAAACGATGGACCGCCTGGAGGCCCTTCAGCATCAGGCCGAGCAGGGTGGCCTGAGTTTTGCCGAAGCCGCGCGCCTCCTCGCCGGTTTGGAGGATAGTCAGCCGGATAAGCCGGAAATTGCCTGGGGTGGCATCGCCGCCGGCCCCTGGCTGGCCGAGGTGATGGCCGAGCTACGGAACCCGACGGCGGCCCTGGAGCCGGGTTCCGAGCTTCACGCCACCCTTCGCCCCTATCAGAAGCGTGGCTTACAATGGATGTACCTGCTTCATCGCCTGGGCCTGGGCGGATGCCTCGCCGACGACATGGGCCTGGGCAAGACCATCCAGGTGCTTTCTCTCTATCTCCTTTTGGCCAAAACTCCGCATCCAACTCCACATTTGTTGGTGTTGCCCGCCTCGCTCTTGGGCAATTGGATGAACGAAGCTGCCCGTTTTGCGCCCGGTCTCCGGCTTTTTGTGGCCCACAGCTCGGTGAGACCGGCCGGCAAGCTGCGGGCGGCACCCGCAAATTGGGAAGGGATCGACGTGGTTTTGACCACCTATGGGAGTCTGAGCAAGCTGAAATGGCTGGAAGAGGTGCCCTGGCGTAGTGTGATCCTGGACGAAGCCCAGGCCATCAAAAATGCGGGTACCCGCCAGACCAAGGCCGCCAAAGCGATGAAGTCCTCCTGGCGCCTGGCCCTGACCGGCACCCCGGTGGAGAACCGTCTGGGCGATCTCTGGTCCCTCTTCGACTTTCTGAACCCGGGGCTCTTGGGCAGTGCCCGCAGCTTTGGCGCTCTCAGCAAAAAGATGACGGAGCAGGGGCATTTTGGGCCACTCCGCGAGCTGGTGCGGCCCTATATCCTCCGCCGCCTGAAGACCGACAAAAGTGTCATCTCCGACCTTCCTGACAAAATTGAGGTTACCGCCTTCTGCGGGCTCTCCAAAAAGCAGGCCGCCATGTACCAGGAGGCGGTGCAGGAGCTGGCACAAAAACTAGCGGAGCTGGACGGCATCCAGCGGCGTGGCGTGGTTCTTGCGTTTCTGATGCGCTTCAAACAGATCTGCAACCATCCGCTGCACTACCTTGGAGGAGGGACGGAGTGGGAGGAGGGAGAGAGCGGGAAGTTTGAACGCCTTCGTGAACTATGCGACATAATCGCGGAAAAACAGGAGAAGGTACTGGTCTTCAGCCAGTTCCGCGAAACGACGCAGCCCCTATCCGACTTTCTATCCGGGGTTTTTGGGCGGCCCGGATTGATCTTGCATGGCGACACCGCGATCAAAGACCGCCAGAAGCTGGTCAAAGAATTTCAAGAGGGAGAAGCTCCCTTCTTTGTGCTCTCTCTGAAGGCTGGTGGCACCGGTCTGAACCTGACGGCGGCCAACCATGTGATCCACTTCGACCGCTGGTGGAACCCGGCGGTGGAAAATCAGGCCACCGACCGGGCTTTCCGCATCGGCCAGCACCGGAACGTGATGGTCCACAAGCTGGTCTGCCGGGGCACCCTAGAGGAGAAGATCGACGCCATGATCCAGTCGAAACAGGCCCTGGCCAACGAGCTTTTGGAGGGCAGCGGCGAGCTGCAGCTTACCGAGCTGAATAACGAGGAGCTTCTGCGGATGATTTCGCTCGATATTCACCGGGCCACTGGGCAGTAGAGGAGGCACGATGGCTTGGTTCAACCGAGGTTACCGCCAGAAAGCCTATGTGCCGGTGGCCAAGCGGAAGGAGACCGCAACCAAAGAGAGCAGCTCCATGGCCAGCCGGGGGGAGCGCCCCGAGCCGGTGATCCTGTCAGGAACGAAGATTGCCAGCAGCTTTTGGGGGCAGTCCTGGTGTGAAAACCTGGAACGCTACAGCGACTACGAAAACCGCCTGCCCCGTGGTCGCACCTACCTTCGCAATGGTGCGGTGGTGGATCTTAAGATCCGGGAAGGCAAGATAGAAGCTCGGGTAGTCGGCAGCTCCGTCTACAAGGTGGAGATCACCGTCCAGCCGATACTTGCGACGCGCTGGGAGGCCCTCTGCAGTGCGGGCGCAGGAAACATCGCCTCGGTGCTGGATCTTCTGGCGGGCAAATTCTCCAACGGCGTGATGTCCCAGCTCTGTGAGCCCCGCAAGGGTCTCTTTCCCGAGCCCCGCGAGCTGAACTTTTCTTGTAGTTGTCCCGACTGGGCAGCCATGTGTAAACACGTTGCCGCCGTCCTCTATGGGGTCGGCAATCGCCTGGATCACCAGCCGGAGCTGATGTTTTTGTTGCGGCATGTAAATCCAAGCGACATGATCCGCCTCGTGCAGGGCCAGAGCCTCCTCCCCAACCTCAAGCCTGGCCCAGATCGTCTCCTCTCCGTGGACGACCTCAGCGGTCTTTTTGGCATGGAGATCGAGGATTTTTCGGAAGTATCTCCTCCTCCTCAAAAAAGCCCCCCCGCCGCCACTCCACCCGCCGCCGCGCCCCCTGTACCGGTTGCGCCGGCCCCCCTAACGGTCCCGACCTTCGGCCCAACGGACATTCTGAACGTGAAGCAGCTTGCGATGATGCGCCTGCAGCAGTACGACATCGACCAGCTCGTCGCCGAGGGCCACCTGTTCCTCCTTCCGGATGGCAAACGTTACGGGGTGATGCCGGATGGCTGGGCGGCGATTTTAAAAGTAATGCCTTAGGAGCCTGTTTTTGGTAGTGACTCTGATCAGAGTCACTACCACCCTCCTCCCCGCCCCTCCTCCCTCAAAACTCCTGATCCGCAAAACGGAACAAAAGCCAGGTGGAGGAGGCGGCGGTGGGATTCAGCACCAGGGCGCCGTCCCGACCATCGCCGTTTCTGTGGATCAGGTTGGTGCTATCGGCATAGCTGCCGCCGGAGCTGGTGGCGTAGACGGCGATGGGGTCGCCCACCACGATGGCGTCGGAGATCCGCGCGGCGGCGGCCTCCATCTCCAGGCTCTCCCAGGCAGAATCTGTGCTCGAAATCCCCAGATCGGTGGGGTAGTCCAGCGACAGCCCGGTGTGCCAGCCCTCCGCAAAGGCGGGTGCGGGCAGCGGGCTTTCTGTTTGAAGGACCTGAATCCGAGAGTCTTCGCCGCTGGAAAGTACGTTCACCACCATGCGGTACACGGCGTGGTCCAGCTCCACCTGCACAATCACATGGTCGCTATTGGGCTTTGCACAACGGGTGTTTCCCGGTGCCACGATGGCCACCACCGTGCCGTCCACCCGCCCGAAGGCATCGGTGAGCACGTCGCCAAAGGTGGAGGCGCAGTTGGCGTCTTGTGCGCTATCGACGGGTGAATCTTCGGACTCTACCTTTCCGGCGGTGCAGGCGATCCATATCCACCACATCTTCGGCCTCGGGAAGTAGAGCCGCTATCCGCTGCGAATGCCTCGGGCGGTGACAAGAAGGTGAAAGGAGCAGCACGTTGGAGGGCCGCCCACCGGTTAAAGGCGCCCCCTCTTCAGGTGCCCCATGTACCAGCCTCTCCAGGAAAAACTGCGCGGTGAATTGGCCGCCATCGCCGATGCCGGCCTCACCAAGCGCGAGCGGGTGATCATCTCGCCGCAGAATGCCGCCATCAAGGTCGCTAATGGCCAGGAAGTTCTCAATTTCTGTGCCAACAACTACCTGGGGTTGGCCGACCATCCCGCGATCATCGCCGCGGCCCATGCGGCCCTCGACAGCCACGGCTACGGCATGGCCTCGGTACGCTTTATCTGTGGGACGCAGGATATTCACAAAGCTCTGGAGGCGAAGATCGCCGAGTTTCTTCATACCGAAGACACGATCCTCTACTCCTCCTGCTTTGATGCCAACGGGGGTCTTTTTGAGACCCTTCTGGGCGAAGAAGACGCGATCATCTCCGATGAGCTGAACCACGCATCCATCATCGACGGCATCCGTTTGTGTAAGGCGAATCGCTTCCGCTACAAGCACCTGGATCTGGCGGATCTAGAAGCCAAGCTGCAGGAAGCCCAGAATTGCCGGGTGAAGCTGGTGGCCACCGATGGCGTGTTCTCCATGGATGGCGACATTGCGCCGCTCAAGGAGATCTGCGATCTGGCCGACAAATATGGCGCCCTGGTGATGGTGGACGACTCCCACGCCACCGGTTTTGTGGGGAAAACCGGCCGGGGAAGTATCGAACACTGTGGTGTGATGGGCCGGGTGGACGTGATCACCTCTACCCTGGGCAAGGCCCTGGGCGGCGGTTCCGGCGGCTTCACCACCGGCCGGAAGGAAGTGATCGACATCCTCCGCCAACGCAGCCGTCCCTACCTCTTTTCCAATACCCTTCCCCCTCCGATTGTGGGTGCTTCTCTCAAGGCTTTTGAGTTGCTCTCCGCCTCCACCGAACGTCGTGACCAGTTGGAGCGCAACACGATGCAATTCCGCACGGCGATGACCGCCGCTGGTTTTGCCATCCGCCCCGGTGTGCACCCCATCGCGCCGATTATGCTCGGCGATGCCCGCCTTGCTTCGGCCCTGGCCGAAAAGATGCTGGAACGTGGCATCTACGTGATCGGCTTCTCCTTCCCGGTGGTGCCCAAGGGGCAGGCGCGGATCCGTGTGCAGCTCTCCGCCGCGCACAGCCCCGCGCAGATCGACCGGGCGGTGGCGGCTTTTGTGGAAGCGGGCCGCGAGCTGGGCATCGTCAAGTAAGGGGAGCGGGGCTCCTCCCCCAACCCAAAAAGCTCAGCTATCCACCTGGATCAAGCTGCCCATCTCCGGGAACTCCTCCTTCAGCAACGCCTCCACGCCCATCTTCATGGTCATGATCGAGGAGGGGCAGGTGGAGCAGGAGCCGACGAGCTTCACGAAGATGTCGTTATTTTCCACCTTGATCAAGGTGATATCGCCGCCGTCGCCCTGAAGTGCGGGGCGCACCATTTCGTCCATGATCTCCTGCACCGCTTCCATCGACAGGGCCTTGCCCACCACGTCATCCTGGGGCACCGCCTGGACCGTAGGCGAGGGGGGAAGCTCCTTTTTGGGAGGAGCGACCGGAACCTTTGCCAGCTCGGCGACCAGGGGGGTGCCGGGGCGCTCGCGCTCGTCCGGGGTCCACTGAAGTTTGGCGGGCTCCGGGGGCGCGCCGTCCTGGGCGGTGTCACCGGCGGACGACGGGGCCACGGCCAGCGGAATGACCTGCGTTTCCTGGATGGTGCCGGTCGTCGTGACCGGGGGTGCAGACTTCGCGCTACTGAGCGACGACTGCTCCGGGACAGCGGGCGCGGGGCTGCGTTCCGGAACGGCGGCCGCCGGAGCGGCAGTCTCGGCCTTCCAAGCCGGAGGTGGAGGTGTCGGGCTCACCCGCTCGTCCATCCCAAAAACCTTCTTGATGCCACGCTTGAGCGCAGAACGGATCATCCTTGCCTCCACAGCGTTAAATACTCCCCTTCTGCGGGGCTGCTGGTATGGTACCCTGCATTCCTTGCGCTTTGGAGCCTTCATGTTGCCCCACATCCGGGTGGTTGCCGCCGAGATCGAGCGCGGTGGCCTTTTTTTGATCACCCAGCGCCGCGCCGAGGCCGAGCTGCCCGGCCTCTGGGAATTTCCCGGGGGGCGCGTGCGCGAAGGCGAGAGCGACGTAGATGCCTTGCGACGTAGCCTGCGTGAGCGACTGGGGGTGGCGGTGCAGGTGGGCCACCAGGTGCTCGTGGTCTCGCACGCCTATGAGGGCTACAAGCTGGATCTTGTGGTCTATCGCTGCGGCCTGACCGAGGAACCCACCGCCCGGCGGGTTGCCGACCTGCGCTGGGTCGCCCCCGAGGATTTTTCAAAATACAGCTTTCCCAAGGCCGATCAGCAGAGCGTTGAGGCGCTGCTCCGGGACACATGAAGCGCCTTTTGCCCGTTTTTGCGCTGCTTCTGAGCGCCTTTCTGTTGTTCGGGCCTGCGGGCTGGACACCGGGGCAACTGCCCGGGGATCCGTCGCTGCGCTATGGGCCGGTCACGGTGAACCTGCACTGGCAGATCCATGAGCGCGGGATCTCCTCGTACATCGCCGATGATCTGCACGGCTATCCCTATCGTACCGACCGGATGGTCACCGATGGCCTGCCGCTCGATGCAGCCTTTTCGGCGCCTTTCTGCTGGCTTTTGGGTACGCCCAAGGGCATGTGGCTGTGGGTGTTGAGCCTGGTGTGGGTGCAGGGGCTGGGGGCGGGTTGGCTGGCGGCGCGCTGGTGGGGGAGGTCGGAGGCGTTTTTGTTGGGTGGAGTGGCCTATCAGCTTTCGGAGGCTGGTCTTCGGGAGTTAGGCGAGGGTCGCTACGCCACGGTTTTTGTGGGGGCACTGCTACCCCTTCTGCTCGGAGCGGCGCTGGAGTGCCGGAAGTTGCCGCTCTGGGCGCTGGGGGTGGGGGGGCTGGTGGGCGTCCTGGGGATGATGGACCCGTCGTTGTTGCCCTTGGGGCTGCTGTTGGGTCTTGGAGGGATGTGGGGAAGTTCTGGGTGGGTGCTTCTTTATTTTGCGGCTGGGCTGGGTGTGTTTGGGGGGGCGCCGCTGGCATGGCTGCTCTCGGGGCTGGGGGAGCTGCCCTCGCTGTCGATGGATCCCTGGAGCCCGGCCCTGCTGGATTTTTCCTACCAGAAGCCAGTGGAGCAGGTTGCCCAACGGATTTTTGGCTGGGATGGGCTGATGTTGGGGACCCTGTTGCGGCCGGTATGGGGGATGGGGCTGGCCGTGGTGGTGGGAGGCCAGGCGCCGGGGCGCTGGCGACTTTTGGCGGTTCTGGGCCTGTTGTCGGCACTTTTGGGGCTCGGACCCTACCTGCCCGGGACGCTGGTGCTGCCCTCAGGCTGGCTTTTGGAGCTGCCGTTGCTGCAGCGGGCCTGGTGGTCCGACCGGGCCTGGTGGGGTGTGGGGCTTTGTGGGGCGATTTTGTTGGGCGGGCTGACGATGGAGGGGATCGGCCGCTTTATCAAGCTCCCGTTCCGCCTGCCTCCGATGCTTTTTGCGGGTATCGTGGTGATCGGGCTGGGGGGGGAGGCGGCGGTGCGTAGCAAAAACCTCCCCTTCTCTGTCATCCCGCTGCCCCCCGCGGATAGTGCCAAAATCCTGGCCAACTACGCTGATCTTCCTATGGTACTGCTGCCGCTACCCGGGGGACGTTTCCGCCCCGACCACTTTGACCTGCTGGACCAGATCAGCCACGGGCGCCCCTTGGCGCACGGCACCCGCCCGCCCTTTGACCTCACCGCTCCCGACGCCCTGCTACGGAATTGGCGGCAGAATGCCGGGCTCCGCGCCCTGGCCGCCTGCGAGACGGGTCAGCCCATGCCCTTGACAGGTCAAGAGCAAAAAAACCTGCTCCATGCCGGACTTCGGGTGGTCTATGTCGATACCCGCTACGTCCAGCCGGATGCGACGGGGCAGGCCTACATGGGCTGCGTGGAGGGGGTGCTGATGGGCTGGGAGCAGGGGCAGGAGCAGGCGCCCTTTCGGAAGTATGAGGTACGGCTGAACTAAAGCTGGACAGAATCTGGCCGATGCGGTCAGATTCTGTCCAGGCCCCCTTTGCGTCTTTGGGGGGCGTGCGCTATAGGAGGCTGGAGGTGCCGATGGGAACAGTCCAGTCCAACGTCGCGGAGCCGGAAGAAATTTTCTATCCGGAGTCCGACGGGAAGCCCATGGCCGAAAATACGCTGCAATACCGGTGGATCGTCACCCTCATCGAAAACCTCGATGCGATGCTTCCCGACTTTGTGGGGGGAGATCTGTTCTGGTACCCGGTGAAGGGGCACCCGGAGATCGTCATCTCTCCTGATCTGCTGGTAGCCTTTGGTCGCCCCAAAGGAGATCGTCCCAGCTACAAAAATTGGGCGGAGGAGGGTGTGGTGCCCCAGGTGGTGGGCGAGGTCTGGTCCCCCTCCAATACCCGCTCGGAAAAACGGAAAAAGCTGTCCTTCTACGAGCAGTATGGCGTTCAAGAATACTATTCCTACGATCCCGATGCCCCCCGGCTGCAGGTCTACCTTCGCCGCAACAACCGGCTGGAGGAGGTTTCCGTGGTTGGCGGCTTTATAAGCCCCTTGTTGGGCATCCGCTTCCACTTTGGGCCAGGGGAGATGGAGGTCTACACACCCGATGGGCGGCGTTTTGAGCGACTGAGTGAGGTGTTGGAGCGGCAGCGGATCCTGGAAGCGGAGCTGCGTGCGGAACAGGGGCGGGCAGAGGCGGAGTTTTTGCGGGCGGAGGCGGAAGTTGAACGCGCTGAAGCCGCGCGCCAGCAGGCGGAGGCGGAACGTATCCGGGCCGAAACCGAGCGCGCCCGCGCCGAATCGGCCGAAGAGCAACTCCGGGTGCTGCAGGAGCGCTTGCGGGCGCTCGGCCTCTCCTGAGCCCTACAGACTCCCCCGCGCCACACAATCACCCACCAGCGCCGCTTGATCCATGGGGACCGTCGGATACTGCGCTTGGAGCGCATCGCGCACCCGCTGGAGCTGCCGACCCTCCGACTGGCCCAGGAAGCGGTCGCCGCTGGACAGCAGGATCTCCCGGGCCAGCGATCCCGGTGGGTCCTGGTCGGGGCCGGGGGTCAGCGTGGTTTTGTATTCTATATTACTGATTTTTGAAATGCAGCTTAGGAGCGTATTTTTGAGCGGAGCCACCGCCTGCAGGTAGTCGGCCGGGGTGGATAGCGGCACCCGGGCCTCGGCCTTGGGCTGCTGAATCCAAGCACGCGAGGAGCAACTCCCCAGGTTGCGGCCACGGCTGCCGGTGGGTAGCTCCTCCACCTCCAGCGTCAACCAGCCCAATTTCCCGCTATCGGGTGCCCCTGCGCTCACCCACTCCCCCAGCTCGTCCACGCCGCTGGTGGAAAGATCCTCGTCCAACATCACAAAACTCAGGCGGTCCATCTCCCGCAGGCTCAGTACCAGCTCCTGTGCCGGATCCCAGGGGTAGTAGCCGGGCCCCAGGTCCTCGCCCAAGAGCGGGGTGCAGCCCAGCGAGGCCCCCTGCAGCAGCACATGGACAAAAGGCTCGGGATGAACGAACACATTGAACATCGCCAACATGCGCCCCCCGTCCGCCGCCAGCTCGGGAAGATCGGCCCCCAACAGGCGAATGCGGTAGCTCCGCATGGTGTACCAGTGGCTCCAGCTCTTGGAAAAGAGGCTGTCCGCCGGGCCCGGTTGCGCCAGCGCCGCCGGAAAAAAGGCCGCATAGATCTCCGGCCCCTCCGCACCGCGCAGCTCAGTTCCTGAGCGGGTCGTGAAAAAATGCAGTGTCTTCGGGTGCGGAGAAAAGGGAAGCTGTCCCGGCTCGGAAAGCTGTCCCTGGAAGATCGTCAGCAGGCTCTCCTGCTTCCAGTCCCGCTCCTCCAGTTGCACCTTGATGACGCCATTGTATGGACCCACAAAAACATCGGCCTCCTTCGTCTCCAGCACCCGCTCCTCGGTGCGCTCGCTGACTTTGCGCTCCCGCGGCCCGAGCACGAATTTTGCCTCCCGACGCTGCCACTGCTCTACCCGTATGGTCGCAACGGTGCTGTAGCGGTGGACTTCGTAGCCTTCCAGGTAGGATCCCCGCTCACCCTCCCGGAACTCCACCCCATCGGAAAGCAGGGTGTCGTCCAGCTCCCGCTGCGAAAGTGCGGTCTCCACACCATAGGAGACGACGTGTTTTCCGGTCCAGCAGGCAAGGAGCAATAGCATTTGGGGAGTATAGCAAAGCGCGGGCGGAAGACCCTTGCCCTGACCTCCCCCCTCCGGTAAGATACTTCACAGTGGAGTCCCCCATGCTGCTTGCCTTCCTCTCCCTCGCTGCCGCTTCTCCGCTTTTGACCGACGTAAGCCAAGGTTGTCGCTGCACTTCTGTCGATGGGCAGCCGGTAGGGCTGGCACTGACCGTGCTGGCCCTGGGACTCTGTGTGCTGGGGCGTCGTGGCCGCTGAGGCAGCAACACGGTCGGATTCTCTGGACCTTATCGCCGTCGGCGGCCTGCTGATTGTGGCGG
>CAITDR010000457.1 GCA_903891165.1 uncultured Pseudomonadota bacterium
AGATGCAGGAAATTATCGCTCTCTATCACCTCGTAAATCAAACCTGGCTTACGACGGGAGAGCAGCCCATTGACCCGGCAATGATGGCACGACTCAAGGAGCGGCAGCGGCGGGCCTGGGCGCGGCTGGCCCCCAAGGTGGACTCCTTCGTGCAGGAAATGCACGGCCACAAAGATACGACGGTGGTTTTTGGGTCTGACCACGGTGATAATTTCGGAGAGCAAGGCTGGGCCTACCACTTCTCCAACGTGACGGATGCGGGGAATCGGGTGCCGCTGTTCTGGTTGCGTGCAGAGGAGGCCATCGGTAAAACGGTGGCTACCCCAGTTTCCTCGCGGGATGTATTTCAGGGACTGCTGCGCGAGGCCGGTGACCCCCAGGCCAGCTTCCACATCGCGGAAGAGCCCGAAGCATCGTTCCCGATCATGCAGAGCTGCTGGTACAACAACCAGAATCGGACGCTCCCCCGCTTCCGGTACAATCAGATCTGCTACTTCGAGGGCGGAACCCGGTGGCTGAATCGGTCGGGCGAGTGGTACTCGGCGCCGCCCGCTTCCGAAGTGGGGGAGGAAGCACCCTTTGTGCGGGTCTCCGGTCAGGTGCAGCCCCTCGATGAGCTGAACATTCCTCCCGAACGTCGCAGCTACCTCAAAAAAGTAAACGCCGACTTTGAGCGCTTCTCCCAAAAAATAATGGAAAAAGCATGAAAATCTTCCCTCTTTTTGCAGTGCTCGCCCTGGGTTGTACCGGCCCCAAAGAAAGTGGCACTTCCGACGATAGTGCAACCACCAACGATGACAGCAGTGGCGGCGACGACAGCAGTCCGGGTGACGTAAAACCCAAGGTGAAGTCTGTGGATACGCTGGACTGCACGACTCAGCAGTCCGCCAACGACGTGTGGAGCTTCACCGTGTCGGTAGACGACCCCCAGGGCGCAGAGACGGTGCGCACGGGCACGGTAGAAGTCCAGGTCAGTGGCACTACACTGGCGGACTACACCCTTGCCTGTCGCGACGGAATGTGCATCGGATCCTGGCGCTCAGACTATGACGGCATCGACTGCACCTATGAAGGCCGGGCCACCCTGGTCATCACGGTGGAGGACGAAGACGGCAACCAGTCAGCGCCCTTCGAAAAAGAGACCTGATGTCCAAGCGGCTGTGGCGCCTCGCAGAAGAGCAGGCCGAGCGGGGTGCCTGGGCCCAGGCCGCGATGGCCTATGCCGAGATCGCCGAAAAAGCGTTGCGCGTCAAGGATTCCGCGGTGGCCCGGCAAGCAGCCGGCTTGGCCGCCGATGCCTTCCGTCGGGATGATCGCCCGGCGGCAGCGGCAAAATTGCTGGTGCTGGCCCGATCCGTGGGGGCGGACAGCCTGAGCGACCGTGTACAGCTTGCCTCCGTGCTTATGGATGCCGGAGAGTTGGCCGCAGCCCTTGATATTGCTGGACAGGCTCGCTCGGATGCACTTTTGTCCGGCGACGCGGCGGCCGAGGTGCTGGCCCGCGATACGCTGGCGGGGCTGCTGTTGGCTGCCGGCCGGGTGGAGGAGGCCCGCGCCGAAGTGCAGGCCATTGGCCTTCTCCAGCTTCCCGGCGGAGAAGTGGCCCGGCGTTTTCGGAGTGCCCAGTTGTTGCGGCTGGATGGCCGCTGCAGTGAGGCCGCTGAGGAGTGGAAAAAGCTGGCGGAGGAGCTGGAGATCTACCCACAGGCTGCCGGTGCCGCCGCCGCCTGCCGGATGGAGCGGGCCGAGACCCTGGCATTGCAGGTAGCCCTGGGTGCGGATGCGGGTTTATTGGATCTTGCGTTGGCCGAGGAAGAGCGTGCATCCAAAGCCTGGATGCAGGCAGGGCGACGTGCAGGACTCTACCGAAGCGAAGCCTGGAAGTTGCGCCTGCGGAAGCAGCGCGGCGAGATGGTGCTGCCCGCCGCCATCGAGCAGGCGCTGCGCTATGCCACTGAGCGGAAAATGCCGTTGTTGAGTGCCGAACTTCAGGTCTGTCTTGCGGTGGTGACCGAAAGCCCGACCCCGGCCCACCACGCCATCCTCGCTCTGGGGGAGGCACCGCTGGCTCGGGGACGGGCGCGGGTGGTGGCTGCTGAGCTGGGGGAAAGCCTTCCCGACGCCGTTTTTGAGGAGCTGGCCGCGGATGCAGCCTGGACCGCACGCGCCATGCTCTGCTCTGCGGATCCCCTGCTTCAACGCGAAGGAAGGGCCCGGGCACAGCTGTTGTCCTAGTCCGGGAGCGGGCGAGCGGAACAAAACTGGATAGATGCCCTTGTCTGTTGAGGCCACCCATGCACGTCATCTTCATCGCTCCCGACTTTCCCGCCAACCAGCGCCAGTTTGTCCGCGCCCTTCATGCTGTGGGCGCGACGGTGACCGGGATCGGCGACGTTCCACCTGAGCGTATCGACGGGCAGTTGCGCGGCTGGCTTTCCGGCTACGAGCAAGTGCGGTCCCTCGGAGACGAGCAGGCGCTTTTGGAAACCGTGCGGCGTGTGCAGGCACGCAAGTGGGTGG
Organism: uncultured Pseudomonadota bacterium; assembly: GCA_903891165.1. Classification (GTDB taxonomy): domain Bacteria; phylum Myxococcota_A; class UBA796; order UBA796; family SXON01; genus CAITDR01. The sequence continues at coordinate 2,521 of CAITDR010000457.1, forward strand.
ACCGTCTGGAGTGTACGGTGGAGGCACACATGCTCTCCACCGCAAAAGTCCGGGAGACCCTTCAGATTCCCGGCCTCAGCTACAAGCAGGTATTGCTCTGCCGCGACAAGCTCCTGATGAAGCAGTTTTTGCGCGAAAAGGGCATCGCCTGCGGCAAAAACACGGCCGTGGACTCGGCAGATGACGCCCGGCGCTTCTGCGAAGAAGTGGGCTATCCGGTCATTCTCAAGCCCCGGGACGGTGCGGGCGCTCACGACACGACCCGCATCGACAACCGGCAGCAGCTGGAAGACACCATCCGGCGCTTCGGCCTCGACAAAGCCCGCCGTTTTGTCACGATGGAGGAGTTCTATTCGGGTCACGAAGGTTTTTATGACACGATGACCGTCAACGGGAAGGTTGTCTTCGAGGCGGTGTCGCACTACTACCCCAATGTGCTGGATGCGATGCGTACAAGGGAGCTTTCTCCCTATGTGATCACCACCAACCGTGTGGAATCGCCTGGCTACAACGAGCTGAAAGACTTCGGCCTCCGGGTGATCAAGGCGCTGGAGCTGACCACCACCCCCACCCACATGGAGTGGTTTTTCGGCAATCGTGGCCTGTGGTTTGGCGAAATTGGTGCCCGGCCGCCGGGGGTGCGCTTCTGGGATCTCTACTGCATCAGCAACGAGATGGATCTGTACAAGGAGTGGGCACGGGGCATCTGCTGGGGTGCCTACGAAGGCCGTCCCACGCGGCACTATTCTGCAGCCCTTATCTCCCTGCGCCCCGACCGGGACGGCCGGATCCGTGCCTACGAAGGTCTGGACGAGGTGCAGCGGCGGGTGGGCAACTGCCTTGCCGAAGTCCACCTGCCTCCCGTGGGCTCTCCCACCGCCGAAGTGGGGGCCGGCTACATGGCGCACGCCTGGATGCACGTCAAACATCCCGACTACGATGAACTCAAGAATATCCTCGACTATATCGGCCGTACCGTAAAGGTGAGGGCCGGCTAGGCAGGCGGCCGACCTCACAGGTTGCTGACAAGGTGTAAGATCCCCGGATCCCGCTCGTTACAAGACGGGCGCAAGAGGAGGCGCCCTGATCGAAGAAGCAGAGCTCGCACCGCTGGCCGAAGAGCGCAGCCTCGTCGAAGCCCTCCAACGTGGAGACCGCAATGCGGTCGGCACGTTGTATCGCTGGTACGGGGACAGCCTCTTCCGGGAGGTCATCCTCCCACGCATACCGGTGCGGGAGCTGGCTGAAGATGTCCTACGGGACACCTTCCGGCTGGTCATCGAGCGAATCGGTCAGTACAAAGCCGAAACTAACAAGAGCATCTATTTCTGGATTCGCAGGATCGCCATCAACCGAGGTTTGGATGTCTACCGCTCCTGGCGTCGCGCCCGGCAGTTGGAGGAACTCCTGCTCGCGGAAGGTGCGGTTTCTACCTCGGTAGAACCTGAAGAGCCGGAGATGGAGCGCGAAGACACCCGTGCAATGATCGAGGCCACCTTGGGCAAGTTGAACCCCCGCTACGCGGAAGCTCTCAAGCTCCGACTGATCGACGAGCAGCCACGTGAAGTCTGCGCCGCTCAGCTGGGTGTGACGGTGGGCAATTTTGACGTCATCCTGCACCGGGCATGTAGCGCCTTCCGCAAGGCCTACGGGGAGGAGCGGTGAACGAAGAGCAGGACGCAGCGCGGCTGGCTCGCTGGCTGGAGGATCCGAGTACCGATCCCCCGCCCGAGCTGGATCCCGAGGTTGTAGGCGCCATCTACACCCTTTCTCCCAAACATCGGCCGGCGCCCCGGCTCTCGGTAGAGGAGATCCTGGCGGGGATTACCGAGGGGCCCTTTGCCGCCCCCGCCTCGGTGCCCCAGCCCGCGGAGAACCCGGAGCCCAAAAGTGAAGGTCGGCGCGACCGAATCCGTAGCAGTGCCAGCAGCGGAGAGGCCAAGGCGCTGGGCCCCGCCCCGGTACGGTCTGCCCCCCGCAACCGCCGCTGGGTGTTGCCGGTGGTGGGTACAGCCATGGCCGGTATGTTGGTCCTTCTGGTTGTTGTTCCTGGGATGTTCCTGTATTCCGACTCCGAGCCTAAAATTGACGCCGGTACCCCCATGCCGGAGATGGCGGCGGCTACGCCACGGCCGATGGCCGCTGAACCTGCCATGCCGGCCAGTGAAAGCCCTGCTGTTTCGCCTGGTTTTGCGACCGGGTCTTCCGTCGCTCCGGCGGAACGGCCCGCGCAGTTGGCACTTCCTCCTCCCGCTCCCTCGGGAGGCGCCGCCGGTCCCGGGGCATGGCCCACTTTGGGCATGGGTGAGGGCGCCGATGAGGATGTGGTGGCCCAGGGAGACACACGTCAGCCATCGGTTGCGCCTGCCGATGGTGGGCAGGCACCCGCTCCGGTTGCAAATACCGCCACTCCCGACGCAAACTCGGCTACAGTGGCGGACAATTACCTCCCGACCGAGGAGCGTGCAGACGACGAGATGGCGAACGAAGCTGTGATCGCCGAAGCCACCAGCACACGTCGCGAGTCCGGACGTGAGAAGAAGCCCAGCGCCGACGCACCTTCACGGGCCGCCGCCAGCTATGCGCCGGCACCCGCTTCCGCACCCGCCGCCGCGAAGTCCGCCGAAATGGAGATGGAAGAACCCCCAATCTGGCCGCAGGACTATCGTGAGCGCTGGTATGTGGGCGACTCCGAAGTCGAGCCTGTGTACCAAGCGGCGCGGGTGCTGGAGCAGGGTGGCCAGTGGAGTGCGGCGGCAGTGGCCTACCGACCCCTTCTGGCCAACGGTCGGAGCACCGTGGCCCAGGACGCGGCGTGGCACTGTGCGTCGGCCTGGTGGAAGGCGGGCCAGGGGAGTACCGCACTTTCAGCTATCGAAGAAGGCCTGCGGCGGTCCTCTGCAAATACGCCCTATCGCGCCCGACTTTTCGCACTGAAGGGCGACATTCTCTCCGCCCAGGGAAAGAGTGCACAGGCGGAGGTGGCCTGGCGGGAGGCCCGCGCCCTCAACGCGTCGCGATAAGGCGGCTGGTCCAGCGCATTCTACGGAATTTCGGCTGGCCCCCTTGTCGCCGCATTATGGCTGGTTATTCTGTGCACCCGTCCAGAGAAGGGAGTCCTGCTCCCGCTGCCGTCTGGGCATCTTGAGGAACCATGGTCAACAAAGTTATTCTGCTCGGCAACCTGGGTGCGGATCCCGAGCTTCGCTCTACTCAAAATGGCCAATCGGTCTGTACGCTGCGGCTGGCCACCAGCGAAAAGTACAAGGACCGCGACGGCAACCTCCAGGAGAAGACCGAGTGGCACCGGGTAGTGGTCTGGGGACCGCAGGCAGATAACGTGAACCGTTTCTGTAAGAAGGGGAAACAGATCTACCTGGAAGGCCGCATTCAGACCCGGAAGTGGCAGGACAAGGAAGGAAAAGACCAGTACACCACTGAGATTGTGGCGGACAGTGTTCGCTTTCTCGGTGGAGCCGGGGGCGGCGCCGGTGCCGATGACGGTGGTTTTGAGGCTGGTGGTGGTGGTGGTGGTGGCGGGGGACGTGGCAGCTACGGGGGTGGCGGTTCTTCGGGCGGTGGTGGTGGGCGCGGTAGCTACGGGGGCGGCGGTTCTTCAGGAGGTGGCGGTGGCTACGGGGGTGGCGGTGGAGGCGGCGGCTATGGTCGCCAGAATGCTCCCGCGCGCCCGGCACCGGCAGAAGAGCCCCCCTTTGGCGGCGGGTCGGACGACGATATCCCGTTCTAAGCCCGTCTTCAGAGTGTCTTTTTTACCGGGACGCTGGGCTCTCTCCGTGCCTTTTTGAGTGCCTCCAGCTGGGCGCGGGCCTTGGCCACGGGATCCTCGGGGGAGGAGGAGGAGGACGGCGCAGACGCGGCTTCCGGTTCCGCATCGGCGGAATCGCCTCGTCGAAGCTGCTCTTTGAGGCTTTTAAGCTGGGCGCGGGTCTGTTCCAGGGGATCGGCGGCCGGGGTGGCCGGCGGCTCGGGGAGCTGCATGTGCGCGCGAACACGACTCAAGGCATCGAGGGACGTTTCTTTTGGAACCCCATCTTTGCCAAAGAGTGCGGACTCCAGATTGTCCAGGGCGCTATCGGCCGCCTGGGCGATCCCCCGCTTCAAAAGCTCCCATTCCACACGTTCCTTCAGACTTGCTGACTCTTTGGGCTCCGCCATCACGCCTCCTCCTCCTCAATAACCCCCTTCGCTGGCCTCTGAATGATAATCCGCCCCTACCAACACGGTGACCCTGCCGCCGAACATATCGCGGGGATCTATCGGGAATTTGGCCTCGCATTTGATCCGGACTTCGAGGATGATCTCAACGACATCCCCGGGGTCTATTCACAAGGGCTCTTTCTGGTTGCCGAGGAAGGCGGGCGCCTTCTGGCCACCGGGGCTGCGGTCCCCAACGGCGGGCAGCGCCTGGTCCGTCGGATGTATGTGGCCACCGCGGCGCGGCGGCGGGGGCTCGCCTCCTTGCTCCTGACCCAGCTGATGGCCTGGGGGGACTACACCGGTACGGAGCTATGGAGCGACGTCCGTTTTCGTTCCGCACATGCCATGTACCGTCGCGCCGGTTTTCAGCCGGGACCGCTGCGGGTCCTGGCGGACCCGGATCGCAGCGTGGAGCGCTATTTCTGGCATCAAAGGCGATGATCTTCTCGATTTGGATAGCCTGTCATCCTGTGTCTGTGCAGGAAAACACCTTGACAGCCGCTCCAAATCAGGTAAAGCTACCTCCAGGATTCGGGCTGCGAGGCTTTGCCCCGTCCGGACTCTGTGCAGTGTGGGGTCACCACGACTCTGCCCGGTGCAGGCAGGACGGCTCTTTGAGTCGCAGCCTACGGCTGATTTCGGCAGGCTTTATTCCTTCCTTTTGGAAGGATAAGGCGCCCGCCACTCCGCGATGTCAAGCGGGGTGCCCCCCACTGGGTGGCCGCGGAGCGGAGGGCACGTTCGCGCGAGCTTTTGCCAATCCTTTCCCAACCAGATTCCGTCCGGGAGGACGCACCGCATGACTGATGCACGTCAGGCCTGATAATCCCCTCATTGTGCAGGGAGATGGAAAGGTACTGTTGGAGACAAAACACCCGCGCCACGATGACGTGCGGGACTTCCTGTCTCGTTTCGCCGAGCTTGAGGCGTCACCAGAGCACCTCCACACCTACCGCATCCACCCGCTCTCCCTCTGGAATGCCGCCGCCAGCGGCATGAAGCGTGACGAGATTGTGGAGGGACTACGCAAGGAATCGAAGTTTGACATCCCGCCGGATGTGATTCAGCAGATCTCCGAGACCATCGATCGCTACGGTCTGGTGCGTTTGGTCGCCCACCCCGAGCAGCCGGAAAAGTACTTCCGCCTTGAGTTTACCACTGCCTATGTGGCCAAGCTGGTTTCCAAAGAGAAGTCTATCAAGGAGCTTCTGGTCGAGGATGGCCGCCGCTATATGGCGATTGCCATCGGTCATCGCGGCATCTTCAAGCAGCGGATGCTACAGGCCGGCTGGCCGGTCGAGGATCTTGCCGGATTCTCTCCGGGTGACCCCCTCGCCATCCACCTGCGGTCCACCCTCGCTGCCTCGGGCGCACCCTTTGTGGTGCGCGACTACCAGCTCCGCTCGGCGGAGCGCTGGTTCCAGGGGGGCACCCCCTCCGGCGGACATGGGGTGATCGTCCTGCCTTGCGGCGCTGGTAAGACCATCGTCGCACTCAAGGCGATGAGTCTGGTGCAGAACCACACCCTGATCCTGGCCACCAATGGCTCGGCGGTCCAGCAGTGGGTCAAGGAGATCCTGGACAAAACCGATCTCACCCCAGACCAGGTGGGCGCCTATACCGGCGATCGGAAGGAGATCCGACCGGTCACTGTGGCCACCTACCAGATTTTGACTTGGCGTTCCTCTAAGGACGCCGAATTTGCCCATTTGCACCTGTTTAAAGATCGCAACTGGGGCTTGATCATCTACGACGAAGTTCACCTGCTCCCCGCCCCGGTCTTCGGTGCGACGGCCGAACTTCAGAGCCGCCGTCGCCTGGGACTCACCGCCACGCTGGTGCGAGAAGATGGCCGCGAAGGTGATGTGTTTTCGCTGGTGGGTCCGAAGCGCTTTGATATGGGCTGGCAGGTTCTGGAAGAGAAGGGTTTTATTGCGGAGGCCCGCTGCTTTGAAGTCCGGGTGCCCTTCGATCACAACGGGGCCTTGCACTATGAGCGGGCGAGGGACGCGGAGAAATTCCGTCTTGCATCAGTAAATCCGATGAAGCTCCGGGCCATGGACCAGATCCTGGCGCGCCATCGGGAGGACAATGTGTTGGTCATCGGTACCTACCTGGACCAGCTCAAGGAGATCGCCCGGCGCATCCGTGCGCCATTGATCACCGGCGAAACCCCTGAAAGCCAGCGCAACGACCTGTATGGGCGCTTCCGGAAGGGCCAGATCAAGACGCTGGTGGTCAGCAAAGTGGCGAACTTCTCCATTGATCTTCCCGACGCCAACGTGGCCATTCAGGTCTCCGGCTCCTTCGGCAGTCGCCAAGAAGAAGCTCAGCGCCTGGGCCGGGTGCTCCGCCCCAAAAAGGACGGCGCCTACTTCTACACCATCGTTACCCGTGAGTCGAAAGAGCAGGAGTTTGCGATGAAACGCCAGCTCTTCCTTACCGAGCAGGGCTACCGTTATTTTATTCAGGAGGCAGGCCCCCAGGCCTAGCCAGCGAGAACCCGGGCGAGGAACGCCCCCAATAGGGAAAAGAGATGGATGCGTCAGAGATGAACGGGGATGATGGTGGTGGGCGTCGGCGTCGGCGTCGGCGTCGGAGAGGATCCCGCGATGAAGCGCCCGAAGTCCCCCCCCAGGAGGAGTCTTCCCCCCACGGTGCCCGCCGTGGGCGTCGCCTTGCCCGGGACGAGGGAGATGCCCCCGGCATCACCCTTCCGGGTACCGGCAAGCTGCACCTGAAGCCGCGGATCCACCGTCGTCGTACACGTCCCGCTGCGGGCATGGCGCGTCGTCGCCGTTTTGGCAAGGTGGAGCTGGAAGATCTGGTGCGCTGGTTCTCGGCGCTCCCCGATCCCCTTCTGGCCTCGCTCTACAAAGCGCTCGGGGGTCAGCCCGGCCGTGTCTCCGACCATGATCGCATGGTACAGCTCATGGTCCGGGCAATTGCCCAGGGCAATCGTCTGTCGGGGCTGCTTGCCCAACTGCACCAGCGGGATCGCCAGGCCTTGGCGGCCCTGGTGCAGTGTGGGGGTCTGGCCCACGCCGACGAGTTCCAGAAGGAGCTGGTGCTGATGCTGGGAGGACGTGAGTCCGACTGGGCGCGCACCCTGGCTGCACTGGGCGACAAAGGTATCATTTTTGCATCGGACAACGTGGAGAGCGGCTTCTACTACTTGGTCCCCGAGCCGCTGATTGAGCACCTCGCCGTCCACCTGGAAAGCGAGCTGGCCCTGCCCACCTTCCAGCACGACGACATCCGGGTGCCCGACCAGCGCCCCTTCTGTCCGCCCCTGGACTTTTCGGTGGCCACCTTGGCCACCTACCTGCAGCAGAAGCCGCCCCGCCTCACTCAGCGCCAGGAAGTTTTTAAGGCCCACAAGGACGAGCTGGACCGCTTCTTCGCCCAGATCTGGCCTGCCGACTCTGAGCTCTTCAACCTGCACTATGACTTCCTCATGATGCACGGCATGGTGGAGTTGCGCGGCGACCGGATCGCGGTGAACAGCGAGGTGGTGGAGGAGTGGCTGAACCTGGAGCCGGAGGATCAGCGGGATCTGGTTTTTCGTACCTTGGAGAAACGTTTTCCGCTGTCCGAGTGGGTGCTTTGGGCCGTACATACCGGCAAGGGCGAGTGGATCCCCGAGGCGCCGCTGCAGGCGCTGTACCGCCGTTGGCGTCGCGGAGAGGATTGGCGCGAGCGTTTCCACAAAAATACCTATGCGTCTCCCCGTGGTGCCGAGCGCGATGGATTCAGCTTTAATGCGCTGGTCCTCTGCGGGATTCTGGAAATGGGGCTGTGGGGGCAACAGAAGTTCTTCCGGCTCTCTCCGCGTGCCCTTCGGCTGTTGGAGCCGCCCGCAGATGAAGGCTTCACCCAGTTCTATCTGACGCCCAACTACGAGATCATCGCGCCGGCCGGTCTGGCGCCGGTGCTGCTCTTCCGTATCGGTGAGCTGGCAGAGCTGGTCGGTTGTGATCGCGCCAACACCTACCGGATCACCGAGATCTCGGTGGAGCAGGCCCTGAAGTTGGGCTGGCGCCGTGAGGAGATCCTGGACTTCCTCCGGGAGAACAGCCAGATCGGCCTGCCAGAAAATGTCGAGCGCCAGCTTCGTAGCTGGATGGGCCAGGATGGCGACGTGGAGTTCCACGAGATCTTCGCCTTGACCGTCCATCGCTCGCTGGTTCGCCGTATCGAGTCGGTGCGCAACCTGAAGCCCTACCTCCTCCACCGTTTTGCCCCCGGCCTCTACGCGGTGGACAAAAAGCGCATGCCGGAGCTGGCGGCAGAGCTGCAAAAAGCGGGCTTTGCTCCATCGCGAGAGATCCGTCGCTACCCGGCGGATGAGATCACCGTGGAAGCACGCGGTCGTCTCCACATGCTGTTGGCTGAGGCGCGGGATGATCGCGAAGATCCCGTGGCGCGCGCACATTCCGCCGACACCCAACCCGAAGATCTCCGTCCGATCCCCGGCAGTACCCTGGCGCAGGGTCTGGCGCGTAAGGAACGTCGCCAGCAGGGTCCGCCTCGGATCACCCCCGAGGAAGCCAAGGAGATGGCCGAAAAAGCCATTTCCGACCGCCGCTGGCTTCAGATGGAGTACCTCTCCACCAAAGATCAGACCCGCAAGGAGTTCATCGTGGTGCCGGAGCGCGTGGCGCTCAACCGCGAGGGCGCCTTGGTATTGGTGGCTACAGAAATCACCGCAAACCAGCGCCTGAGCTTTGCACTGGCACAGATTTTGCGTCTTCGTTCCGTGGAGGGGAAGCTCTGACATGGCAGATCGTACTTTTGAACAGGCCTTGCGGGAGCTGGAAGGTCGGGTGGTGCAGCTGGAGAAGGGCGAGCTTCCTCTGGATGAGGCCCTGCGCCTCTTCGAAGAGGGTGTGGGTCTGGTGCGCGAGTGCCATGATCGCCTGGATGCAGCGGAAGCCAGGATCGTCGCCCTCTCTTCTCAGGGAGATTCCGTCACGGAATCGCCACAGTCCCGTAGCTGATCCGCTCCTTTTTTAGACCTCCCGTTGACACAGCGGCCCCTACGCCGGTGTAGACTGCGGGCTCTGGGGGTGCCCCGATGTTCGACAACGTGGGAAAGAACACCAATCGCTCAGGAAAGCGCCAGGCTTCGGCGTTCTTCCTGTCTCTTTTTTCCGTGGGCACCGTTTTTGGTGGTCTGGTTTGGGCGACCTCGCGGGTCGTCGAAGTGATCCAGGAGGAAGAGATTATCGAGGTGCCGGTGAGTCTGGCCGCTCCTCCCCCTCCTCCCCCCCCTCCCCCGGCCGGTGGTTCCAAAAAACCGAAGACCGAGAAGAAAAAGGAGGATATCAAGCCCATCACCGAGGAAGTCCCGGTGGATGTCAAGCCGCTGGATACCCCCCCGCCTACGGAGGAGGTTGAATCCGAGACCGAAGGTGTGGAAGGGGGCGTTGAAGGCGGTGTAGAAGGCGGTGTGGTGGGTGGTACCGTGGGTGGTACCGTCGGCGGCACCCTGGGCGGCGAGCTGGGGGCTCCCCTGATCAAGGCCGTGCACTACTCGGAGGTCAAGTATAAGACCAAGCCGGTGGCCGAATTTCCGCAGGCGGCCCACGCCATGGGCATGAAGGACGAGACCTGCCAGGTCAAGGTGGAAGTGGACGAGGAAGGAGTTCCCGTCGCCGCCGAAGCCCGCAAATGTCCTGAAGTTTTTAAAGAGGCCGCCATCGCCGGTGCGATGAAGAGTCGCTTTTATCCCTACATCGCGGATGGAAAGGCCATGAAGGTGAGCTTCGTGTGGACCTTCCGCTTCGTTGCACGCTAGTTTCAACTTTCTGACCCGGCAATCCGGAGCCTGAGAACAATGGATCTTTCGATAACTGGCCTTTTGGGCTCGATGGGCTATCCGGCCCTCTCCGTCCTCGTCGTCATGCTTCTGATGTTGGTAGGCTGCGTCTATGTGTTCTTTGAACGCCTGATCGTCTTCCTCCGGTCGCGTGGTCAGTCCCGCGAGCTGGCCGAAGTGGTGTCCAAGCCCCTGGCCGCTGGCGACATTGCGGGTGCCCTGAAATTGATCACCAGCGAGCAGTACAAGGCTGCGTACCTGGGTGCAGTGTTGAAGGCGGGTCTGGCGGAGCTGAAGGTGCGTATGGACGACCACGGTGTGGAAGCCGCTGAGCGCGCCCTGGAGCGTAGCCTGGTCACCGAGACCTCGAACCTGCGCAAGGGTATGAACATCCTGGCGACCACGGGCTCCACCACCCCCTTCGTCGGGCTGGTCGGGACCATCTTCGGCATTATCACCGCCTTTTCCAAGATGTCCGAGGCGGGCGGTGGCGATCTGACCGCGATCTCCGGCGGTATCGCCGAAGCGCTGGTGTCCACGGCCGTGGGTATCGTCATCGCGATCGTGGGCGTGTGGATGTACAACTACTTCAACGCCGTGATCGACGATATCAGCAAGGACATGACCACCTCTGCTCAAGAGCTGGTGGACTGGGCCAAGAAGGAAGTGCTTCGTCGCTCTGAAGCTGCCGCCAAGTAAGCTTTTCCCCACCGGTCGGAGGAATTCCAGATGGGAATGAGCGTAGGCGGAAAAAAAGGTGGCGCCATGGCGGACATCAACGTCACGCCGCTGGTGGACGTGGTCATGGTGTTGTTGATCATCTTTATGGTGGTCACACCCATGTTGTCCTCCGGGGTGGACGTGAAGTTGCCCCAGGCCAAGACCGCGTCGGAGGAGCGGGACATGGGCCAGTACATGGTGGTCGCGGTCCGTGCGGATGGCGCCATCTTTGTGGATCGCGATCAGGTGACGATGGACACCGTTTCTACGGTGGTGGCCGAGGATCGTGGCAACCGCACCCTGATGGTCAAGGGGGACCAGTCGGTGAAATACGGTCAGGTCCGTGAGGTGATGGACAAGCTGCAGGCGACGGTGCCGGGTGCCGATACGATGCTCCTGGCGGCCCACAAGCCCAAAGAGGGGGAGGCGCCGTGAGCAAGCCGAAGAAGAAGGGCATCAGCCTGCCGGAGA
>CAITDR010000458.1 GCA_903891165.1 uncultured Pseudomonadota bacterium
CCGGTCCTTCCAGGACAGCGGACTCGGTGCTGGGCACTCCCGCGTCTCCACCTGCTGAAGTTCACCTTCTTTCAGGACTTTGTCCGAAGAATCCTCCTTCGGTCCCTCACAACCGACGGCAGCAAGCACCATCGGAAGGGCCGACGGCCACCCAAACAGGCTCCCAAAGGCCCCCAGAAGCGGGCTGGAGCGGCGATCAGCGGGGCGCGGCTTCTGCGGGGTCATTCCCTCCAGGATAGCTCCAGACCGCTCGGGGGGCCACTCAGGGCAGCACCAACACCAGCGGATCCACGCCGGGCCGAGCATCCGCCCGCAGCTCGGCCCCGGCTCCATCGTGAAGCACAACGGTTACTCCCTCCCCTCCCGTCAACACATCGATCGTAAATGGGCCCGCCTCCCCTATGCTGCTCTCGCCGAGGGTCTCTCCATCCAGATCGAAAAACTCCAGCCGATAGGGGGCCTTTCCGCCCGCTATGGACCCCGCCAATGAACGCAATTCGCGGGCACCGGAGAAGAGCTGGAACTGGGGAGAGTTGGGAAGTGGAGGAGGAAGGCCAAGTTTTTGCACCGGCTCATCTACAAGCCCACTGGCATCCACCGGAAAGCCGCTGGCAAGCAGCGTCTTTTCTGGCCAGCCGGTCTGGATCAATGTTTCCGCAATGGCGTCGCCCAAGAGAGAATTGCCCCGTGCGGAAGGGTGCATTTCGTCCACGAAGAGCGACTTCCCCTCCCCCGCGGCCTGGAGCACCGGCAGTGCGCGCAAGAGCGGAACGTGGTGCCGACGCGCGAGCTGCGCCTGCACCTCAAAATAGACGTCCCAATGCCCGCCATCGGGATAGCGCCCCTCCACAAGCCCCACATTGGTCGGCGCGATCAGCGCCACCCCGATGCCGCGGGCTGCCGCCTCCCGCATGATTTTATCCAGGTTTACCGCGTAGTCCTGGATAGGAACCCGGCGGGTGCCACTGGTAGGCCACTCCGAGCTGCGGGTCCAGGTCACCACCCGACCGCCGTTGCCCCCTCGCAGCCGATCGGCCGTGGCGGAGAGGAGACGGAACAACGCCAAATTTCCCAAGAGAGGCCGACTGCTGACCGCAGCGGTCCGTAGCAGGTCGGCATCCCGGAAGGCGTCAAAATTGTTATCTGACCAGAGATTCCCCACAAGCAAGAGCGTGGGTTCGTAGGACCAGCCCAGCTCGTCCAACAAAAGGAGGGTCTGCGCCGTGGAGTAGCCGGGAATGGCGCCGTTCACCACGTCCACATCCAGTCCTCGCCGACGGAGCTGGGCCTCGATCTGCACCCCGAGGGTCTCCTCGTCGCGCACGCCATGCCCGAAGAAGCTGCTGTCTCCGGTGACCAGGATACGCTGCCGTCCCGACGGTCGGGGCAGCTCCGGAAGCGGTCCACGCAGACCATCCTCGTTGATGGTCGAGGGTACCCCGGCGTTAGGGCGGATGCCCGGCGCCATGGTCCACAGCCGGGTGGGGTGGCTGGTCATGATCACGGCGGTGCCACCGCCCCGGCTGTTCCAGAGGGGAGCCGCCGGGTCTATCTCCCGGGCCAAGCCCTCAGCGATGACGACGGCGCTGACAAAAATGAACACTGAGAAGAGCAGGCGAAGAACCAGGCGGCCCCGCCCCTGCCGCCACCGCCGGGCGCCCGCCACGCTACCGGGCCTCCAGGCAGTCCAGGTAGCGCTCCAGCTCCGCCCGATCCACCTCCGGCAGCCCGCCGCCCACGGGCATCGTCGGCTTGCCCCCGAGCACGGCGCTTCGGATCACCGAAATATTGTCTATCACCTGCTCTTCGGTATCAAAAATAAGATTGTCAGGTGCCCCAAAACGCTGCGGGCTGCCGGCGGCGTGGCAGCTCGCACACCAGGTCACAAACCAGCTCTCCCCAAAATTGCTCCAGGTGGGACGCCAGCCATCGGTATCCACCTGACACACCGACGGCGCTTCTGTAGCACAGGCTACAAGAAAAAGCAGAGAGATCATGACGAGAGCACCGCTGAGATCGGCTCGATGTC
>CAITDR010000459.1 GCA_903891165.1 uncultured Pseudomonadota bacterium
ACTCCCTCCTCCTCCTCTTCTTTCGCTTCTCGGCGCAGGCCGCCGGGGATAGCGTCGCAACGCACTCCTGGCAGGACCGCGCTCTGGGAGCCTCGCCCCGGGTCGCGGGCTTCGCCCGCCGCTGGGAGCACATCCTGCCGCCAGAAACACCCAAGGAAGCCGACGAGATCTCGGTGCGGATGGAGGAACATCGTAGCCTTCGTGCGGGTACCGGCGATCTGGCGCGCTTCCGTTCCATCGTCACCGAGCCGGTCATCTTCGAGCCGGTTCCGGCCCGGGATCCGCTGCAGCCCCCCTCCACCCGGGCCATCTACGATCCGCTGGTTTTTGATAGCCTGCAGCTGGCGATACGATCCACGAAAAAACCGATAGATGACAAACTCTCTTCGGTATTATTTTCGGGATCGATTCAGGGAGAAAGCAGCAAAGATACGCTTTTGACCCTGAATCTTCAGTATCCCGCACAGCCGGACGGCAATAGCTGTCGGGAGCTTGGACGCGACCTGGACCTGCGCCTGGACAGCAAAGCCGCCGAGCTGGCAAACATGGCCGCTGGCGACGGAGCGGCGTTCCTGGACGATCTGCAACTCGTGGCGGGTTTCCGGAGTCGCCTGCTGGTGGAGCTGGCCGTGGAGTCCCTCCCCGACGCCCCCACCTGTGCGCTGGCCCTGGCCAGCCAGGCGCTTGAAGAGAGCAGCCGCGGCATCGGGCCGCTCAACAGCCCGACCCTTTTTGCGGTGCTGGCCTACGCCGACTTGGCGACCGGTCACCACCGCGAAGCAAAAGATGCGATACAAAAGCTGGTTCCTGCCTTCCCCGAAGTGCTGGGACTGGATGAAACCATAGGCGATCTGGTGGTCCTGGGCTCCATGGGCCGGGACGGAATAACCGGCGAATAGTGAGGATTGTGATGAGTGTATTCTGGCTTACAATCGCTACAACCCTCGCGGGAAACCTGCGCTATTCTGAAGATCAGGCGCCACCCACGGTGAACCCGCTCTTTGGTACCACGATGGCCGAAGCGCGTATCAACGAGCTGATCTTCGGCGGGCTCTTCGGCGACGACGAAAGTCTTGCCACCGTCCCGCATCTGGCGGAAAGTGCCGAGCTTTCTCCCGATCGCCTGACGATGACGGTGACGCTGCGCTCGGACATCAACTGGCAGGACGGCAGCCCCTTTACGGCGAAGGACGTGGTCTTTACCATCAAGGCCATGAAGGATCCCGGCACTCTCTCCAGCGAGGCGGGCCGGGTGGCCTTCATCAAGGATGTGGTGGCCATCGACGATCAGCATGTCCGCATCAGCTTCGTCCGACCTGAAGCAAGGGCGGAAGATCGCCTGCAATTCAAGATCCTGCCCGCCTTCCGCTTCCTCTCCACTGCGGTGAAGCGCACCGATGCCTTCCGCCAGAGTCCCTTGGGAACAGGCCCTTACAGCTTGACCAGCTACAACGACGACAATTCCATCACGCTCACCGCCAACCCGCGCTTCAACCCGGCGCCGGGCATCGCCCAGATCACCATGAAGGAGGTCTCCGACAAGAACTATCAGGCGAAGCTCCTGCTCTATGAGAGCCTGGAGGTGCTGGTCCGTGTCCTCCCCCGCGACCTCCCAGTGCTGGAGAACAATCGCAAGGTGGAGATGTACCCCTACCAGACCAATTCCTGGTGGTACCTGGGCTATAATCTCTCCCGCGCCCCGTTCGACGATGTCCGGGTGCGTAAGGCCCTGGGGCTGCTGGTAGACACCGGTGCGCTGATGGCGCCCATCGGCACCGGTGATCTGCTCTCTGGGCCTTTTGTCAAGTCCAGTCCTTACTATAACCACGATGTCCCGCTGATGCAGAAGAACCCGGCGGAGGCCGAGCGCCTGCTCACCGAGGTGGGCTGGGTACGTGCCGGCAACCAGTGGACCCGGAACGGAAAGCCGGTGACCTTGAAGGTGACCGCCCCCGCCGCCCTGGAGAGTGCCCAGGAAGTGGTGATCAACCTCCAGAGCCAGCTTCAAAGCGCCGGTATTGGCGTGGCCGTGGAGTTTTTGGATGACGCCGCCTGGAAGAGCAAGGTCTGGAACGATCACGGCTTTGATCTTGTTCTTTCCCAGTGGACCTTTGATCGCAACGAGGATGTGCGGGAGCAGTTCTACTCCACGGGCAGCCGGAATTTTGTGGGCTACAAAAATCTGACCGCGGACCAGCTGCTCGATCAGGCCCGCGATGCGGCGGATCCGGCGGTGCGCAAGCAGGCGCTGCGGCAGCTTCATGCCCAGGTTGCCACCGATATTCCGATGGTCTTTTTGTGGACCCTCGACAGCTACGCCGCTATCTCCACCAAAGTGCGCAACGTCCTTGTACATCCCTTCTACTTTTTCACCTACGTCCAGTCCTGGCAGATGCGGTGATCGCTGGGCTCCGTGTCCTCCTGGAGCGCCTCACTGCCTTTGTTGCTGTGCTGTTGGGTACGGCGATGCTGGTGGAGGGTCTGTTGATCCTGGCGCCCGGCGATGCCATCGATCTGCTCCCGGACAGTGGTCCGGTGCGGGCTTTTATCGAGCAGCAGTGGGGGATGGACCTTCCTTTTCACCTCCGCCTCTGGCTGCGGCTGAGCCAGCTTTTGCATGGGGATTTGGGCTATTCCCTCACCTACCGACCGGGCGCCGACGTCAAGAGCCTGGTCTGGGC
>CAITDR010000460.1 GCA_903891165.1 uncultured Pseudomonadota bacterium
CGGCTGGATGCCGATGGAGAGCAGCTCCTTCACCGAGTGCTGGGTGGGCTTGGTCTTCATCTCCCCGGCCGCGCCGATGAAGGGCACCAGGGTCACGTGCAAGTACATCACATTCTGCGGCCCCACATCGGCGCGGAACTGCCGAATCGCCTCCAGGAAGGGCAGCGACTCGATGTCGCCGACGGTGCCACCGATCTCGATGATCGCCAGATCCACATCCTCGGTGCCTTCGCGGATCAGGCGCTTGATCTCGTCGGTGATGTGGGGAATTACCTGGACGGTACGCCCGAGATATTTGCCCTGGCGCTCCCGCTCGATCACATTCCGGTAGATACGTCCCGTCGTGAAGCTGTTGCGTTGGGATGTGGGTCGGGCGACAAAGCGCTCGTAGTGCCCCAGGTCCAGGTCGGTCTCCGCGCCATCGTCGGTGACAAAAACTTCGCCGTGCTGGTAGGGGCTCATCGTCCCTGGATCCACGTTGATATAGGGATCCATCTTGACGTTGGCAACCCGAAGGCCGCGCGCTTCCATGATCGCGCCCAGTGCCGCGGCCGAAAGGCCCTTGCCCAAGGAGGAGAGCACCCCGCCGGTCACAAAGATATACTTGGTGGTTCGCATGGGCCGGTGCCCTATCGCGGCGGCGCGCACCTGCAAGATCTTCGCAACCTTGCCACAAGGACAGGCAATCGGGCCGATTTCGGGGTACACTCGCTCGGCAAACCGCCTTTTGCGGTGTCGAGGTCTCCGGTGCACCTGCTCCTCCTTACTCTCGGTTGTGGTCTTACCCCGGTGATTTTCTCCGAAGGAGATGACACCGGTCCGAATTTGGATTCCGAAAACGAGACGGACACGGACACCGACTCCGACAGCGACACCGATGCCGATAGCGACACGGACAGCGATAGCGATGCAGACGCGCCCACGGTCTCCTCCGTGGACCCCATCTACGGTACCAGCCTGGGCGGCACCCGCGTTACCGTACGTGGCACCCGCTTCGACTCCGCCACGACTGTCAAATTTGGGACGCGTAACGCCCAGATTGTCAGCCAGACCCCCACGGAAATCGTCGTGACCACCCCGTCACAGAGCACGGGGGGAGCGGTGGATGTGGCCGCCCAGAACCAGGATGGTACCGGGAAGTTGCCCAGCGCGTTCACCTATTTTGATGATGGTACCGGGAAAATTGGCATCATCGGCGAGCTCTACTGGTTTGACTACGTGGGCGTGGGTTGGTCCAACCCGGTGGACGAGGGTGGCGCGTGGCTGTACCAGCTGGATGTGCCGCAGGAGTACGAGTTTTGGGAGGCCTACACCCCGCAGATGGAGTCCTGCCGCTCTGAATATCAGGGGCCACAGGTGACCATTTTCACCGCGAGCCGTCCCGGCGCCGTGACCCTGTCCGGCCCCAGCTCGGTGAGCCTCCCCTGGGTGAGCGCGGACAATTCCTGGGCCACCAATGGGTTGAATTCCAACCAGGTCCAGGCGGGTAGCGACTACGATATCGTCATCCCCGACCTGGGGACTTTTCCAGAGAGCACCATCGTTGGCGGGGTCCACACCGCAGCGGCCTTTTCTGTGTCCCGCCCCGACTTCGGCCTGTCCAGCCTGCCCAACGTCACCAAGTCCAACTTCCAGATCTCCTGGGGAGGTGGAAACAAAGGTGACTATATGATCGCAATCGTTCAGCTCTACGATGCTGCTGGCGTTAATATTGCAGAAACCATCACCTGTGCCTTTGCGGATGACGGGGCCTTTACCGTGCCCAGCAACATCTGGTCGTCCTGGGCTGCGGGCCGGCCGGTGGTCGTGGCGCTGAATCGCGTAGAATTGTCCGGCGCCTATATCGATTACAATAATGCCGACTCGGGCATGGTGGGCAGCTACACGGTCGCAGGCGTTGCTCTGACCCAGTGAGCGGCGGGTTGCCAGCGCCGGTCGATGTACTGGGGGTGCATGTTCACCCCGTAGATCTTCGGGGATTGTTGGCGACAGTTGCCGATTTTGCTGAACAATCCCAGCGGCGAACCATCGCCTATGTGAATGTACACGTCATGAACCTTGCCAGCTCTGATCCTGAGCTGCGGGCCTTTCTTAACGGCGTGGATCTCTGCTATTGCGATGGGGAAGGGGTGCGCATGGGCGCAAGGCTCCTTCAAAAAGAGCTTCCCACGCGGATAACGGGTGCGGACTGGATCTGGGAGCTGGCAGCCCTCGCACAGGAAAAGAGCTGGCGGATCTTCTGGGTGGGTGGGGAGCCGGGGGTGACGGCGGAGGCGGCGGCGCGGCTGCGTCAGGTCTTCGCGCGCCTCCAGATCGCCTGTGATCATGGCTTTTATCCGCCGGAAGCCCAAGGAGATCTACGGGCGCGCATCCATCAATTTGCCCCCCAGATCCTGCTGGTGGGGATGGGCTCACCCACGCAGGAGCGCTGGGTGGCCACCTGGCGGGACCACCTGGATGTCCCCGTGGTCTGGGTCTTGGGCGCCACCGCCGACTTTTTGAGTGGGCGGGTAGACCGGGGGCCAGCTTGGCTGCACCAGCGCCAGGAGTGGCTGGCGCGTCTGATCACCGAGCCCAGGCGCCTATGGCGACGCTATCTGATAGGAAACAGCCGATTCTTCCTGCATATCCTGGCGGAGCGGCTGCGATCGGAGCCTGAGGGCTGAGCTGATACGTGGCTTCATGTATCACCAAAGATTTGATTAAAACTATATTTTGGTGAAACATGGGCATCTTTCCGGGGCCATGCTGAAAGCAGCGCCGGGGTGTCTACACTCAAGCTTCGAAGAGCGGCCTGTATGAGCAACCGTACCTTTCTTTCCACCCAGAGCGACGCCGTCCCCTCTTCTACCCCTACGCTGGTCGGATTGGGAGAAGCCGTCGAAGGAACACTGCTTCCTCCTTCCGAGGCTCGGGTTGCCCCCACCATCCATCCCGGTCGGAGCACGGTGCTGCCGCGTGTGGAGGCCGGTCCCCCCGCACGGCTGGTGCTTCACTCTCAGGAGCGCTACGAGTCGGTGCGCCTGTTGGGAGAGGGCGGAATGGGGGCGGTAGAGCTGGTGAATGACCACGATATTGGTCGTCAGGTGGCCCGAAAGCGTCTGCATCCCGAGCTGCGTGGACCGGGCGGGGTGGGGCGTTTTGTGGGCGAGGTCCGCACCATCGGGCGGCTGGAGCACCCGAACATTATTCCCATTCACGACGTTGGCCAGGACAAGGATGGCACTTACTAATTTGTTATTAAATATGTATAGGGAGACACGCTGGAGCAGGTGATCGAACGCTTGAACAAGGGGGATCCCGAGACACATCGTGCGTGGCCTTTTGAGCGCCGGGTGGAGGTGGTGAAGGCGGTGTTGCGTGCCCTGGCCGCCGCCCATGCCCAGGGGATCCTGCATCGGGATGTCAAACCTGCCAACGTGATGGTGGCCGCTATGGGGAGGTTTTTCTTACCGACTGGGGCATCGCTCGCAGTATGGGGCAACCGGAAGAACTGGCGGAGGAGCTGCCGTCTCGGGGGAGGGTGGGAGGATCCACGCGGGCCGGGTCCTTGATCGGTACCCTGTCCTGTATGTCCCCCGAACAATTACGCGGGGAACACGCGCAATTGGACGCTCGTTCGGATCTGTACGCAGTCGGTCTGCTCCTTTTTGAGCTGTTGAAGCTCCGGCATCCCTTTGGAGGGGTGGAAGACCCGTCCGTCCTGGCCACTCTCCAGAAAGAGCTGCGGCTGGGGGGCAGCAGGCTGCTGAAAGCCCACCCCTATCAGCGACTTCCGCCCATTGAATACCTTTATTTCTGTGGCGATCTTTGCACTTACAAGGTGGAGGATCGGGTGCCCTCGGCCGTGGTGGCCCTGCAGATGATCGAGGCCCTGGAGCGTGGCGAGGTGCCGGTGCGCTGCCATTTGACGCTGACAAAGCGGATGACCCGGGAGTCCGGGCGCTGGGTAGAGCGGCACCCAAATACCGCTTTTCTGGCCATGGTGCTGGGTGCGGTTGCGGTGGTCGCAGGGCTGGGTGTCTTTGCGGGGATGTGGTGATACATCGCCGATGTATCACTGATGTTCTGTAGTTACGCTGACCAAATTAGCTCAACGGGCCGGGAAATTGGGGATAGGATGGGTGGGGAGGCGGGATGTTGCTACTGTTGGTCGCTGCATGTATGGTTGGGGACGAGGGTGAGGAGAAAAAGGACGATGGAACAGACATTGTTCCGGATCCGGACCCGATTGCCGTCTATACCGTCAACGGGGGGGCCGACGGACAGGACATGGATGCGGTTGCCACACCCGCCGAGCTTTGTGGCGGGAACGAGTACCTGGGAATGCGCTACGGCGCGGCGGCCTGCCAAGAGGAGGGCCGGAGTGGGGTGCTGGAGATCATGTCGGATACCAACGGCAAGACCTGGCCGCGTGGCGTTGCGGACGAGGCCGATATGTGCCCGGAAGGCTGGGATTATCGAGGTGGCAACGGCACGACGACCGCCTGTGTTTCCGTCCAGGCGGCGCATACCGCAATTTTGTCCAACAGCGCCACCGGTGAGTCTTACGAAGATGCTGAGAGTGCCGGGGATATCTGCCCTTCCGGTAGCACTTGGCTGGGCGGGAGCATCAATCGTGCGCCGCTGTGTGCCTACGATGGCTGGGGTTCGGTGGTCAACGTATCCACGACGGTGGACGGGACGGAGTTTGTAGAGGCGGATGGAAATGGCCAGGAAGTATGCGGAACGTGGGAGTTCGTCGGCACCTGGGATGGTCGGGCGACATGCCGTGTGACCTCCGGTACCGCCCTCTACCTGTATCGGAACTTGGAGGGGGTCGAATTCGATGGGGACAACGGGAGCGAGATCTGTCCTGAGGGCTGGGACTATTCCGGTGCCTTTTTCAACTTGGCCCTGTGCTGGAACGCCGAAAAGGTTGCGCAGGTCAACCTATATTTCAGCGCCAATGGCGAAGAATATGGGGGTGACCTGGAGATAGTGGACGGCTTCTGCCCGGCAGGCTGGACCCCCGTCGGTGACGACTTCTCCAGCCTGATGTGTGTACAATGAAGCTCCTCCTCCTCTCCCTCCTCTTTGCCTGCAAAAAAGAACAGGTGGAACAGGAGAGTCCTGATACAAAGGTAGATCCGGCAGACGACAGCTCCGCACCGGCCGATACCTGGACGGTGCTGGTCTACATGGATGGGGATAACAACCTTGAAAGCTACGTGATGCACGATCTGAACGAGCTGGAAGAGGGGGGAGAGGGCCAGAATGTGCGGGTGCTGGTGCAGGCCGACCGCATTGAAGGTTATGCCGACAACGGCGGCGACTGGACCGGTACCCGGCGCTACGAGATCGTCGGCGATCAAAGCAACACGATGGTCTCCACCCTGGTCGAGGACATGGGCGAGCTGGACATGGGCGACCCGCAGACCCTCGCTGACTTTTTGGCCTGGGCGCGGGTGTATGCTCCCGCTGAACACTACGCTTTGTTCCTCTGGAACCATGGCGATAGCTGGACCGCACAGGCCAACCTGATCGCCTCGGACGATACCAGCGGCTCCTGGATGTCGATCGCGGAGGGGGATCTGACAGCGGGCCTCCAGGAGCATGTGGCCGAGGCCGGTCCCATCGATCTGATCGGCTTTGATGCCTGCTATATGGCCAGTTGGGAGGTGGCACACTCCCTGAAGGATCAGGGCAAGGTGATGCTGGCCTCAGAGGCATGGGTGGGTGGAGAAGGAGTGTTTTATGCTCCATTTTTGAAGGGACTTCGTGCGGATCCGGGTGGAGATGTGGGCGAGCTGGCCGTGGCGGCGGCTTCCCTCTCGGTGGCGGAGGGGGGCGAGCGTACATTTTCAGCGATAGATCTTACAAAAATCGATGCCATCTCCACCGCGTTGGACGCACTTGCGGCCTGGGGTCTCTCCTCTCCGGAGGCCACCGACGCGCTGGATCAGGCCCGCAGAGGTGCGGATGGCGCCGATCCCGACTGGCCGAAGTGGTATATGGACCTGGGCAGTCTGGCCGATTCTGCCGCGGCTGGGGCCCCGCCAGAGGCATCGGGCGCGGAGCTGCGGTTGGTGCTGGATGCCGCCGTTCTGGGTCACTTCGGCGACGAGGCCTGGGGCTGGACTTCCGGCCTCACCATCTTTGGCGACGTCCACGATGCGGAAAGTCTGGCTTTGTACCAGCAGGGCACCTGGTCAGAGGACACCCGCTGGGATGATTTTCTGATCGCGGTGGGAAACCCGGTCAACGCCGCGCGCTGAGAAGAGCTCGACCAGGATGGAACAGCCTTTGCTGCCCGGCATAGCAGCGCCGGGGAGGGTCGCGAAGCCGGGTTTCATTCGTGGTGTGGCTACCTGGGAAGCGGAAAAGGTGGGCCCCGCGGGGTAGGCTTGTAAGTGGGAGTGCGATAGAATCCGACCATGAAGGAAGGCAGACTTCGTCGCGGTGTCATCGCCCCCTCTCCGGAGAATCGGCGCTGGGTGGAACGTAATGTCCGTTGGTTGAAGAACCTTTTCCGGCTACTTCTTCGGCCTAAGCTCCAGGTCACCGTGGAGGGCAGCCTGCCGCCGGAGGGGCCGCTGCTGGTCCTGTCCAACCACTCTCACATGTTGGACCCTATTTTAATGATCATCGTGGCGGGTCGCCCGATCCACTTTCTGGCGACGGAGTCGTTGTGGCAGCGGCGTTTTTCCGCGCTGATCTGCTGGCTTGCCGGGTGTATCCCCCGAAAGAAATTTGTGAACGATAGCCAGTCGCTCCGGCAGATGAAGGCGTGGAAGCAACATGGGGCGGCGGTCGGACTTTTTCCGGAAGGGGAGCGCAGTTGGGACGGGCGGCCGCTTCCCATGGTGCCGGGCATCGAAAAGCTGGTGCGGCTGATCGATGCGCCGGTGGTGTGCTGCCGGATCCACAATGGCCATCGCCAGGGACCACGTTGGGCCAACAGGATGCGCACCGGCCGGATCCACATCGTTTTTGATCCTCCGCGCTACTTTCCGAAGAGCACTCCGCCGGAAGAGATCCTGGCCTTTTTGGAGGAGAAAATCCGGGTGGACCCCCGGGCCGGGGAGGAGTGGCCGCTGCGGGGGAGTGGTCTTGCAGAAGGATTGTCCAACCTGCTTTTTGCCTGCCCCTCTTGCGAGGCCTTTGACCGGCTGGTGGAGTCGGACAACACCCTGCGTTGCAGCGCCTGTGGGCTTTCCTGGCGATTAGATACCCGAAACCGGCTTTTTCCGCAGGATGGTGGTCCCCCGCTGGAGCTTCCCCAAGCCACGGAAAGACTGCGGGCACTGCTGGAGCGGCGCTGGGTGGAGGAGGCGGCCGAACCACCCACGAAAAAGCTGCTGGAAAGTGAGCCGATGACACTCCTGCGTACCGACGGTGCGACGGTAGTGCCGGTGGCGAAGGGGCGGCTCTTCCTCTCGCGCGAGGCTATTTGGGTGGAAGAGGGCGGTACCGAACGCTGGCGCCTGCCCTTTGCGCAGTGTGCCGCCGTCGCCATCGATCTCAGTCGCCGCCTCTTTTTCCGCACTCAGGACCAGCAGAGTTTTGAAGTGGTACTCCCCAAAGAGTCGGTCGTGAAGTGGTGCTGGATCGCCGAGCACTGGCGCCAAGCGGCGGCGGTGCCGGGGGCTGAACCATCGGGTTGATACATTTTGAGATGTATCACCAAATGCAGCCTTGCTCCTCTGTAGGTTCCACCATCCGCTCCCAGATCGTCCGAACGCCAAGCCAGCGGAGTATCCACGCGTCGGCAGGTTCACCGCAGCGCCTCCCAGCTTTCTTCAAACGGCGCCACCCGATCGCCGACGATCTTCCCTGTTCCCTACAGGCCCCCTCACCCCTCCAAAAAATTCACCTCATCCACCACCCCTAAAATCACCGCATGGTGGGGGTCCGAGTCACTCCCAAGAATCTGTCGCGCAGTGTTGCCCTCGCGTGCACACAGCACCAGATCGCCCTCGCCAGCCTGCACCGAATCCGCCGCGAGGAAAGACGATCCTTTGGGCGTCTTGCCGTCCGTCGCCACCGGCTGCACCACCAGGATGCTGTGGCCAATAAAGGCCGGATGTTTCACTGTGCTCACCGCATTGCCCAGGACTCTGCACAGAATCACGCTACACCTCCCCGGGTCACTTTGGCGAGGCCCCCTTCCAGATAACGTCGGTCTCCCCAGGCATGATCGCAGATGGCCACAATGGAACAGTCCACCGGGGCATAGGTCTGCGGCAGGGCCAGCGCCGCCTCACGACCGGTCACCCACTCCACCAGCTCGCCGACCCCAGCCTGAAGTGGGTCGGCGGCAACAATGGCGTCCCCATCGGGAACACCGTCGTGATCCTGGGGCTGGATGAGCAGAAGGCGCACCCCCACCAGGCTCTCGTGCTTGATCGTGGCAACCACCGTGCCGAGCACCCGCGCAAGCTGCATCAGGAACCTCCAAAGGGCGCCGGACGCAGCACCCAGGCCACAAATTCGGGATGCGGACGCCCGATCCGCTCCACCCGCACCAGCTTTTCTCGGGCTTTCAGCAGCGAGCCTGCCGTCTCCAGGGCCGCATCCACGTCGTGTTGCAGCCCCTCGACCACAAAAAATCCCTTTCCACCCAGGGCTTTGGAGAGGCGCAGGCCACACAGGCGCACCTCCGCCATCTTCAGGCAGCGGTCGCAGGCTTCAATCACCGAGGCCAGCGCGGCACCCTCCACCACGCCAAGGGTGTCGGGCGTGCCCACCGTGGTTTCGCCGCGAATTCCCCGCCAGACCCGAGGATCCACAAAGGGAATCATCACCGCGTCCAGCAGGTCCCCCGCCGCCTGAGCCTTCCCCACCGTAAAGGAAGCCTCCACCTCGGCCACCCCGCCCCCAAACAGGATCAGGAATTTACCGGGCTCCACAATGTTACTTTCGACAATATGGACCGGCGCCTCTTTGATCAGCGCGTCCAGCGTCCGCATGCCCACGGCGATCGACGCCACCTCTAACAGGGCCAATGCGTCGTGTTCCACTTCTACACGATTCGGAAGTAGCCCGCCAGGACACAGCGCCGCTCACGGGTGAAGTGCCGAGCGGTGGTCAGACCTTCGCCGGTGGGGGAAGCGATGGTGAAGGAGGTGTAGCCCTCTCCCCCAAAGCCCAGACCGGCGTAATTGGAGGCATTCTTCACAAAAATGGAGACGTTTGCGACCCGCGCCATCCGGTGCAGCGCGTCGATGTTTTTGGAGTACATCGAGGCGGTATGCCCGTAGCCGTGCTCGGCCTGCACCGCCATGTCGATGCCCTCGTGGACGTCGCGCACCCGCACCACCCCGAGGATGGGCATCAGCAGCTCCAGCTGCACAAAGGGGTGATCAAAGGGCACTTCGCAGATGATCAGCCGAGGATCCCCCTGGAAGGGTACGTCGATTTCGCGCAGGTAGGCGGCGGCATTTTTGCCGACCCACTCGCCCTTGGTGTGCTCCTTGTCCGCGGTCAGGATCAGCTTTTCCAGCCGGGTGATCTGGTGGTTCCGCAGGCGCACCGCGCCATTCTGCTCCAGACCTTCCATCAGCTTGTCGAAGATTTTTTCGACGGCAAAAACTTCTTTTTCATCCGTACAGATGATGTTATTGTCAAAGGATGCACCCTTAACAATCCCACGGGCGGCCTGCGCAATGTCGGCGGTCTCGTCCACCACCACCGGCGGGTTGCCGGGACCTCCGCAGATCGCCTTCTTTCCGGCGTTCATTGCCGCCTTTACCACCGCCGGTCCACCGGTCACCACGTTCAACCGGATTCCCGGAAAACGCAACAACTCATTGGCTGAGTCGATGGTGGGCGAAGCGATGCAGGTCATCAGGTTCTCGGGACCACCCACCTCCATCGCCGCCCGGTTGATCAGGTCGATCACGTAGGCGGACACCCCCTTTGCGGTGGGATGTGTATTGAAGACGACGGTGTTCCCGCCGGAGACCATGCCGATGCCATTGCAGAGAATGGTCTCGGTGGGGTTGGTGCAGGGGGTGATCGAGGAGATCACACCATAGGGAGCCCGCTCCAAGAGCGTCATCCCGTCGTCGCCGGTCCAGGCGATGGGCTCCAGGATCTCGGGGCCAGGGGTCTTGTGGATCACAAGAAGGTTCTTCTTGATCTTGTCTTCCACCCGGCCCAGCTTGGTCTCTTCGTTGGCCAGCTTTGCCAGGTTGACCACGTCCTCGGCGGCGCGCCGACGGATAGAAGCGATAATCTCCCGCCGCTTTTCCAGCGGCAGGGCGATCAGCGTCTGCTGGGCACTCCGCGCTGCGGAGACCGCGTCGGACACCGTCTTGAAGGCGCCACGCGGCTTCGCGGGCATTTCTGCGCGAGGTGCGTCCCCTTTTTGAAGGCGCCCCAACACCTGGGAGACGATGGCTTCGACCTGATCCCGCTCCATACGCTACCCCCGGTCGGCGTCGTACTTCTGATAGGAGACCGCGCCGGCCACGTCCACCGTATCCACGATA
>CAITDR010000461.1 GCA_903891165.1 uncultured Pseudomonadota bacterium
CGCTGGACCGACGCCGAGCCCAACGTCGTGTCCTGGGATGCCATACAAGAGCTGCGTGCCGCGCTGTTTATCCGCCACGAAAGTGGCGAAGCCGCTGCCGCCTACTACCGACTGGGCGCCCTGCACCGGGACCTGGGGCACGCACGCGAAGCCGCCTACTACTTCGGCAAATCGGTCGAAAAAGGGGGCGAAAAGGGCATCACCGAGCTGCAGCGCGCCGGTGCACTGCTACAGGCTCGCTCCTGGGACGCCGCCGAAACTTCCGCATGGAAAGCCTGGAAAGAAGGCGCCCCCCCAGAAGGCGTGATCGAGATTTTAAGCGTCGTGGCGCTGGCCACCCGGGACCACAAAGCGGGCACGTTGGGCCTGGCCCTGGCCCATGCCACCGCTCGTCCGGATGCACTCGCCCTTGCCGGCGCCCTGCTCATGCAGAACAACTGCGCCCAGCAGAGCATTCCTATCCTGAAAACCGCCGTCCAGTACCTGCGACGTACCGACAAAAACAAAGCCGCCGAAGCCCGGATGTTGCTGTCGGATGCCCTGTTGCTCACCAACGAGCTGGACGCCGCCGAAGATCTCATGGGGCAGCTCTCCGAGCACCAATTGCCCGAAAGCTGGGCCGGTGTCCTGCGGGCCCGTGGCCGCCTCGTCAGCCTGCTGCGCCAGTCTCCCGACAAGTGGGCCTCCATCCTGCCCAGCCTGTCGAGCCAGCGCACCAGACTGGATACCGAAGCCGCCGAGTCGATGTTTTTGGCCGGCCAGGTCCAGGAGTGGCTGGGCGACGACCGCGCCGCCCTGGAGAGCTACCTGGATCTGGTGGACCACCACCGCCGCCTGACCGACGGCGACGTAAGCCGCCGCCTGGTCCAGGCCTGGAGTCGGCGTACCAAGCGGCTCTATGCCGAGGGGCGCGACGTGGAAGCCATGCAGCTGCACGCCGCCGTCTGGCGTCCCTTCCTGGCCAACAAGCTCGACGATCCCGAGACCCTGCGCCTGCTGGCGGGCAGCTACCAGCGCCTGGGTCTGCACTACCGGGCCATGGCCATGTTGGGGATGGTTGCCGAGGTGGAAGGCATTCAAAAACGGGATGACCAGGGCACCGTGCTCCAGGTGGCCGGCCTGTACCTGGAGATGGGCCACCCCGAGCTGGCCGAAGATGCCCTGACCGTCCTGCGTACCCGCAGCTTGAGTCCCGCCAGCACCGGCGCCGCCTTTATGATCGATGGCCGAATCGCCGAACAAAAAGGGTTGGTGGAGGAGGCGCGGAAATTCTATGGTCTGGCCAGTACCGTTCCCCAGAGCCGTATGGAGGCCATTGGACGCCTCGCCATGATGGACGCAGGCGAAGACCGCTGCATCCCCGCCCTTCCCCGCCTCGAAGAAGTTTTGGAGGATCCCGCCAGTCGCGACCGCCTGGGCGAAGGCCTTCTGCGCACCCTGCACGCCCGCTGCCTGGAGCAGGTCGGGAACATCGAAGGCAGCGCCGTCGAAGCTTTTTTAGCATCCGAACAGCTCTCCGATCCGGACAGCAAGCGCATGGTCCGCTACCTCTCCGCTCAGGCCAGCGAAAAGGTCCAGCTCGCACCCCCCGGTGGTATCCAGCGCCCCGATCCCCCCGACATCTGGGTCCTTCTCCAGGACGAAGAAGAGGATCAACGTGAGTTTTCGGCGCGGGTGGCGGCGTTGAGGTAAGACTTTTCAGCTTCTCCGTTCGCGACGGCGCAACCGCAGCAGCGCATCCACGTCCGCGAGATCCTTCGGTCGTCCTGCAGCCCGCTTATTCTGCAGAAGATCTTCAAATCCGATAAATGGAACTACGGTATTATCTACCGCAGCCTCCACCCTGCCAGTCCATGCCTGTTCAAATGTCACCCCATCGATCATCGTGATCAGATCGATACGATTGGGCGGCAAGCCCATCTGGTAGACCGTTCCCTCATGTTCAAAATCTGCCTGCGTTACCCCATGCGTTTTGAGCGGGGCTCCAAAGGCACGCAGTGCCTTCAGCAACTGAGCAGCATTCTCTGCGCTTGGCTCAACAAAAATATCCAGATCAACGGTGGCCCGGCTCAACCCGTGCACCGCAAGTGCGTGCCCACCCACCACCAGAAACCGCACCCCCGCTTCTTGCAGATCCAGAAGCAGATCCAGACCATCTTCGCTCAGAACCTGCTTCAACTCCCCTTCCTCAGCACCCGCCCCGGCATCTCCGCACGTGACCAGGCAGGAAAAGCTTGACCCGTCAAGGCCCATGCGCGCTGGCTCAGCTCCGCCAGTAAAATCAGGCGCTCCTGGATCGTGTCGGCTTCCGGCGGCAGATCCTCCTCCCCCGGCCCAAGCAACCGACCCGACCAGGTGACTTCCCGCCGCCGTGCCCGTGCCTGACGTGCCTCACGATCCATCTGCTCTCTCTATCCCGCCATCCCGCCAACGAAAAACCCCCACCGGTCACCCCCCGAATCCGCACAAAAAAACCCCAGTCCTTTCGGACCGGGGCTTTTTTGTACCCGCCCACTCCAGCCCGCCCGAGGACGCGCTGAGTGAACCCGGGTTCACCCGACCATGCTCACTGGAGCAGGGACAGGGCGCTCTGGTTCAGACCCTTGGCCTGCGCCAGGATCGACACACCGGCCTGCTGCAGGATCTGGTTCTGGGAGAGGGCCGCGGTCTCGATGCCGAAGTCGGCGTCGCGGATGCGGGACTCAGCGGCCTTGTTGGCCTCGGAGAAGGTCTCGATGTTGTTGAGGGCGTTGCCGAGGCGGTTTTCGGTGGCGCCGTAGGTAGAGCGGATGGCGGACAGCTCATCGATCGCATCGTCGATAGTGCTGATGGAGCCCTGGGAGTTGGCAGCATCGGTAAAATCCACAGCGGCGGTGGCCACCAAAGCGCCGAGGTCGCCGGTGACGATGGAGATACGATTCGCAGCAACATCCTGTACACCAACCTGCACGTCCAGCGTGGTGGAGGTCCCACCGATCCCGATCCCGTTGAACTCGGTCACCGCCGAGATCCGGGTGATTTCATCCGTGAGCGCGAGAGCCTCTTCGGCGATGTAGGCCCGCTCGGTAGAGGCCAGGGTCTCGGAAGAGCTCTGAACCGCCAGCTCGCGAAGGCGGGTCAGGATGCTGCCCACTTCGGAGGCGGCGCCGTCGGCCACGCCGATGATGCTGATGCCGTCGTTGATGTTGCGGGCAGCCATATCCGCAGAGCGGTGCAGGGCCTTCAGGCCTTCGGCAACACCCAGGCCCGCCGCGTCGTCGGCGGAGCGGGCAATACGCAGACCGGAGGAGATCTTCTCGAAGTTGCGGGACAGGTTTCGGCTGGTGCGGGCCAGGTTCTTGTTGGCGTTGTTGGCTTCAAGGGAGGAGCGGACGACGATACCCATGGGTTTCTCTCAGAGGCGGGGGGTGAAGAGGCCCTTCCGCTGTGGAAGGGGGCCATCTGCAGACTACCACTGCGCTCTGAGAAAGTCCTGTGCAAAAAGGGCTCGGACGTGCCCTCAAAAAGTTTAGCGTCCATAGAGTGTTTTCATGCTGCGGCGCTGTTCCAGAACGTCGGGTTGCGCAGATGAAAGAGTGAAAACCTCCAGACGTTCACCCCCATCCTTAGTTTCCGCAAAAGGTGGCCCCAGGGCCTCCGATAATTTTTCTTGCAGTGCCCTTACATCCGAAGAACGGAGGCTGTCCAAATGGAGGATGATCGCCCCGATTCCTAGCGATCGGAGCTTCTGCAGATCCTGCTCTTCGAGCCCCGCAGAATCCGTAGCCTGAGCTACAAACCATTGCGAGAGGCGCTCGCGGGGGCTCGAAATGGCCGTGCCGATACAGAGCTCGGGAAGGCGGCGCTGGTGGCCCCCCTGGTAGTAGCAGCCCAGCCCCCGAAGGCGCATCTTCCAGTCCCCGCTGGTGGGCCCTATCACCTCGCCATAGATATCGAGCACAACAACATCGGCCGAAAGTTGCGAATAGACCGACGGAATTTCTTCGACCGCCTGCTGCTGCCGAAAAGGCATCCCCGTGCTCAAAAACACATCCAAGAGCGCCAGCGCCAAAAGACGGCGGTCCTGGAGCAAGGCCGCTGCCCGCGCCGCGACAATTCCAGCCAGAAGACCGAAGGGCCAGAGGAGGCGGAGCGGAAAACGAAAAAGTTCCAATTGGTGAAAAATCTGCAAAGCACGGAGCGGCGACGGCAGGCCCTCCCCTCCCGGTAGGATCCGAAAAGTAGCCCCAAAACTGAATAGCAAAAAAAAGAGGGCACCCGCCGATAACCAACGCCATCCCCGCTGGCCAGAGAGGATACGCGGCGATAACATCCACAGGAAGAGAATCAAAAAACCGGGCGGCGCAACAAGAGAATGTCCGGACAGGTCAATCTCGGCCGAAGGCCCCAACATCCCCAGCAGGCTGTTGCCCCCCGTGTCGAGGATGCGTCCCGGCTGAAGGGGCGCATTGTCCGCCCAGGCGCCGCCCAGGCGAAAAAGCCAGACGTAGTAGAGCGCCGGTGGCAGCGCCGTCAGGAGAAAAGATGGGAGTCGCTTCAGTCCTCGCCAGGGTGCCCTCAAAAACACCCAGAAGCCCAAAAGGCTCGCCCCCACCCCCAAGTACGCCGTGGTGTAGAGGCAGAGCACCCAAAAAATCCCCGCCACCATCCCATGCCAAAAACGTCCCTGCTCAGAAGTCCCCAACCACAAAAAGCCCAGGAAAAGCGGCATCCATGGATTCAAGAGGTGGTAGACATGCCCCTCCAAAAGGGCCACCGCCGCGATGCCCGAGCAGGCAAAAGCAGTCCCCGCAATCCAGGAATAGGGTCGAGGCACCTGAAAAATGCGGAAGGCCACCCCCTCCGCCGCCGTCGCACTCAGCGCCGGCCCCAGCCAGGCCAGAAGGCAGACCAGGGTAGCCCCCGACAAAATCCCCTGGTTCAACCATCCGATCCCCAACAAAAGATAGGAGTCGATACGCACCAGGCTCTCGCCAAAAGGCCAGGCCGTCTGCGCATAGAACATTTTTGGGAAGGCTTCGGGGGCCACTTCTACCAGCCAGGCCGCCGGGTAGAGGTCAAAGTGGCGAAGCGGAAGTCCCTGAAATTCCAGGGCAGGCCAGGAAAAAAGAGCCGCCACCGCCAGATAGCTGGCAAAGACCCAAAGCGTCGCCCGCACTCAGACGCCCTTGCGACGGAGGAGAATCCCCAGGTAGATCAAGACAAAAAAGCCCCAGACCCAGGCCACCGCCGCCTGGGGCCCTGCCGTTCCCACAATCGGAAGGGGCGCCACCGAGGCCACACGCTCGATCACCCGGCTCCCGTCGCGCTCCACCAGGCGAAAAGCCAGCGTTTCCGCGTGTTGATCGGCCAAAGGAACCGTCCCCTCCCACAGAAGACGCTGCCCCTGCCAAAGACGGAGCGGCAAAAAGCGGCTCGGCTCCGAAGCAAAAGCACCTTCCCAGGCATCCCGCCCTGAGGCCAGCTCCAGGCTACCCAGGCCCACCCACTCCGCACGGATTGGCTGATCGGAGCCTGCAACCTGTATAAAAATCTGCTGATCCCCCTCTCCAAGGCGAGGCGTGGCCCCGACCGAGAGACAGAAAAGCAGGAGCCTCAGGAGGAGCTACGCCGGAAAAGGAGGCCCAACAAGCCCAAAAGACCCAGGACACCCGCCGCCGATCCCGAGACCGAAGCGCAGCCGAAGCCACCCGGCTCCCCGGAAAGCTCCGCCGCACTCTTGCCGCGGGGTCCGGAGCAAGAAGTGTCGCCGGAGTCACAGGCCGCGGCAGAATCGGAGTCCCCAGAGTCACCCCCGCTCTCTTTGCCACTTTCTCCGCCGGATTCTTTCCCTGAATCTACCGGCGAATCTCCCCCCGAATCCGGCGTAGAATCCGCAGAATCCACAGCTTTGGCCGAGGCAATCGCCGAGGCTGGCCCAGAGGACAGAGAAGGGGAAAAAGAGCAGGCGATCAGCAACAGGAACATGGTGCCCTCTTATCGGACGGCGGGCCGCAGCATAGAGGGGCATGCGATAAAAGGCTGACGGAGGTGGGATGCAGCGGGAGCTTTGGTCCTGGTACAGTCCGGTGTTGGAAAAAACCGTCTCGGTCGCCCGGTGGGGATGGTGGGGGAAGCCCGTCCTCTTCTTTCCCACGGGAGGCGGCGACTTTTTGGACTGCGAGCGCTTTTTGATGGTGCGTGCCCTGCAGCCGCTGATCGAAGCCGGGCGCATCAAGCTCTACGCCGTTGAAAGTGTCAGTCGGGACTGGATTTCTACCGAAAAAACGCCGGCTGAAAAAGCCGCCAACCAGGTACGCTACGACAAGTACCTGACCGAGGAGCTGGTCCCCTTCATCCGGAAGGACTGCGAAGGCACCGAGCA
>CAITDR010000462.1 GCA_903891165.1 uncultured Pseudomonadota bacterium
CGGCTGGAGGAGCTTTGTGGGGGGCCGGAGGGACTCCAGAGAGAGGGGGAGGTGGTCATCAAGGTCCCCGAGCTGGGGCCGACCGTCCGGATCATTCGGATGGTAGCTGGACCGCAGGGGCTCTATTGGGCCAACTTCCGCTGGGGGGGGCCAAGCCTCTTTCGGATTGTCACCACCACCTTCCGGGTGGTGGCAGACGGGCGCTACGTGGGAACCATCTCCGTTCCCCACCCCCATCGGCACTGTCCCGCCTTCTTTCATCTCAACGCCGGTGTGTTCAGTGCCCTTCCCCGCGCCCTGGGTCTTCCGGATTCCCACGTCGTGCTGAACATCACCCAAAACCAGGGTACCTACCTCATCGAAGCGCCGCCGGAGCTGGGCTTTGCCGCCCGCTTTCGGTTGGCAGTGGGGGCCGTGTTCTCCAGTCGGGAGATGGTGGAGACCCTCGCCGCGCAGAATTCTCAGCTCGCCCTGGAGTCGAAGGAGGCGGAAAGAGCCAGGGCAGAAGCGGTGGAAGCCAAAGAGCGTGTAGAGCAGGCGCTGCGGGTCGCTGAAACGCAGCGGGCGGCTGCAGAAGAGGCGCGCCTTGCCGCCGAGCAGGCGCGGGCGGAGGCCCTCGAAGCGCTGCGCGCCAAGTCGCAGTTTGTCAGCACGATCAGCCATGAGCTGCGGACACCGTTAAATGGCATGCTGGGAATGACCCACCTTCTGAGTGCGGGAAGGCTCAGCGCAGAGCAGAGGGACTATGTAGAAACCATCGCCTCTTCCGGGGCCGTACTTCTCCAACTTATCAATGAGGTGCTGGATTTCTCCAAGTTTGACGCGGGACGACTCGCCTTGGATCCCACGCCCACCGATATCCGGGAGCTGGTGGAGCTGGTGCTACAGGATGCGGCGACCCGCGTGGCCGGGAGACCGGTGGACCTGGTGGCTATCGTTGCGCCGGCCGTTGCGCAGATGGTCCTTGTAGATGCGTTGCGACTGCGACAGGTGATTGCAAACCTGGTGGACAACGCGGCAAAATTTACCGAGGCGGGGGAGATTCTATTGGAGATCCGCCCCGTGGAGGGGCACAACAACCGGCTGTGTTGTTCGGTGAAAGATACCGGAATTGGGATCACACCGGAGCAGAGGGCACGGATTTTTCAACCCTTCACCCAGGCGGATGGCTCAACCACCCGACGGTATGGGGGGACCGGCCTGGGGCTCACCATTTCAGCCATGCTGGTGGGGGCGATGGGGGGAAACATTGGGGTGGACAGTGTACCCGGGAGCGGCAGCACCTTTTTCTTTGAGTTTGATGCGGAGGTTGTCACGGAAAGGAGTCCTCTGCCGATGATCAACGGAAGGGCGGGGGTCCTCAGCACCGGAAGTGTACGGGCGCAGCTGGCGGGAATGTTAAGGGACCTGGGTTGGGAACTATCCGAGGAGGCGCCACAGATCCTCTTCGTCGATTCCGATCATGCAAAGGTACCGACCGGAGCCCCCCGCGTCGTGACCCTCTCCCGGACCGGCACAGCGGATGCCGGAGTTGCCATCCGGAAGCCGGTCCGTCGGGAGGAGCTGAAAAATGCGTTGAGCCAGACCTTTTCCAAGCCCCCGGTGTCCGCCGTCACCACTCGGAGGAAGGTGGCTGTGCTCTTTGAGGATGCCCTGCAGCGCCGTATTGTGTGCCGCTTTGTCACCCGCCTAGGCCATGAAGTGGCGGAGGGCGACAGTGTGGACGTGGTGGTGGTGTTTTGGACGGACGAGGCCAACGACCCGATTGCTGCGGCGCGGGAGCGCTGGCCCCATGCTCGTCGGGTGGTCGTGGCCTCGGCGGGGGAGCAGGCGCGCTGTATGGAGCTGGGCGCGAACGTCGTAATTCCCCGGCCGGTGGAGATCGATGCCTTGGGGAAGGCCCTGGAGCTTTAAGGTGGCGTGCACCTCCATTCCTACTGAATGAATGCTCATTCATTTAGGAAGCGGTCCATCGAGCGGGCACAACCAAATCCCCTTGCAGGCGTGCATTCTCGGCTCTGCCGGTGTATTCTGCCTCCGCCCGGAGTCCCCCCTGCGCACCTCCTCCCTCTGCCTGGTCATTCTCCTCTCCGCCTGCAGCAGCCCCGCGCCCGTTCCCATCTGCGGCGAGCCCGCCTTCGACCCCGATGTCATGTGGTCCGAAGTGGACTATCTCGCGTCGCCGGAGCTGGACGGGCGCTACCCCGGTACCGATGGGGACCGTGCCGCCCGTCGGATGATCCGGGAGCGCTTCGAATGCCTGGGGCTGGAGCCGCTGGCCGATCTCGACGGCTACGACCAGTTTTTTGAGGACAGCGAAGGCAACCAGACCGGGAATGTGATTGGCTTTCTCCCTGGAAACGACTTTGCCGTTCGCGACGAAATTGTCGTGGTCTCCGCGCATGTGGACCACCTTGGCGACGGCTTCCTTGGCGCCAACGACAATGCCTCCGGCATCAGCGGACTTCTGTCCATCGCCCAGGCCGCCACCGAAAGGGAGGCCTCAAGAAGAACCCTGGTGTTTGCTGCATTCGGATCCGAGGAACTCGGCTTTGAAGGCTCCTATACCATGGTGGACGATCCTCCCGCCCAGATCGACCCCGACAACATCGTCTATAACGTCAACATGGACATGATCGGCAGCTACGACCAGACGGAGATCGTGTACGCCCTGGGGTCTCTCCCAAAAACTCCGGCGATGTCCCTGCTCAAGGTGCTGGTGGAGGACTATCCGGAGCTGGACGTGGGCCTTGGCGAGCCCAGCGACGAATCCGACAACGTCCCTTTTTGTGAGCGGGGAATTCCCTACGTTTTCTGGTGGACGGAGGATCCGGAGTGCTACCACGAACGCTGCGACAAGTCCGGGCGTTTGGACTACGAAAGTATGGCTTCCATTGCCAGCTTGAACTTTGACTTGGCGGTGGGCCTCGCCGACAGCGCGGAGGATTTGCGCGCGGCGGTCAAGCCGGGGGTGGATGTCTGTGGTTTTTGAGCGCCGCAAGCGCCTTTGGGTTGGCAAAGGGCCAGAAGCCCCAGATCATCCCGCCCCCAGGCAGAGGATATGCGCGTCCAGGGCATCCCCGGCCGCCGCAATCTCCCCCAAAAGAGCTTCGATCCGCTCCGTACGGAAATAGGGGAGGGGAAGTTGGTCTTTTTTCGGAAGAACCACGACCTCGCTTGCCGAGTTCAGAAGCCCCACCACCCTCTGGGCGATCACCTCCCAGCTCTCCACTTTTCGGTCCATGCAGAGATAGGTGGGCTGCGGTGTGGCCTCCTCCACCAGCAACGTGGTGGCCCTCGCGACGGCCCGCACATCCGACCACTGACGACCCTCGCCCGCCACCACATAAATAGGACGCCCGGCCTTCGCCTCCGCCACCATCTCTGAAAGGCGGCGATCACTGCGAAGAGCGCCGCCGGCAAAGGCCGGAGGCCCCACCACCGGGCCCGGGCGCAACACGATGCCGGTCATCCGGTGTGCGGCGCAGGCCGCCCGCAAAAACAGCTCTCCGGCGGCTTTGGTGGCGCCGTAGAGATCGCTGGTGCAAAAGGGATCTTCCTCCCCCATCTCCCCCCGGAAGGGCCGATGGACCGCCGCCGAAGAAAGGTAAATAGAACGCTGCACCCCCGCTTGTCCCGCCGCGTCAAAGAGTTTGGCGCTGACGGCCACATCCCGCAGCTCCAGCTCT
The DNA here is from genome assembly GCA_903891165.1 of uncultured Pseudomonadota bacterium. Classification (GTDB taxonomy): domain Bacteria; phylum Myxococcota_A; class UBA796; order UBA796; family SXON01; genus CAITDR01. The sequence continues at coordinate 3,690 of CAITDR010000462.1, forward strand.
GTTCCCGGCTCTCCCCAGATCAGGGCTGCATGGATGCAGACATTCTGGCCCTCCAAGGCGCACAACAGCCGGTCCTGCTGCTCCAGATCGGCCTCCACCACCGTAAACCCGGAAGCACCCGCAAAAGGCCCCAGCTTCTCGGGGGAGCGCGCCACGACCGTGACCGCATGCCCACGGTCGAGAAGCTCCCGGAGGATGTGGAGACCGATGTAGCCGGTGGCTCCGGTCAAAAGGATACGCACGGGTTTTTCTTTGGAGGAAGGCGGGTTGTCTCCGCTCAACGTCTCCCCGCACTTGCCGGCAGATTGGCCCAGCGATCCAGATCCACGCTCTGGATCGGATCCCCGCCCCTCAAAAAATCCTCCAGGTGCCCGAAGCTGTCGTAGCCCCAGAACAGCTCCCCTTCGACGATCATCGTCGGCACGCCGAAGACACCGGCCGCGATGGCTTGCTCGGTCTGCTGCCGGAGGGCACTTTTGGCCACGTCTGTGCCTGCCGTCTCCACGAGCTGCGCCCCATCCAGGCCCGCCGCGTTGGCGACGTCCTGGACCGCACGGACGGATTCCGCGCCGCCCCCTCCTCCCCAGACTGCCTGAAAAAGTCCGTCAATCAGCCGCCGCTGGGCATCTCCCTCCACCATGGAAGCCGCCCGGAGGGCCAACAGCGGGTTGAAGGGATGGGTGGGGGGAGGGGAGAGCGGTAAGCCCAGCTTTCGGGCGCTGCGCAGGGCATCTTTGAAGACGTAGACCCGCTTCGCCGGAATCTCCGCCGGTCCTTTGGTGCCGCCGTGGGCCAGCAGCGCCGCCAGGAGTGTGGGCACCGGCTGCACCGGACGCCCATAGGCGGCAGCCAAACCGTGGATCTGCGTCCAGGCGAGGTAGGCATAGGGAGAGAGGAGGTCAAAGTAGAAGAAGAGGGGGGTAGGCATGCGCATCCGCTATCCCCCTTTTTCGGGTCCAGCCACCGGTCACCACCGGCGCCCACCACGGCCGTATGGCCATTTTTTCAAGTGTATAGACATCTATACACTCGAAAAGATCAAGCCCGCCTCCAGCTCCACCCCGCAGGATAAGCTGCCGCGCTAGGCCGCCGCCTGTTCCGGCTGGGCTCCGGGAGCACCTCCACCGACAAAAATCTTCTGCAAATCTACAAAAGGCCCCTCGCCCATCAGCGACTCCACCCCGGCCCATGCCCCACGATCTGCCGCGATGTCGTCATAGAGGCTCCGCGGCACCGCCAGGGTTTCCAGCTGCTTTTCGGTGCGGCTGTCCGTCCAGATCATCACCAGACTGCTCCCCTCCACGGCCTCCAGGCGCAGCTCCCGGCCTGCCGAAAGGGAAGCTCCGGCCTGAATGATCGCGATCTTCAGGAACTCCAGCAGCCGGTCGTCCAGCCCCGCTTCGCCGGCCACAATCTTCTCGCGCAGCCCCGCCCAGCCGAAGCTCACCCGTGCCACCAGCTCCGCGCCGATGGCCCGTGCCGGAGCGGGCGCCTCCGCGCCATAGGCCTTGGAGAAGCTCCGTAATGCGGTCTGCTCCACCTGTGGCCAAGCACCCAGTTGATCCAGGGGCTGCGCCGAGATCCACTGCCCACGGCCCGCATCGATGTAGTTGAGCGAAGGAGCGACCCGGAATTGAGCCTTGCAAGCAGAGCAATTTTCCACCTGAAGGCGACCTTCAACAATGGCCTGGCGCAGATCGGGGCGGCGGTCGGCGTTGATACTCTCCAGGACCTCGATGTCCAGAACCGCCTGGCAGCTGGGGCAGGCGAGGCTTTCTTTGCGGATGACGGACATGAAAAACTCCGGGAATTTCGTGTAGAATAGAAGAGTGTAGTTCAGACTACAAGCTCTTCAGCCAGGATCCGGCGGGGTGCTTGGGGTTGAGGTGGCCGCTGTAATAAGCGGCGTAGATCTCGGCAAACCACTCGCCGGGGGCACGGAACTGGTAGCCCGCCACACCCTTCTTGCGGGCGTCGGCGAGGTAGCTGACCCAGCGGCCATCGTAGGCTTCCTGGTAGATCCGGCCGTCTTTCAGCTTGGCGCGGTTGGTGGCGGCCGCACTCCAGTAGATGCCCTTGTCGTGGCGGATGGCGTCACACCAAGCCTCCACCTCAAAACGCAGGCGCTCCCAGGCCACGGGGTCGCCATTGTTGGGGTCTGCGGGCGGGTCCATCTTCTGCTTGTACAGGTAGGCTTCGATGTAAGAGGCCGGGTAGTCAAAGTGTTTACCGGCCGCCGTCGCGATTTCAGAGACGTTGGCCCCGTACTCCCGCCAACCGCCAAACTCCGTCTGGCCCGCCTTGCCCTTCATAAAGCCCAGGCGGTCGTCCACCGCGTGGCCGATCTCGTGCAGGGTGGTCCAGTCAAAGGTGGTGGGCGGCTCTCCGCCGGTGGGTGGCTTGGCATCGTCGTCGATGGGGCCAAGCTGGCTTTCCAGGCCGATGATCTCTTCCTTCTTCTCCAGGGCTTTGCCGATCTGCAGCTTCACTTCGCGGCTGTACTTGCTGTAGGAGCCACTCGCGCCGGTGTCGCCCATATGTTTGATCAGGCTGAGGTTGGGGTTGTCTTTGGTGTGGCTGGCGGGTAGGGCCTGCATCATCGCGTAGAAGCGAAGGATGTCAGGGGCATTTTTGTCCATGTTGGTGTCGGCCACGTCGCCCTTCTCGGTGGTGAAGAGCTCCAGCTTCAGTTGGAAGCGCTCCTCCAGCGCTACCTTGGCCACCTTCCGTTGGGCCTGCGGATCCAGGCCCTTGATCAGGGTGTCCAGCTTCTTCTCGCCGCCAGGCTGGGCCAGGATGGTCCGTACCATCTCCGGCTTTACCTCCTCATTTTCGTGCATGGCCACGGTCAATTCGCTGGTGTCCAACTGCTCTACAGCCTGCCGTACCAGGTCCTTGGCCCCGATATAGTCCCCCACGTTCACGGCGTTGTCGGCCTCTACCAAGGTTGCGCGGATCTCGCCCAGTTCTTTTGCGATGGTAAAACGTGCCTTGGAGGTTGCAAGTTTTGCAACCCGAGGGTCCACCTTCTTGCGCTCGGCCACATAGAGCGCATGGTCTGCCCCCAGCTTGCCCAGCTCCCGCAGCTCACCGAGGACACTCAGGCTCCGGCGGATCGCCGTGGTTGCCATCGCACCGGCCGAATCCAGGCGTGCGAAGCCCAGTTCTTTGTCCAGACGATCCAGGGCTTCCACCAGACGGGGGGGGACGGTGTACTGCCCCTTCAGCCCCAGGATCCCGTCGGCGGCCTCCTTGATCACCCCTTCTGACTGGAGGAATTCCTCGACCAGCTCGTTGGCGTGGGCGATGGCAGCCGCCGCGTCGTTGAGCGCAGCACGGGCGGGCTCCGGCTTGGAAGCCGCGGCCTCGGACTCGGACGTTGTCAGGAGCCTCTCGATTCGGGCGAGGTGATCCTTCAAAAAGACATCGGCGCGACCCTGAAGTTTTTGTGCGGACGAGCGGAGCTTCTGAATGTCCTCCGTAAGACCGTCCGGTCCGGTCTTGCCGGAAAGATCCTTCTGGTCCTGCTCCAGGGTGGCCTGTGCGGTGCCCAGCTTGCGCAGCTCGACGGCCGCCGTTGTGATCTCGTCGGTAACCTTCTTGGCCCCCACAAAATCGGCCTTGGTCGCCAGGTCTGCGGCCACCTTCAGGCGACTGCGGTGCAGCTCCAGCTGGAGGTCAAGGAGGCCCGGAAAGTCTTTGACCAGGGTATCGATGGCGTCCGAGGCGGTCTTGTGAGAGGTGTTGGCGGCGGCGGCCGCAGCCCCCTGCTGGGTGGGGGCCACACAGCGGGCTGGAATCCCGGCGGCCAGCTCCTGAGCGGCCACAAAATTGCGGGCCGTGGCCAGGGACTCCACTTTTTTGTAGTCCACCTCCAAGGCTCGGATCGCCAGCTTGTTCGCGTCACAGGCCACCTTTTTCAGATCCTGGAGCGCGGTGTCTGCCTTCTTCCGTTCCACCTCAAAGGCATCAAAACGTCCCAGCTCGGAGATAGCCAAATCCATACGCCAGGCGATGGTGTAGGTCGCCATCTCCACCGCCTCGGCGAACTGGCGATCGGTGAACATTTTTGCGAGCTGGAGCTTGAGCGCCTCCACCTCCAGAAGATCCTTGGCCACCACAGGCTGGTTTTCGATCTGGCCAATGCGGTCGGTAATCTTCTCCTTTTCGCTCTTCCGGGCCTCTTTGTAGAGTTTCAGCCAGCCCTCCAGACGCTCGGCCTCCGCATGGAGCTTCCGAAGGGCTTTCTCCGCCTCCACCCCCTTCTTCTGGTCGCGGAGCTTGTCGGCCTCCAGAAGGTCGTCCTTGAGTTTCTGGACTTCTACGTCCATGGCGGCCCGACCCTCGACGGTATCCACCTTGTCGATCTGGTCCTTCACCGCCTGGCGATTGTTCTGGTACCAGTCCCACTTTCCCGTCTCCAGCTCGGCGGTGGCCACCTGGCCTGCCGCCTGAGTCAGAGTGGACATTGCCTCGGAATAGCGGCGGTTATCCGCATGGTCCTTGGCAGTGGACATCGTCTGATCGATGGTGTTCAGGTCGCCGTCAAAGACATTGTTGCGGACCTGCAGCTTCAGAGTGGTGATGCGGGCGGCCAGACGGTTGCGGGCACCCTCGTAGGCGGTCAGCTTGTCGCGAAGCTTGAGGACCTCTTGGGTATCGTTGAGGGCCTCGGTGAAGAGGGTGGGATCCGAGCTGTCGCGCGCGCGTTCGCCCTTGGTCAGGGCATTGGACATATCCTGGTTGAAGGTGGCGGGAACGGCAGTCTTGACCTGGTCCCAGATGCCTTTGAACTTCTGAAAGGCGGGCAGGGGTAAGGTGGTCGCCTGCTGAATTGTTGGGTCGGCGCCCGACTTCCAGTTTTCGAGGACCAGGAAGTTGTCGATCACCACTTTGACATCCTGAAGGTAGCCTTCAGCCGTGGTCAGCTCTTTGTTGGCACTATCATAGTCGCGGGCCGTGACAAAATTGTCTGCACTCCCCACCAGGGCCTGCACCTCGCCCAGAAGGTCATTGGCAGCCGCAACGGCCCGGTTCGACTGGATCTGGTGTTTGTCGGTCACACCCTTGCGCTTGAGCTTAAATGGTTTGTGCATTGCGGCGATCAGTTTGGCCTTCTTTGCCGCCTCCCGAACCGACAGATAGAGCGCCTTGGCGGTGGGATATTCGTGGTTGGTGACCTTGTCCGCCGCGTAGAGAAGGTCCTGGTTCAGGCGGGTGCGCTCGGGAATAATTCCCTCCGCCCCGTCGTGGCCGTCCAGGTTCTGGACGGCGGTTTCGGCTTCGGTACGTTCGGTGTCCATCTCGTTGTAGAGGCGCTGGTCCTTCCAGACTGAAGCCAACAGATCCGAACCCCGGCCGATCATGCTCAGGGAAAGCTCAAAGTCCCCGGTCTTGGAATAGTCCGAGTCGTCATAGAGCTTCTGGACTGCGGCTTCGCGGTCCACGGCCTCCTGAACGTCCGTTTTCCAGGACTTCGCGTTGCTCAGGCTGGTCTTCAGCTCCCCGCGTGCGGTGGTGTAGCTTGCGGCCTGCTTTAAGGTCCAGTTTGCATCAACACACAATTTTGGAAGGGAGAGGAGCAGCCCGATGGCAGGCTTGAAGTTTTTGCTCGCCGCCAGTCCTTCGGCATTGCTGAGGCTCTGCACCGGAAGTGCCAGCACCCGCTCCAAAACCGCCGTTACTGCCTCGTCAAAACCGTCGGGAACTGGAGGAAGGACCCTGACACGCTGCTGGCGGTCCGCCAGCATGAGTGTGTAGTGGGCATGTTCGTCCGCCACCCCCTCCACCTCGCCACAGCGGGCGGCGATGGGCAGTAGCGCCTGATCAGCCTCCTGATAGTCCCCCTTGGCCGCCTGTTTTTTGACGTCCTCGACCAGCTTCTTGATCCCGTCCACCTGGTCTTTCACAAAGTCCACCGTCGCCTGAGGGTGGCTGTCCAGGGCGGTAATCCGGCTCTCCAGAAGCGCCAGATTGGCGAGGAAGAGGCTGCGGTATTTTGTGAGCGCCTTGATCACCAGATCCAGGTCCTGGAGATCATCCCCGGCGTCGTCGGTGGCCTTGTCCATGGCTACCGCATTATCCTGTGGCGCGGTGCTCAATTTGGTTTCGATGGCCTTCAAATCCGTGGCAACCGGCTCGGGAAGGGGTGTACCCAGCGCCAATTCCGCCTCGCTGCGGACCTTGGCCACCAGACTCTGAAGCTTACGCAGCTCGGAAAGTGCTTCTTCCAGGTGCTTTTTTGCTGCTTCCGGTTCCAGAGAAGGGCTCTGCTGAGCCTCCCCAGACTCCTCCACCTTTAGATGTTCGACACAATAGGCCCAGAAGTCACGAAGAATGCTCATGGTCGTCTCGGTCCCCGAGGGGGAAAAAAGGGATCAGTGGGGCAGGATTTCCAGGGCCGCGAGGAGAGGCTTGCGGATACTCAAGGTACCTACAACCTTCGGAATTTCGTCTGCGGCTGCCACATCATCGTCGTCACGGAGGTAGCTTTCCAGCTCACGGACCAAAGCCGGGGTCACCGGATCCACACGAAGGCGACCGCCGATGGCGCGAAGCAGGTTGACCACCTCGGGAGCCTTGGGAAAGCCGGTGGACTTGACTTTTGCTGCGACCGTCTTCAGGTCAAAAATCACCTTGTCCCGCGCCGTCTTCCACTCCGTCAGATCGGAAGGGGGCGCATCCACCGGAAGACTGGCCACAAAGCGGCAGCGAAGGCCCAGCTCTTCCACAAAGGGCTTTGTGTCAAAGGGAGAGGAAACCATCTCCACCCCGCCAGGGACCACACAGCGATAGTCCCCTTCCACCGGGCCGGTTCCCGCCTTGAGCATGGCACTTTCCAGGGCCACCCCCGGCTTCGAAAGCACCAACAGCGGCTTCCCATCCGCGGAGGTGGAAAAGTAAGCGAAGGTACCGATATCTCCCTTTTTCAGAGAGCCCACCCGCGCCTTGATGGTGGAACGAAGGCGAGCAATATCGCCGGGGCGAGGCCCGGAAGGGGGGCCAGAGGGGAGGGGAGGAGGGGGTGGCGGCGCCACCTTGGGCTGCTCGGAAGACTCCTCCGACGACTCCTGGGTCTTCTCCTGGGAATCTTTAGGTTTTTCCTCGGGTTCCGGCTCATCGGGCTCGTCCAGGGTCTCGTTCTGGTCCCCGACTGAGGAAGAGTCCTTGTCCTCCTGATCATCCTCGGGGTGGGCCAGGCCCAAAAGACCGAGGTTCAACTTCATCTCCAGGTTGATCTTCTTCACCAACTTCAAGAGGGAGGCGCCGGAGATCCCCTTCTGGGCTTCCGAATCCAGGGTCAGGACATCGTCCTTGATGACCGCAGTCCCCGCCGAAAATTTAGCGGTCTTCGGGAATTCTTCCTCGCCCTTGCCCTTGGTCTTCAGGTGGGAGTTTATCTTCGCCAGGTTGGAAAAGACACTTCCCTTTCCGGGCACCCCTGCCACATAGAAGACTTGGCGGCCGGTAGCCGGGTCGGTGACGTAGTAGAAAGGAACGGCTTTTTCCGCAACCTTCTTGACGTTGGAGCGGACCACATTTGCGAGAGCGGGGAGAATGGGAACCTCCGTGCAGGGGCCTCGAAAGTAGCACGCGAAAATGCGGATCGTGCAGGGCAGAGGAAGGAGGAAGAAGCAGAAAGAGCTTCGGTAGCAGAGGCTACTCTCCCTTTTGCGCCCTCAAGCCCGCAAAGCCCTCGCATGCCAGCGTAGGTGCTCCTCCAAAAAGCTCGCCACAAAGTAGTAGCTGTGGTCATAACCTTCGCGGCGGCGCAGCTCCAACGGAAAAGCCGCCTCCGCGCAGGCCTGCTCCAAGCGCTCTGGTCGAAGCTGCTTCTCCAGAAAGGCATCCGACAGGCCCTGATCGACCAAAATCGGCTGGCGCTCGGTGGCCGTCGCCACCAAAGCCGTGGCATCCCAGTCCTTCCAAAGGGCCCGATCCGCCCCCAAAAAACGCCCAAAAGCCTTCTCCCCCCAAGGTACTTCCGAAGGCGCACAGATGGGCGCAAAGGCCGACACCGAGCGGTAGCGCCCCGGATTTTTGAGCGCCAGGATCAGGGCGCCATGTCCCCCCATGGAGTGGCCGCTGATCGACAGCCGAGAAAGATCCAAAGGTAAGCTCCCCAATACCGAAGGCAGCTCGTCACGGATGTAGCTGTACATCCGGTAATTGGCCGCCCAGGGTGCCTCGGTCGCATCCACATAAAAGCCGGCACTGTGGCCAAAATCCCAGGAACCATCTGGATCTCCCGGCACATGGGCCCCCCGGGGAGAGGTGTCCGGCGCCACAATCGCCAGCCCCAGCTCCGCGGCCAACCGCTGGGAGCCCGCCTTGGTCACAAAGTTCTGGTCCGTACAGGAAAGCCCCGAAAGCCAGATCAGCACCGGAAAAGGCCCGGTACCCAGTGGAAGATAGACCGAAAAGGTCATGGTCCCGCCGGTCACCGCGCTCGGATGAGTAAACTGGATCTGGTCTCCACCAAAACAGCGGTTGGCCGCAACCTTTGTTAGCATCAGTACACAACCACCGTGCGGATGGACTCGCCATGGTGCATCAGGTCAAAAGCCTCGTTGATGCGCTCCAGGGGCAGCATGTGGGTGATCATGCTATCGATCTCGATATGTTTGTCCATGTACCAATCGACAATTCGCGGAACGTCGGTACGTCCCCGCGCCCCGCCGAAGGCCGATCCCTTCCAGACCCGGCCGGTCACCAACTGGAAGGGGCGGGTGGCAATCTCCTGTCCCGCGCCTGCAACACCGATAATGATGGACTGGCCCCAGCCCTTGTGGCAGCACTCCAGCGCCTGGCGCATCACCTTGACGTTGCCGATACACTCAAAGGTGTAGTCGGCGCCGCCCTTGGTCAGCTCGACGAGGTGCGCCACCAGGTCGCCCTTCACCTCCGAGGGGTTTACAAAATCGGTCATCCCGAAGCGGCGTCCCCAGGCCTCGCGGGCAGGGTTCAGATCCACACCGACAATCTGGGTAGCGCCCACCATCCGCAGGCCCTGGACGACGTTCAGGCCAATGCCACCCAGACCAAAAACCACACAGCGAGAACCCGCCTCCACCTTGGCCGTCCACAAAACCGCGCCCACCCCCGTGGTCACCCCACAGCCCACATAGCAGACTTTATCGAAGGGGGCGTCCGGCCGGATTTTTGCAAGAGAAATCTCGGGAAGTACCGTGTAGTTGGAGAAGGTGGAGGTGCCCATGTAGTGAAAGACCGGCTTGCCCTGATAGGAAATGCGACTCGTCCCATCGGGCATCAAGCCGCGCCCCTGGGTGGCACGAATGCGCTGGCAAAGGTTGGTTTTCCCTGACAAACAGTAGTCGCATTCGCGACATTCCGGCGTGTAGAGCGGGATCACATGATCGCCCACCGCCAGGGAGCGCACCCCCGGCCCCACCTCGACCACCACACCGGCCCCTTCGTGGCCGAGAACCGCCGGAAAGAGCCCCTCCGGGTCCGCTCCCGAGAGGGTGAAGGCATCGGTATGGCAGACCCCGGTGGCTTTCAGCTCCACCAGGACTTCCCCGGCGCGGGGACCATCGAGATCCAGCTCAACAATTTCCAGGGGTTTTGCAGCTTCAAAGGCGACGGCAGCGCGGGTCTTCATGGGGGAGGCTCCTGGAAGCTCCGCCTATCAAGCTCGGGCGGGGGAGGGAAGGGCGGATGGCCGACCTATGCCCCGACTTGTGTCCCCCGAGCGGCACGGATCAGGACATTCGCATCCACAAAGACTTTCAGCCGCCGCGCTGGCTGCGAACGCACTGAAGCACCTCCTCTCTGGTCAAAAATCGACCATTTTCCTTCAAAAATTCCTCCCGAGCAGCCTCCAGAAGGCGATCCAGCTCATGGTCGATCAAGGGATCCAGGTCATCGGTGCGCTTGCGGGTGGTGCGGCCGTGGGCCATCCAGACCTCCAGACCAAGAGTGCAGCCCGATTTTGAGGGCATGACGACCTGATTTAGGAGGCACGCGGCTTTCCGCCCCTGTGGCCCCGTCCCCTCCGTGATAGGCTGCGCGCCGGGAGGGATCGGTGGACCAGCTGACGATAGTGGGTGCGGTGCTTTCGGCCGGAGGAACGCTGGTGACTCTGCTCACGCTGCGGTGGCTACTATTCCGGGTGTTACGACGGTGGGCCGAGCGCACCGACAGCTCGATGGACGACGCCATCCTGCGGGCGACCGGGCTGCCCTCGTTCATCTGGGCGGTGGCGCTGTCGGCCAATGCAGCGCTGGAGTGGCTGCCGGTAGACGCAGAGGTGCATACCTGGATCGAGCGGGCGCTGTTGGCGACGGTGGCGCTGTGTCTGACCCTGGTGGTCGCCAATGTAGCGGCGGGGGTGATGGGGGTGGCGGTGCGGCGGGGGGAGGCCCGGGTGAGCAGTCTGTCCCGCGCATTTGTGTGGGTGGTCATCCTGGGGCTGGGGTTGCTGTGGGTTTTCAACACCCTCGGTGTGCAGGTGACACCGCTGCTGACCGCACTGGGGGTGGGCGGACTTGCGGTGGCCCTGGCGCTGCAGGACACGCTCTCCAACTTTTTTGCGGGCATCCACCTGCTCCTGGAACGTCCATTTTCCGTCGGGCATTTTGTGCGATTGGAGGAGGGGAAGGAAGGCTATGTGGTGGATGTGGGCTGGCGTACCACCCGAATCCGGACGCTGTTGGACGAGGTGGTGATCATCCCCAACAACCGGATCGCATCTTCCACCCTGGTGAACTACGATCTGCCGCTGCCGCATCTGCGGATGGACGTGTTGGTGACTGTGGCCTACGAAAGCGACATGGAGAAGGTGGAGCGGGTGCTGAAGGCGGTGGGGGACCAAGCTGCCAAAGATCTGCCGTTGTTCACCCAGAACCGGCCAGCCGAGGCCTATCTGAAGCGCCTCGGCGACTGGTCGGTGGAGTGGATTTTGCGGGTGGAGCTGCGTGCCTACGGAGATCAGGTCGCCGCCCGGCACGTGCTCCAGACGCGTATCCTCGGGGCCTTCGCGCAGGAGGGGATTCGGATTCCCTACCCGGTGCAGGTGGTGGAGCTTCGGGAGCGATAGGAGGTAGGAAGTGGGTTTTGTGGAGGGGGTGATGGGAGGTGGTGTCGAAAGTCCGACGCGTTTCTTCGATTTTTTCAACTTTCTGGACGTCCACAAAGTGGAAAAAGTCCCACCGACGTGTGGAGAGCTCCCTTCCCGCGGGGCCACAACTATACTTGAAGGGGCCTTTTCGGAGAGGGAAGGGTGGGGATAAGCCCGGCATTCTCCATACCTGCCCAGGCGCGTGCGGCCCCAGCGCCGCAGGCGCCTTCGGGGGGCAGGGGTGCTATGCGGGCATCCCGGCGGCGGCTTTCAGTTTGGGTAGCTCGGCAAGAATCTGGCGGTCGGTGGCCGCGAGGTTTTCCAGCGGGCGCTGTTCCAGTTGGGAGAGGAGCGTGATGTGTTGTCTGGCGGCGGGCGGGTCGAGTTGAAGGAGGGTGAGAATGAGGTTGTAGCGGGTGATATTGGTGGAGGGGTGTTCCGCGTCGAGCAGGCGAGCATAGGCTGCCAGTGCATGTTCGTAGCGTAGCCGGGCGCCAGCCACGTCACCCTGTGCGAGCAGTGTCCCTGCAAGGTTCTGGAGCGTGCGGAGGGAGTCGGGGTGTTCGGGTCCGAGCAGGCGGGTTTGGGCCTCAAGGGCTTGTTCGTAGCGATGCCGGGCACCGACCAGGTCACCTTGGAGGTGGAGCGTGCCCGCCAGATTCTGGAGGATTCCGAGGGTTTCCGGGTGCTCCGGACCGGACACTCGGGTACGGACCTCCAACGCCTGCTCTTCGAGCCTGCGGGCTCCATCCAGGTCACCCTGGGCTTTGAGTGTTTCGGCAAGGTTCTGAAGCGAGGCGAGGGTGTCCGGGTGTTCATGGCCGAGGATGCGGGTTTGAACGCTGTGGGTCTGCTCATAGATCGCTCGGGCCTCGGCCAAGTTTCCACGCGCATACAGCGTGGCGGCAACGCTCTTTGCTGCCCGGAGGGTGTCTGGGTGCTCCGGGCTACGAGCACCGGCTGCCAACACCCGCAAGCGCAAATTCTGGGCGCCAGTTTGGTCTCCTAACGCATGGAGTGTGTTGGAGTAGTTCTGGAGAGTGTTTAAGGTATCGGGGTGTTCGGGCCCAAGAAGGTGGGGTTGAGCCACCAGCACCTGAGTGTAGCATCTTTGGGCCGCACCGAAGTCGCCCAGGGCATGCAGAGTCAGGGCGAGGTTTCCGAGAGTTCCCAGTGTATCCCGGTGATAGGGTCCAAGGATGCGGGTCTGCGCTTCCAATGCCTGCTCCCCGAACTGTCGAGCACCCGACAGATCGCCCAACGCCAGTAGAACGACGGCGAGATGCTGGATAGTGTCCAAGGTGCGGGGGTGCTCAGGTCCGAGGACACGGGTGTAGGCATTCAGAGCGCGCTCGCACCCGGCGCGTGCGGCCTTGTAGTCGCCCCGACTGTACCACAAAATCGCCGCCCGGAGCATCAGCTTCGCCTCCGGCTCCCCCTCACACTCCCCCACCACCGCCACCACATGCGGCAACAACTCCAAAACCGGCCCATGTGTCCGCACATCCTCTGGATCCACCGCCTTCAAATCCCTTATCAACAGCCCCACCAACCGCTTCCTACCCTCCTCCCGCTGCTCCTTCCGCTTCCCATCCCGCAACAAAACCCGCCGCAACAGCGCATGGATACGCAGCCCGTGCTCCGACAGCAACGAGTGACGACGCAGCTCGGATACGCCAGCCCGATAGGCTCGTTCGCCCTCCATTGCCTCTTCGGCGAAGCCCTGTGGCACTGGGGCATCGGCCAGCACTGCCAGAAACAGCAGCAGCCGCCAGCTTCCCTCTTTTAACCTCCGCAGACTCTGCCACATCACTTCGGCGATGCTCCGGCTACAGCCGGTGGGCAGCTCAATCTCCAGGTCGGCGGCCCACTCCAGGACATCCTCCTGCGGGTTGTCCATCCGGTAGACCCACTTGCTCTCGTCAAGCGCGTAGTCCCGCTGCATCGCCCCCAACAGATCCAAGGCCAGGGGCAGAAAGCCTACCTTTTTGCAAAGCTCCTTCGCAGCCGCCTCGCTCTCCACCGGCTTGCCATTCCGATGGTGCAGCAGCAGATGTAGGGCATCTTCCTCCGAAAGTACATCCAACGGCAGCGATATTCCCAGGCTGTCCCAGGCCCGGGAGCGGGTGGTGATCAGGGTGCAGCCTGCTCCCCCTGGCGCACATTGCTCCTGCACCTGACCGAGTGTACTTTCGGAAGGTACCCCATCCAGAATCCAAAGGTAGGGCTCGGTCTTCATCTTCAGCAGGCGCTGCAGGGCCGCAGCGAGGTGGGTGTCGGTGCTGCCCGCGAGGCCCATCCGCCGGGCCAGCCCCGCCTCCCGCTGCTGCTGCCCCTGCCCATCCGATAGCTTCAAATAGAAGATCCCACCGGGCCAGGCCGCTTCAAAAAGTCTGGCGTACTCCACCGCCAGGGTACTTTTTCCCACCCCCCCCAGACCGTGGAGCTGGACGGGACCACCCCTCTGGGCAGCGTTCACGGCCGCCTGCCGATCCCGCAGGAGCATGCCGTGAAGCCGCCAAAGCTGTGTCTCGCGGCCTACAAAACGGTTGAAGGCTTCCTGGCGCGACGGCCACCAGGGTGCGGTGGCCTCTATCGGCCGAAGGGCACCGAGCCGCTGCCCGTCGGCAGGCAAACGACTGCGGAGGTCTTCCGCAAGCTTCCGCCAGCCGGAGGTGTCGGTAGGCGCCGAAAAGGGGACGATGTCGGCATCGGCACGCAAAGGTGGAAGCTGGTGGACCTGCACCCCCGTCGGCAGGATAAAAAAGACCCGTTCCCGGGGCTTTCCCACCTGCTGGGCGGCGATCCAGGCGGCGCGCAGCTCGATCTGGCAGATGCGGCTGTGGTGGTAGTCCGGACTGCCCCAGACGATCAGCACCCGGGCTTTAGAAAGTCCCTGGCGTACTCCCTCGGTGATTTCGTCGGTTTCGCGGATATTGTCCTCATCCCGCCAGACACTGCACTCGGCCTCGCGCAATGCCTCCACCAGCGGCAAAACCTCCGCCCGGCGATGGGTACGGTACGAAAGGAAAAAGTCGGTAGGGCCACGTGCCCGTGCGCGTGCCCAGCGACCCTGGACCCTGGGAATAACCTCCTCTATTGCCTCCAGACCCGGATCTGGCGGAAGCGAGGGCGATAGCAGCAGTGGGCGGAGATCGGCCGGTACCTCCACCCAGCCATCGGCCACCCGCAACACGGCCGATGCCTCCTCCAACACCTGCACAAAGCTCAGAGCTTGCCCATCCTCCCTCTGCGCAACAAACTGACCTTGCCCGGCTTCTTCCCAGGCTTCACGCAGCAGATCCACCTGCACGCGGTCCCGGCGGGCACAAGAGCGGGCCAGACGCAGGGCCGCATCGGAGAGCGGAGGTAAGGTCGGGGGGGGCTCCACCACCGGAGTCCAGCCCGGGCGGGGCATCACCCGCACCCAGCGACTGTCGGGAAGGCTCAGGGAGCTGCGGGTGGTGGCCACGAGCACCGATGGTCCTTCTGGGCGTAGCGCCGCCAGAAATGCGGCGTCCTCTACATCGTCGGCCAGGATCAGCAGGCGCTGGGAACGGGTGACCGAGGCATAGAGCCCGGCCGCGGCCTCGGGTGACACCGGGGCTGCCGGGTAGACCGCCTGGAATACCCGGCGCCAGGCCGGGAAAGGGTCGTGCTGTCCGCCCAGACTCAGGAAGACAACGGTTGGAAACTCGGACTTCGCCGGCTCCGTAAGAGCACGAAGAAGGGTGGTCTTGCCCACACCCGCCGGTCCATAGAGCACCACAACCGAGGAAGTTCGGATCGCCTCCTTCAAAAGACGCAGTTCTTCCTCTCGTTCCGGGAGAGGTGGCAGCGGATCCCACTGCGGCTGCGGCTCCGGAGGCTGCACTTCCGCCCGGGGAAGTGCTTCGACCTGCCAAAGCGGGGCTGGTAGCTGCAGCTCGGACAGGGGCTGTACCGCCGGAGGCATGGGATCAAAGCGGAACATCACCTGGTGGATGCTGTAGAGATCCGGCGCACGATTCCGGAGTTTTGTCCAGCCTGAAGGGTGCATCACCAGGAGCACCGGCCCCAACGCCCGGCGGCCCAGCTCGTCCCGTTTCTGGTTCAGAAGGATAAAAAAACGGTCCAGATCATCGGAAAAGAGAGCGGCTTGGGTGACCGTAAGCACCAGGATCTCCCCTTCTTTGGGGGCGGCCCGCAGTACCACTTGCAGTGCGGCGGGCGCGTCGCTGGGCTCTATCTCCAGCGTACGAAGGATCCGCTCCGGCAGCCGTGCCGGTAGTCCCGCTATCAACGCCCGCTCGGCCTCCACATTTCCAGCCTGAACCCCCAGGAATGCAAAGTCCTCGGTGAGGTCCAGGGCGTCGATCAGGCGCTCCCAGTCGGGGCCGCCCGGGGGAATCAAGTGCTTGCCGCCAGGACTTCCGGCCAGCCCGGCTCCGGAAAGCCCAGGTTCCCCCAAAGGAGCGGATGGGCATCGTACCAGGAGAGGGGCGAGCCGTTCTGGTAGTGCAGCAGCATATGCGACTGGAGGAGGCGGTCATAGCGGGGGCCGTTGTTCTCGTCGCGGGTGAAGGCGCGGAGCTGGTGTACCTCCTTTAAGAGGGTTTTCTGCTCCAGCTCCAGCCCATACAGGTAGCTCTGGCGCACCTGGGCCACCGCGTTCTGGGCCAGGGTCCGGCTGATCTGGGAGGCATCGCGGCACTCCCGGACACAGTCGATGGCCATCCGCAGCAGGTCGCGAAGGTAGCCCCCACTGAAGGCCACCAGATAGGAGGCCACCTCGGGTGACTCCCAATACTGCTGGGGAATCCGCAGAAAAAGGGCTTCCCGCATCGCGCGGACCGCTGCCGGGTTCAGGCGGAAAGCCTGTCCTTCCTGATAGTCGTACAGGCGAACCATGGGGAGAAAACGAAGCTCCTCCCCAAATTGACTGGCGACTTGAGACGCGCTTCTCAGCATAAAGGGGGGGACCGTATAGACCACATGGATAGGCGGGGAAAGCTCCTGCGCATTCACCAAGAAGGCCTGCACCCAGTGGTTGCGAAACTTGCCCTGCTCCTCCCCTTCATACAGATCGCCGGTGGCGCGCTTTTCGATACCATCCAGAAGGATTACCAGATCGGTGCCCTTCTCCTTCCATCGGCGCTCCCGCTCTTCCTTTAAAAGTTGGTGTACATCCTCTACAAACTGCTCGGTGCCCTCGATACGCGCCGCCAACTCCTGAAAGAGGGTGTCGCGAACGGAGAAGCTCGCTCGTAGGCCCACATTCTGCACCGTCGCATCCGCCTCGATCTCTCTGCTTTTTGCTCCCAGCAGGTTCCAGAAGCGTTGGACATATTCATTGGCCTTTGCGGACAACTCGTTCGGACGGCCTTCCGGGTAGAGGGCCAGGGCGAGGGCCAGCAGCAGATCCCGCGCCTCAATGGGATTCCGTTCTCCCACCCACCGGCCCGCATCCGCCAGGACTGGGTCAAAGCCATGGCTGGCCAACTCCTTGCAGAGCTGCAGCAGCTCGGTGGACTTACCGCTGCCGGGCAGACCGGCCACCACCTGGCGGGTGGGCTTGCCACCCCGATCAGCCAGAAGCAGCGTTTCCCGGATGTTCTCGCGCCAGGGGCGCCCGCGCAGGCCACTCTGGTCGAAGTCATAGTACCGATCGTCCCCCAGCGGAACGGGCTCGTTCAGATCACAGGCGCGGAGCAGTTTTTTGCGAAGGGCGAGATCCATAGCTCTTTCTAACCCGCCCGCCCCCCTGCTGCCACCTGCGCCATCATGCGGACGAAGGCAGCCATCTCACCCCTACACCCCCCTCCGATACAGGGTCAATCCCCCCAGAAAATTGCGCAGAAGCTGGTCCCCACAGGGCCGGTAGTGGCGGTGGCTTCGCGCGCGAAAAAGGGCCGCGAGCTCGGAAGAGGACAGCTCCATCCCCCCCAACTTCAGAATGGCCAGCATGTCCGCATCCTTCAGATCCAGGGCAATTTTCAGTTTTCGGAGGATCAGGTTGTTGCTCATCGGGCCTTCGGGCGCCGCAGAGCTCCCCGGGTCGCGAGGACCACGACGTACCAGGATCAAGCCGTCTAAAAAGGCCCGGAGGGTCTCGTCCGGGCAGAGGACCATGTCCGGGGCGTCTTCGCGCGCGAGGTAGAACGGAAGAGCGTGCAGGCTCAGGTTGTGGCCTACCGACCGCAGCAATTCCAGAACCTGAAGATCGCTCAAGTTCAGCGCAAAACGCAGGCGCCTGAGGATGTCGTTGTTGATCACCGGGGAACCTCCGGCGCCCCTGTAGCCTGATCTGCTCCACCGGTACAGCAAAGGCCCCAAAGTGGTGCAGCCCTCGTCCGGGCTCAGTTGCCACTGTTCCAAAGCGGGCCAAAAGTCCTGGCACGGCCCTTGCATCAGGAGAAGTCAACCAACGAGGCAAAAATGACCACTCTCCTCCTCACCCTCCTCGCCTGCAACACCGCCAACAACACTGTCACCGAAGGCCCGGTACTCATCCCCACGGATAACCCCGTCGAGCTTCCCGAGGTGACCACCGTCCAGCTCAGCCTGCCCGCGGCGGGTCCGGCTCACAAGCTGGCCAACATCTACTTCCTGGACGTGGACCTGGATGGTTTTGGGGATCCCGACGCGCCCGTGCTGACGGTAGAGCCCGGAGAAGGCATCGTCCTCCAGGCTGGGGATTGCGACGACCAGGATCCCGAAGTTCGCCCTGGAGAGGCGGACGGCTGCGACGGCATCGACAACAACTGCAACGGCCAGGTGGACGAAGATGGCATCCTCTGGCAGGACCTGGACGGTGATGGCTTCGGCGCCCAGCCGGTGCATACCTGCGAGCTGGCCCCCGGCCTGACCGAGTGGCTTGGCGACTGTGATGACGAAGATAGCGCCCGTGCCCCTGGCATCCCCGAGCAATGTAATGGTCTGGACGACAACTGTAACCAGACCCTGGACGACGGTGCCGACTGCGGCTGCGACCAGCGCTCCCTGCCCGGAAACCGGTCGCTCCTGGTCTGCGACGAGCCGCTGCCCTTTGACGAGGCCTCCAACTACTGCCTGGCCCACGGCTATGCCCTGGCCACCCTGCCCAACGCCCAGGTGAACGCCGAGCTGCGGGCCATCGCCGGGAACTACAACCACGGTGCTTGGTGGGTGGGCCTGTACGAAGCCGACACCACCTGGCAGTGGGAGGACGGGACCGCCATGAACTACAGCGACTGGATGCAGGGCGAGCCTGCGGAGCTGGGCGGCGAGCGCTGCGGAGCCCTGGTCGGAGATGCCCAAAATGTCGCAAGCTGGCGCGCCGAAGGCTGCTGGCAGCCCCTGGGTTTCCTGTGTGTAGCCGAGTAGAAGCCCTACGACATCCCCGAAACATGGAGGCACCATCGAGGAAAAAGTATCCAAGCCCCTATAGAAGCCCAGAACTTCTCTTCTGCCCCAGCGGAGGTCCTATCGAGTAAAACGCCCGGATCGTCCTGTAAACGCGCCCTCTTCCTCCCACACTGGAGCCCCCAACGAGTAGCCCCTCTCCCAAAACGCCGTAAAAGCCCTCCCGACCCCCCTCCCATACCGGAGAGTGCGCAACG
>CAITDR010000463.1 GCA_903891165.1 uncultured Pseudomonadota bacterium
GCCGATGCCCGTGCTTTCCTGGGAAGGGGGCACCCTCCTGTTAGAGGGTCTCGCCGCCGATCAGCTTCCCCCGTGGTTTACCTGGGATTCTCGGGTCGGCCGTGGCCGTGCGCTTGCCAACTGCTATGCACAGACAATCCTCCACTTTCAGGGCCAAGAGTTAGAGGATCGCGCCAAGGCCTACAAGCGCCTGGAGCGTCGGCACCTGACCCCGCGCACGGCGCGTGACTACCAGGAGGCCGCCATCGCCGGTTGGAAGGCGGCTCGCTGGCAGGGTGTAGTGGTTCTGCCGACAGGTTCTGGAAAAACCTACGTTGCCGAGCGCTGTATCGCCGATACCAAACGCTCTGCGCTGATTGTGGTGCCTACCCTGGATCTGCTGTCGCAGTGGTATGGCGGGATGCGCACCGCCTTTGGGGATCCCATCGGTCTGGTGGGAGGAGGAAACTACCAGATTGAGGACATCACTGTTTCCACCTACGACTCGGCCGCCATCCATATGGAGCGGATGGGCAACCGCTTCGGGCTGGTGATCTGGGACGAGGTGCACCACCTGCCCGCACCCTTCTACCTGCGTGCGGCCGAAAGCTGTATTGCTCCCTTACGTTTAGGCCTGAGTGCTACACTGGAGCGTCCCGACGGGCGCCACATGCTCTTGGACGACGCGGTCGGAAAAGTCTGCTATCGCCAGGAGATTCCCGAGCTTGCCGGCGAGTGGCTGGCGCCCTACTACACCGAGGTGCTGACCGTGCGCCTCTCCGATGCAGAGATGGAGGAGTATCAGAATCTCCGGGCTTTTTATCGGGGTTTTCTGGAGGCGAACCGACTTTCCACACGCAGTCCCGAGGACTGGCAGCGCTTTTTGCGGGTGGCGTCGCGCAGTGCCGATGGTCGGCAGGCTTTTGCGGCCTGGCGCCAATCGCGGCAGATCATGAGCTCCACCGAGCGGAAGATGGAGCTGGTGCAGCAGTTGGTGATGGACGAGTGGGGGCGGCCGACCTTGATTTTTACGAACGACAACCCTACCGCACTCAAAATCTCCAAGCGGCTACTATGCCCCTGCATCACACACCGGACCGAGACCAAAGAGCGACGTTTGTACCTGGATGGTTTTGCGAAGGGCGACTTCAAGGTGATGGTCACCTCCCGCGTGCTGAACGAAGGGGTGGACCTGCCAGGGGCCGAGGTGGCAATCATCGTCAGCGGCACATCGACGGTGCGGGAGTCGGTGCAGCGATTAGGTCGTATCTTACGCCAGAAACCTGGAAAACAGGCTGTGCTCTACGAGCTGGTGGCCGAAGGCACCGCCGAGTCCTTCATCTCCGAACGCCGCCGGGATCACGATGCTTACCGCTGAGCTGGTGCGCGCCCGTACCGTAAAAGGCCAGGTCCGCCCCACCTTTGTCAACCCGGAGGATGCCGAACTGCAAGAGCGCACCCGCGAGCTGATCGCGCTGGTCCGCCAGGGGGTGGGGGAGCCACGCGGGGAGTTAGAGGAGCTGATCGACCAGTGGATCGGCGATGATCCGCAGGCAAAGCTGCTTCGGGGGCTGTGGCACCTGCTGGAGCGCCGCTGCAGCTTCACCGTCCACTCCCCGGTGCCGCCGCCCGAGCTGCGGGTGGCCGTCTTCCGGGAAGCATCCGCCAAAGGTCCGCTTGCGGAGCTGAAAATTGAGGGGGGCGCACTCACTGCCGAGGACATCTATCGCAGCATCGGCGAGCAGCATGGCGTGGACCCGGCCCTGCTCCCCGACGCGTTGTACGCCGATCATCCTGATGCCATGCGACTCGTGGGCCTGGAGCTGGAAGGGGAGGAGGAAGCCGCGGCGCTTTGGCTCCTCCACCGCTACAATGTGGCATTGGTGCAGGCGATTCTCTTCAGCGCTTCTTCCCTGACCATTCGCCTGGCGCGCCCGGATCCCCCGCGCAGCCGCCAATTGCTGCGCGCCATCAAATTTCACCAGCTCATCCACACCGTGGTCCCCGACGGCGAAGATCTACGGATTGTGCTGGACGGCCCCGCCTCGCTGTTCTCGCAGACCAGTCGCTATGGTCTGGCCTTCGCCCGCTTTTTGCCCGCGCTCCTTCTACAAAAAGGAGCGTGGTCACTCCACGCCCCCGTCCGATGGAAGGAGGAAGAGCGCTTTCTGGACCTGGACCATACCGCGACATTAAAGTCGCACTACCGGGATACCGGCGCCTGGGTACCCAAAGAGGCGGTGTGGTTTGCAGAGCGTTTTGAAGCCCTCAACAGCGGCTGGGAGCTGATCCGGCAGCCCGACCCCCGGCGGGTGGGCGACGTTTGTATCGTCCCGGACTTCGGCTTCCGCAAGGACGGGCGGGTGGCCTGGCTGGAAATTATGGGCTTCTGGCGTAAATCTTCGCTCAGTAGGCGCCTGGAGCAGCTCCAGCAGCCCGGCGGGGAGAACCTGCTGTTGGCGGTGAGCCGCCGCCTGTGCGGTGAAGGGGAGGCACAGGAATTGCAGGGAGTCATTCCCTTCGCGGAGGTAATTCCGCCGAAGGAAGTGCTACGTCGGATCGAAGTCTGTGCCCGGGAGGAAAAATGTTGATCGCACTCTTAAACTACGCCGCTGCAGCACCCTGGCTGTTGCCCTCCTCGGAGGCGCAGGAGGCCGGCCATGGAGAGGTGGGCGGTGGTTTTATGCTCTTCTCCTACAAGCGGCAGCTCTCGGAGGATATCTCCAAATTAGACCTGGATCCTTCGGTGGTACTCCGGGGCAGCTACACCCCGGTCAAAGGACTCCAGCTCTCGGCCATCCTCGGCGTCGGCCCACAGGATGCGGCCGTTGTTCCTGTACTTTCTCTGCGCTACAACTTCATCGAGCGGGAGCGGCTGCGCCTGGGGGTGTGGATCTTCGGCTCCTGGATGCACCAGGGCATCGACGATCCGGCGAATGTGATCGACTACGGAACTGGGTTTTCGATGGAGTTGGGAGGAGAGCACCTGCGTTTTGACCTCTCCAGCCCGGTCCTTGGTGGCGAAACGGGCAACAGCTCCATTTTTGAATTTGGGGTCATCAGTCCCTTGGTACACCTTCTCCCCGAAGCGGGCATTCGCGGTATCTACAAAGAGCACAGCCTGCGCCTTGGGATCTTCCATACCTTTGTGAACATGGACTACATCTACAGCCGGGATCGCTGGTTTGTACAGGTGGGGGGGATGGTGGACATCGTCCACTTCACCGCACAGGAGTACACCATGCCCACCATCGGCCGGGTCGAGGCGGGCTGGCGTTTTTAGCAGCTTCTACCAGCGGGAGGGCGGAGCCAGGCGGTCCACCCACAGTGCCGTTCCATCGGTACGCACCCGCACACTGCCATCCCGATCGGTGCGATAGACCTGCACATCGCGATAGCGCGCCAGTACGTCGGGGTTGGGATGCCGAAAGCGGTTCTGCCAGCCGCAGGAGATCACCGCAATCTGCGGGTGGATAGCGGTAAGCAAAGCCTGGGAAGAGGAGGTACGACTTCCATGATGGGGCACCTTGAGCACATCCGCCTGTAGGAGTGCGGGGGATGTAGCCAACAGCGCCGCCTCCCCGGCCGCCTCCACATCCCCCAGGAAGAGAAAGGAGCGCGCGCCAAAGGTGATTTTTGCCACAAGGCTCTCATCGTTCACCGGGTCCCGGGGACCCACAAAGCCCGGCGGCGGGTGGAGGAGCTGCAGGCCCTCTTCCTCCTCCTCCAGCCCCACCCTCACCGGCGTTGTACCCGAAAAAAGCGCCGCATAGGCCTCTTCTCCCTCCCGCGGCGGGCGGGGCACCCGCAGCTCCCCCACCGGCAGTTCTTCCAGGATCACCTCCAGACCCCCCATATGGTCCGGGTGGGGATGGGAAAGAAGGACGGTATCCAGGCGCCGAATCCCCATGCGACGCAGCTCCAACAACAGCGCCCGTCCCGGTGGCCCCCCGTCGATCAACATCGTCCGTCCATCCGGCCAGCGCAGAAGCGCCGCATCTCCCTGGCCGATCGACCAGAAGTTCACCTCCAGCACCCCCACCGGCACCGGCCGCAGCGCCAGCAGCAGGCTGCCAGTCACACCCCATAAGAGCAGCCGCTTTCGCAACAACGTCGCGACGCTCAGGAGCAGCGCCACCTCCATCGAAATCCCCATCGTCCATGGCTTCTGATCAAAAAAATCCAGACCCCAAAGCCCCCAGGTGCAGGCCCCATCCGCCAGGGCCAGCGCAAAACGCCCCAGCTCCCCCGGAAGCACCTGGCTGGCCAGCAGCGCCGGTGTCGCCAAGGAGCCGATCAGCGGCACCGCCCACAGGTTGGCGAAGACCGAAAGCGGCGGGAAAGCCTGGAAATGATAGAGACTGGCGGGCAGCGTTCCCGCCGTAGCACCGATGCTGGTGGCCAGCGCCTGCACCGGCCAGACCACCCAGCGTGGCGCATCCGGCGGCAGCCAGCGGGTCACCCGAGGAGACACCAGGATCATCCCCGCCATTGCCCCAAAGGAGAGCTGGAAGGAAGGAGAGGAGATGGCATCGGGGTCCGTCGTAACCGTACCGATACAGGCCAGCGACAAAAGTGCCGCTGGATCCGGTCGATAGCCTCCCGCAAGCAACAGGGCGGCCACCACCGTCATCCAGGCGGCTCGCACTGCCGGCAGCGGCCAGCCCGCCAAGGCGGCATAGGCCAGCGCGCCCAGCCCACTGGCCAGGGCGATGATCCAGCGCAGCCCACCCCCATGCCAGAGCAACGTCAGCGGACGGGTCAGGATCCAGGCCACCAATGCGCAGGAAGCCGCCGCAAGACCGATGTGCATGCCCGAGATGGAGATCAGGTGCGAGGTGCCGGTTCGGCTCATTTTTTGAGCCACCTCGTCGGGGAAGTCGCTGCGGTTCCCGTCCAACATCGCACGAAGCAGTCCCTTATTTTCTGCCCCTTCCAGCGCAAAGGTTGGCCCTGGCGCCCCCAAGGTGATGACCTCGGCGGCCCGCAAGCGACTGCAGACCCCCGATCGCCGCGCCGAAAGCAGCGGATCGACCTCTCCGGGCAGGTGGGTGGGGTCCAGACCCTCGGCGCGCCCATACAACAACAGCTCACGACCGGGCGCGGGGGGCGTGTCGCGAAAACCCACCCCGATCCTTCCCTCCATGGGCTCCCAGGTGCCATCGGGCCGACGCCCCTGGCGCAGCGCCACCACCGCCTCCCGACCGCGGGCCGCCGTCGCCACCTCCCCCCGTAGCTGCCAGTCCCCCTCCAGACAGGGCCCCTGCGGCAAAGAAGCCGGCAATGCAAGACCGTAACAAAGCCCCAGCGCGCCGGGCAGCAGCCGGTGGGGACGCAGGGCACCGATCAGCAGTAGCCCCGCCGCGCCTATAAGACTGCAAAAAAGAGAAGGAAGCAACATGGGATAGAGCCAGCTTCCTACCAGAGTTCCCAATGCCATCCAGATCAGGGAGGTCATAGCGGCCTTCGGCATGCAAGAACAGTGCCACAGGCCAACGCCGATTTTTCTGAAGGAGATCGTCGAAATTCCGACGGGGTTGACGGACCTTCGTCAGCCGAAGAGCGTCAAGGCCCTCCGGGTAAAAGAGACCGGGACAGGATAGACAGACGGATGCCCTGGATCCTCCTCGCCTACCTCGCTGCGACCGCCGGAGCGGTGATCGACGCCATCATGCTTGCGACGCCCGGCGACGCCTATGACATGAGCCTCATCGGCTACTTTGCGTCGGTGCTCTGGATCTTTGCTTTCTCCGCCCTCTTCAAAAACTCCAGTGTATTCGACCCCTTCTGGAGTGTGGCTCCGCCGATGCTCTTGGGCTGGTGGACCTGGAACCTGCCCGAGGGCGACCGGAGTCGGCAGGCGCTGCTCTTGGCCTGCACCTGTATCTGGGCCCTGCGGCTGACCTGGAACTGGGCACGTGGTTTTGAGGGGATCAAGCACGAAGACTGGCGCTACCGTCAGATCCAGGAACAGACCGGCGGTTTTTATTGGATTGTAAGCTTCGTGGGCATCCACTACTTTCCGGCGGTCCTGGTGTGGATCGGCTGTATTCCCGCATACAGAGCCTTGAGCAGCGCTGTCCCGCTCAACCCCCTGGATGGGCTGGCGGTGCTGGTCTGCCTGGGCGCCACCGCCATCGAGGCCGTTGCCGATAACCAGCTTCGGGAGCATAAAAAAGCCAGGACGGGCCAGCCGATCCGCTCTGGACTGTGGGCCTATAGCCGCCATCCCAACTACCTGGGCGAAGTCGGCTTCTGGGTGGGCGTCTTCCTTTTTGGCCTGGCGGGTGGCCTGGCCAACGCCTGGACGGTGATCGCGCCGCTGGTGCTCTACGGCCTGTTCCGTTTTGTCTCCATCCCCCTGATGGAAGCCCGCCAAACTGGTAAGCCCGGCTACAAAACTTACCAGAATGAGGTACCGATCCTGCTTCCCTGGCCCGGTCGTCGGGCCGCGCCGGATCCGGGGCCACAACAGGGGCCTTGACGCTCCCGTAGGTGGTGATTCTATTGGTTCCACGGAGGGCGGGAGAGAACCCCGCACCGAAGAGGACGGCCAAGCGGGACTATTCCGCCGTCGCCCGTCAACGGAACCATTCCTCATCAGGAGTCGCCATGTTTTCTCTGCTCAACGATCGTTTTTTCGATGCCTCCCTCGACCGGGTCAATCGTGCCTTTCAAACTCTGGAACGGGAGAATGAGACCTGGGGTACACTGAAGGACGAAAAGGAACACTACACCCTGCTGGTGCCCCTGCCCGGCCTGACCGAAAAGGACGTGGAGATCAACGCCACCGAGCGAGGCATCAGCTTGAAGGCCAATAAGCGCACGATCGCCCAGGAAGGCTGGAAGCCGGTGTGGTCCGAACGGCAGGCCTTTGCCCTGAACCGCTCTCTCGCCCTTCCTTCGCGCATCGACGCCGATAAGGTGCAGGCAAGCCTGAAAAATGGCCTCCTCACCATCACCCTTCCAAAGCTCGGTGCAGGCAGCGCACGCAATATTCCCGTCCAGGCCTGATCCAGTCCCGGACAATTCTCTCCAACCTATCGAAGAACCCTACCCAAAGACCCTCCCAAGCGAGGGACAGGCGGAGCTATGCAGACCTATCACACCCATTCCGATGTCTACGAAAACCAGGATTCCTACATGATCATCTCTGACCTCCCCGGGGTCACCAGCGAAAAGCTGAAGCTGATCGTGGAAGGCGGGCAGTTGCGGCTGGAGGGCGACGCGCCAGACTGGCGCTTTGCCCGTGCATTCCGCCTCCCGCGAGAGGTGGACGGCGACCACATCAAGGCCGAGCTGCGCAATGGCGTGCTGTCGGTACAGGTCCCCAAGCGGGCCGAGCTGCGCCCGCGACGGATCCCCATCGCCGAGGGCTGAGCGGGTACCCCGGGCTACCGGGGCGCCCTGAGATTTCTACGAGCGGCTGCTGTCTCACCGGACAGCAGCCGCTCCGGTGTATATATGGAAGTGGATGTCCGAGCCCGCGCCAGATCAGCTTCGTGAACGCCTCCGGGAGGCGGGCCTTCGTGCGACCCCCGCTCGCGTCGCCGTGCTAGGCTACTTCCTGGTGAATCCTGGTTCCTTGACCCATGCGGAGCTGGTGGACGGCCTCGCCGGGCAGGGCTGGGATCGGGCCACCCTGTACCGGAACCTCACCGATCTGACCGAGGCCGGGCTCCTGAAGCGCGCCGACATGGGCGATCACCTGTGGCGCTACGAGCTGGTGACCGCGGAAAGCCACACTTCCGAGCAGCACCCGCACTTTATGTGCCTGGAATGTGGCGAAGTCTCTTGTCTACCCGAGGGAGCCATCGCCGTGACGGTGGATTCGCGCCTGCCCCGCTCGCTCCAAAAAGGCTCGGTGGAGCTGCAGGTGCGCGGAATCTGCGACAACTGCGTAGACTGATGCGCCGGATCCAGAAGGCTTTTCAGGGATTGATCGTCGCCATCGGATTTTTCTTCATCGCCGAGATGTTGTGCCGGATGTCTTGGGGCGCACCCCCCACCCTGGAGTCATTGGTGCGGGTGGCCCAATGTAGCCTGCGCTCGGAGGGGGGGCGGAGCTGGATGGAATGTGGCCACCCCGAAGATCGGGTGGAACTTTCTACGGAAAAGACCCGGCCGCGTGTGGTGGTGCTTGGAGGCTCCTCCGTCCGCGACCCTTTTAAAGCCGATCCCAACGACAATTTCCCGGAGCACCTGGGACGACTGCTGCCCAACGTGGAAGTGGTGAACCTGGGCAAAGCCGGGCAGTCCATGGCCGGGGTAGCCTGGACCGCGAGTCAGTTGGACAGCTTGAAGCCGGATTTGGTGGTGATCTACGAAGGTCACAACGACTATGCCCAGACCCTTTTTTCGGGCCGCATCTCCGGCACGCCGCTATGGACCGTGCCGGTGCTCCGTATCCTCCAGAATTCCTGGATTTTCCAGAAACTCACCCAGGAAACACGCGGCGTTGTCGTCGGACCCAAACGTCCCCAGCCGGTGCAGCAGGATCCCTCCCTGCCGCCCCCGCCCCCCCTCTGTCAGCAGCTCCCACCCTCGGCCCGCCGGGGGGTGGTGATGGTGGAGGATGACATCGCCCTGCGTGTCCGTGACGAGGTCCGCGAGCGCTTCCGTGCGGACTTGACCACGGCCATCCGGCAGAGTCCGGCGCCGGTCATCGTGTCTACGCTCTTGCGTAACCCCGAATATCCGCCCGGCGGGGTGGTGGGTAAAGACAACAGTGCTTGCGGGGTGGCGCTGGGCTGTATGGGCAGTGAACACGTCACCGACCACGCAGAGCTGGCCACCTACGCCGAAAAAGTCTGTGGGGAGAATAGCATTTCTCTGTGGTTGCGCAGCCGTGCGCTGGCCGAAGCCGGCGATCAGCCCGGCGCCATCGCCGCCTGGCGCCGCAGTATGGAGCTGGACGCGGTGCCCCTTCGTGCGCCCTATGTAGCGGACGAGGTGGTGCGCGAGGTCGCCGGGAAAACCGGCGCAACGCTGCTGGATTTGGAGGCGGCGCTGGGGCCGCTGCCTGCGGCGAGTCTGTTTACGGATACGCTGCATCCGTCTACAGAGGGGGCGGAGGCGATTGCGCGGGTACTTTTGCCGGTGGTGCGGGGGAAATTGCGGAGTGAATGAGGGCTCATTCAGTCCCCCAAAACCCGCGTCTCAGGTGGTAATCACCCGATCAAAAGAAGCCCAACGCCGCATCAGCGTCTTGGTCATCTCGCCATCCGCAGCCATCTTGGCGGCGGTGGTGCCCATCTTCACATAGTTGGCGGCGTGCGCCATTTTGATGAGCGGCCAGGGGTGCTGCTTCAAAAACTCGGATTTGGCGAGTCCCCGCAGCAGCGGGCGCGGCACAAAGGGCTTGGAGAGCATCTGGGTGAGGGCAATCCAGAAGGTCTCCTCAGTGGGGCGAGGATACTCCAGGTTGATCCGGTGCTGATAGAAAGTCTTGGCGTTGGCGCCCTCCACATCGTACTCGGAGATGATGCCCGACTCCAAGAGCTTGTGGTTCAGCTCGGAGCCGGGGAAGACCGTCATCGAGAAGAGGTAGAGATCGAAGGGGTGTGGGAAGGTGGAGATCATCTCAAAGAGCTTGCGACGATCTTCCTCGGTAGAGACCGGATCATCGAAGATCAACTGGAAGTGCGGCTTCACGCCCAACTTATGGTAGAGCTGCGCGATATCACCGATGGTCTGATTTTTGACACGCCGGTCGTAGAGGTGCCCGGTCACCCGCTCGCTGCTCTGCACGCCCATGTACACCGACACCAGCCCGGCGTCGCGAAGCATGGTCATACGCTCTTCGTTAACCAGCTTGGGCTCGATGAAGATCTCGAAGGGTAAGCCCACTTCTTTGGGGTAGACCTTGCAGAAGTCTACCAGCCAGTCGTACTGAAAATTGAAGACTTCGTCGTCAAAGCGGATCCGCTTGAAGCCCCAGTGGGCGCGGTTCTCCTTGATCTCTTTGACCATCGACGCGGGGGAGCGCACCCGGAACCACTTCTGGCCGGGGTAGACGTCCTTCTTGTAGGTACTGTTATAGCAGTACGAACACTTGTAGATACATCCACGACTGCCCATCATCTGGAAGACCGGGTCCCCGTGCATGGGGTCGCCGGGCGCGACGTTTTTGCCCCACAAAAAGTACTTGTTGTCGTGGCTGAAGTAGTCGCGGTAGGCCAGGGTGTCGAGGTTCTCCACCAGCGGCCGCAGCTTGTTCTTGACCAGCCGCCCGTCGTCCAGCCGCAGCCACAGGTTGGGGGTGACCGTCACATCCTCCCCGTCGCGCAGGCGGTCGCAGAGGTCCAAGAGCGCCAGCTCCCCCTCTCCCTGCAGGATCAGGTCGGCATCCTCGATACACTGCGGCCCCATCAGCGTGGGGTGCATCCCCCCCCACAGCACCGCAGCCGAGCTGTTTTCGTGGACGTAGCGCGTGATCACCTTGGCCTGCTGGTAGTAGGCCGAGGCGCGGATGGAGATACAGAGCAGATCGATGCCCTCTTTCTCCATCAATTTGAGAAGGTTCTCCAGCTCCACATCGGCGGCTGGGTCGATGTGGTTGGAGATCCAGTCCTTGAAGTACAGCTCGGTGACCGCGTGGCCACCCTGCCGCAGCGTTGCCGCAAGGATACGAACGGCATTGTTCTCCACATCGTACATGGAGAGAATGCCGACGCGGGGACCACGACCGCGGGTCGCAGAGATAAGGGTGTCCAGCCGCTGAGCCATTCGACCTCCGAGGATCCACAATAGCACCCTCCGGCGCCTTCCGGAATCGGCACCTTGTCAGGAGGGCTACCAGAAGAGGGGGTCGCCGTGCTATCCTGGGCCGTCTTTCTGGAGCCTCGGTGAGTGAAGCCAGTCCCCCCGTCCCTGTCACTGATTTTGAGCGCCGCTTCGGGAACCCGCCCGGCCTCTTCATCCTCTTCTTCACTGAAATGTGGGAGCGCTTCTCCTACTACGGGATGAGAGGGCTTCTGAAGCTGTATATGGTGAACTACCTTTTTGTCACCGTACGCCAGACCCTGCAGGGTGGCACCTACAGTGGCGAAGGGAGTCCGGACGAGGTGCTTGGCTGGAGCTTCATCAAAGGGCTCCTTCCGGCTGCTGATCCTGCCCAATTCCAGGAGTGCATCGGCCCGAAGGTCAAGGCCCTGGTCGAGGGGGATGTGGCCAACGGGGTTGCGCCGGTCGCCGAAGCCCTCGCGCAGAACATCGCGCAGCAGACCTGCGCGGCGAGCGCAAATGCCTCGTTGCTCTACGGCTTCTACACCGGCTTGGTCTACCTGACCCCGCTGTTTGGCGGCATCATCGCCGATCGCTACCTGGGTCAGCGCAAGACCGTCATCGTGGGCGGCATCCTGATGGCCATCGGCCACTTTGTCATGGCCTTCGAAAACTCCTTCTTCCTGGCACTGGGTCTGCTGATCCTGGGGAATGGTGCCTTCAAGCCGAATATCTCCACACAGGTGGGCGGGCTCTACGCAGAGGGGGACTCCCGTCGTGACGGCGCCTTCACCATCTTCTACATGGGCATCAACTTAGGTGCGTTCATCTGCAATTTTGTCTGTGGCACCTTGGCCGCAGTCTATGGCTGGCACTACGGCTTTGGCGCTGCCGGTGTAGGCATGGTGTTGGGCCTGATTGTGTACATCCTCGGCCAGCCCTACCTGGCCCCCGACAACTTTATGAAGAAGAAGGCGGAACATGCCGAGGTCAGCCAGCCTTTGACCTCTGTCGAGTGGAAGGCCGTGGGCGCACTGGTTGCACTCTGCGCCTTGAACGTGGTCTTCTGGGCCGTGTACGAGCAGCAGGGCAACACCATGCAGACCTGGGCCGACGAGCAGACGGTGTGGCCGGTGATCGCGGGCTTCCAGGTGCCCTCCACCTGGTTCCAGAGCTTCAATCCCTTCTTTATCTTTGCCCTCGCCCCTGTACTGGACATGTTCTGGCGCTGGCAGAAGCAGCGCGGCACCGAGCCCTCCACCGTCTCCAAGATGGCGATCGGCTGCTTTATCCTCGGTGGATCCTTCATCGTGATGGTGGTCGGTGCGCAGGTGGTCGGCGATGGTCAGGGCAGCCTGTTCTGGCCAGTGGCCTGTACGCTGCTGCTCACCATCGGCGAGCTGTACCTGTCGCCGATCGGCCTGTCGCTGGTGACCAAGGTGTCGCCGGTGCGCATCGTCTCGATGATGATGGGTATGTGGTTCCTCTCCTCCTTCTTCGGGAATACCCTGTCCGGTGTGATCGGCAGTTGGTACGGGATGATGTCCAAGGAGAGCTTCTTTATGATGCTCACCGCGCTGGGCATCGGCACCGGAATGGCAATGTGGGCCTTCAACGCCCCGCTTCGTCGCGCGCTGGGCCGCGAAGTTTGATCTGGCTGCTTCTTGTGGCCTGTGCCGACCCCTGCGCCATGCGCTGGGGTTCGGGCAAAGAAGAATGCCGCTTTGAACAAGTCAAAACGGCATTTGTAGCCAAGGATACAGAATCTTATAACGCGGCGTTGAAGGCGCTGGATCCCTTAACAAGGGATCTGGCGCGGGTGCGACTCGCAGTGCTCTATCCCAAGGAGGCCACCCGCCTCTGTGGGGAGGTACGGGAGCCGGTGGCCTTACAGAAGTGCCAACAGATTTTGGGACGGCCACATCTGCAGGGGGGAGCCCGGTAGAGGAGGAGGCGGTGCTACGTCAAATCGCCGCGTCCACCCGCCGGAACCACTTGTCGAGCATCGGATAAAAGACCTTCGGACCGGTACTTCCCACCACAATCCCGATGTGGCCAGCCTTCAGAAGGTGCAGCTCTTTGTCAGGGCTGGAAACCAGCTCAGCCAGCGGACGGGTGGAGGAGGGCGGCGCAATAAAGTCCTTCTCGCAGGCCACCACCAGGACCGGGCAGGTGATCGAGGACAGGCGAACGGGCTCCCCGCGCACTTCCCAGGTACCCGCCATCAGGCGATCCTCCTGGTAGGCGTTGCGGATGAACTCGCGGGCAAAAGCACCGGGCATCGGCACATTTTCTTCCAGCCAGCGCTCGCGCGCCATCGCCCGGCGCAGCTCCTCCGGGTTGTGGGAGGCCTTCTCCAGCGCCAGAAATTTGGTCCAATTGCCCATCGGATCCAGCAATTTGAAGCTGATCTGCATCAGATCGACGGGCACCAGACCTTCAGCCTCGATGCTGTCATTCACATCAAAGACCTTGGGATCCACAAAGGCGCGGAAGCGTCCGCCCTCAGCAAAACAGACCGGCGCATTCAGCGCCACCAAACCGGCGACACGCTCGGGGCGCAGCGCCGTATACATCGCCGAGAGGGTGCCCCCCTGGCAGTAGCCCAACAAAAATGCCTGCTCGGCGCCCACATGCCTGCAGGCGCGATCAATGCAGCGATGCAGCAAATCCAAAAGCACCGCCGCAACGTCTACGTAGCCGTCCTCCTCCCCCGGCACTCCCCAGTCCAGCAGAAAAGTGTGGTGCCCCGCCGCAGAAAGGGCCGCGACCAGGGAGCGGTCGGGCTCCAGATCGCAGATGTAGGCGCGGTTGATCATCGAGGGGATGATCACCACCGGCGTGGCCGGACCCGGCTTTTGCGGCGCATAGTAGCGCAGCTCCAGCTTGTTCTGCCGATGAACGACCTTATGCGGGGTCATCCCCACCGGAGGACGCTGCAGGAGCGCGTGGAGACGCAGGCCACGACGGACCCGGTCCACCTCGTCGGCCCCGCCGATACCTTCCACCATGGGCCGATAGAGATCGAAGGGGTCGTCGGGCAGGCTCATGCGCGGATCCACTCCAGAAGGGCAGCCGGAAGCTCCTTTCCTACGCAGACGCCCACATGGCCACCGCGGAGGGTACGGGCCACAACCGGTGCACCCCACCTATCCTTCAGGGCGAAGGCTGCCACCGGGGGGACGATGTGATCGTCGGCAGCGGCGAGTACCAGCGCGGGGGCCTTGCCCTTGGACAGATCTACGGTTTCGCCGCCCAACTTCCAGCCACCGGCCATCAGCGCGTTGTCGAAGTAGCAGCGACGCACATACTCGCGGTAGGCAGCGCCGGCGAAGTCGGTGTTGTCGTTGTTCCAGGCTTCCATCGCCGCCCAGAGGGTGCGGAAGTCGGCATTCTCCGACTTGTCCCACAGGCTCTTCCACTTGGCGAGCTGGCCCATCGGGCGCAGCCAGGCGAAGCTCTGCTTCATCATCTCGGCCGGGAAGTTGCCGTGGCCGTCGATCACTTCGTCCAGCGGAAAAGTCTCGGGGTTGGCCCAGAGAGAAAGCCGACCGGAGGCGTGAAAATCAATGGGGGTGGCCAGGAGCGCCAGGCGCCGCGCCAGGTCTGGGTAGCGCGCCAGCAGGATGGTCAGGTAGGTGCCACCCACACAATAGCCAATCGCATCCACCTGATCGGCGCCATAGCGCGTCTTTGCATCCCGACGGGTGCGGTCCATGCTGCGGCGCAGCGTACCGTCGATCAAGAGCTCCAGGTTGATCTGGCTGTCCTCGGGTCCAGGGCGGCCCCAGTCCAGAAGATAGACCGGCACACCTGCCTTATTCAGGGACTCGACCACGGAGCGACCGGGGAGCAGGTCGAAGATGGTCCAGGTGTTGATCAGCGGCATCGACACAAAAACCGGTTGGTGCTTGACCTCGGCCGGAGCGAAGAGGCGCACCACCGCCTTGCGGTCGTGGTGGATGATACGGTTGGGGCTCTGGCCGATCTTGGCCTTGGCCACAGGATCCGAGACGAGGAAGCGGCTGTAGTTTTCGGCACGCTGTAGCATGACTTACTCCGCACTCTTGCGACGACGGGCGTCGGCCGGGGCATCGGCGAGCTTCACCAGCAGGTCTTCCATCTTCTGGAGACGGTCGCGCAGCTCCAAGCGTGCTTCTGCCGCCTCAATCCTCCCCTGAAGGGCTTCCTTCTCCAGCGTCTCCAGGCGATCCTGCAGCAGGAGAATGTGGTCTTCCTGCCGCAGGAGGCGCTCTTCCAGCATGGTGCAGATGCGAGCCAGCCGCACCAGATCGCCCTTGCCGGGAACGTGCATCTTTTCCGCCATGTCGTCCATGGACTTCTGCCAGCTTCCCCGCGCCTTTGCGTAGCCTGCCGCGTTCTTCCCCATCGCATCGAGGAAGGCGGGCGAGTCGATGACCTGATCCCACCACTGGGTCATGGACTGCTCCCACTGCTTGTAGAAGTCGTTGCTCATCTTCGTGAAGTCGGGGAAGTTTTCTTGGCTTTCAGCCATGGGATTCTCCATGAGATAGGAGGAAGGGAGAGAAGCGGCAAAAAAAACGAGGAGCCCCACCGTCGGCGGGGCTCCAGCACCGCCGATAAGGCGATGTGCTCAGGCCTTGGCTTCGGTCTTGGGGCTCATCAGGTCCATCCAGCCCTGCAGGGTGGCCTTCTGCAGCTCGACGCCCGCTTCAAAGATCTGGCGGGAGGTCTCGATGTTGGAAGAGAGCACCTTCTCGCCCTGCTTCAGGGAGGAGAGCTGGAGGTCCAGGGCCTTGCGGTTCAGCTCGACCATACGGCGGCTGGAGTCAATCATGGAGGTGCGGAAGCTGTCGGCGTTCATGGGGAACATGGTAAAATCTCCGGGATTCAGATGGTTGCGCTCGGGGCGGCGACTCTCACCGCCCGCTGACCCCTGTAGAATAACCCCATGCTGCACTGCGTCAAGGAATTTTTGCTGCACAGCGGCAAAAACTTTTTCAGGGTTCCGCCGCAACGCAGCAGATGGGGCTTCATCCACCCTTTCCACACGGCAAAGCAGTCCGTCTTTGCTGCACTGCGTGAAAGAGCACGTTAGGCGGTACAGCATGGTCACCATCAAAAAGTACGGCAACCGGCGGCTCTACGACTCCTCCTCGTCCCGGTACATCAACCTGGACGATTTGGCTAAGCTGATTCGCGAGGGTGAAAGTGTAGAAGTGGTGGATGCCCGCACCGGGGAAAATCTCACGCAGGCGGTACTTTTGCAGGTACTCCTGGAGACACAGGGAGGTTTTACCGGCTTCCCCACTGGATTTTTGCACCGCCTGATCCGCTATGGTGGCGACAACCCCATGGGCAAGGTTTTTGCGCAGCAGCTCTCCTTGGGAATGGAGATGCTGGACACCCAGATCGCGCAGTTTGAGAGCCGCTTTCCCCGGCCGACTCCGCGCGCCGAGCCGCGCTCAGCCCCTCGCGATCCCGAACCTCCGCCCGATGAGCCCGCCCCCCGCCCTGAACATGCCGCGGGCGAAGAGCTTTCTTCCCTGCGGGAGCGCCTCGCTGCCCTGGAGAAAAAGCTCAAAAAATGAGCCTTCCCAAGCTGGTCAGCCTGAGCCGCTGGCGTCGGGAGGCGATCCTGGCTCTTGTGCCGCCTGGCCTCTTCCTGCTCATGGCGGGCATGATGATCCTGGGGGAGCGCAACCCGTCGGGGCCGCAGCTCTTGGGTGTGGGTGTGCTGGCGATCCTGGCGTTGAGCTGGTCGCTGCCCGATCTTTTGAAGAAGTGGCGGGTTTTTGCTCAGGTTCAGGCGGTACAGGGAGAGCTGTCCGAGGGCTTGCGGCTCCTGGAGGCAGGGGAGAATGTTGCGGCGCAGCAGGCCTTCGAGGCTCTGGTGGCGCAGCACAAAGCGCTACCCGCTTTTCAGGCCACCGCGCTACAGAATGCAGCGGTCTGCTGTTTGCGACAGGGAGATTTTGTCGGGGCGCGGCAGCGTTTTGATGTGGTGATTACCTCGGGCTGGGGCAACCACTGGCGGATGCAGGGGGGGCTCGGAGTGGTGTCGCTCAACGGTCTGGCCCTGCTCGAAGCCTTGGAGGGGCAGCTGGGTGAGGCGCGTCGCCTTCAAAAACAGGCACTGGCCCGGCTACCCCAACGCGGAAGGGCGCCGTTCCGATTGGTAGACGCGGTGAT
The DNA here is from genome assembly GCA_903891165.1 of uncultured Pseudomonadota bacterium. Lineage (GTDB taxonomy): Bacteria > Myxococcota_A > UBA796 > UBA796 > SXON01 > CAITDR01. Next base: position 16,879 of record CAITDR010000463.1, read on the forward strand.
CGCCCTCCGCGAAAAACGTTATGAAGACGCCACGAAATTTCTGGACGAGTGCCAGGAAGCTGCCCCTGCCACGGGGGTTCGCCTCGCGGTGCTGCAGAGCTTTCGGGGCTTTGTTGCATCGCAGCAAGGGCAGAAGGAAAAGGCTCCGGCGGGGGTGACCTGGCTGGGCACGCGCTGGCCAGAGCTGAAGCAGTGGTTGGAAGATGAAAATGGCGAAATTGCCGCATCGCAACAAGAGGGCGACAACGAACCGCCTCCTCCTCCCCCGTAGTCCCCCCTGCATTTTCCCCACTGCGGGGGAAGGGGACGCTTTTCCGCCGGAAGTGCGTTAACATTGGCGGTCTGCCTCACCCTTGTTTCTTCCGGGAGCCACTATGAGCTGGAAGCGTTTCCTCCTCCCCATCGCCCTTTCTCTGCCCCTTTTTGCCGTGGCGGACGACTATCCGCGGCGCACGATGGCGCTGAAGCTGGCCCCCTATGACATCTCCTTCCGGGATTACAATTTCCCGTCGGGACTGCGGGTGATCTTCCAGAAGGATACTTCCCAGCCGATCGTGTCGATCACCTACGTGAACGACAAGGGTTCTACCGCCGATCCTGCTGGCAAAGAAGGTATCGCCCATCTGGTGGAACATCTCTGGTTCCGCTCCCACCAGAAGGGCCCCGATGGCAAGCCCCTCCCCAAAATCTGGGATATGTTGGCGCAAATGGGCGCACAGATCAACGCCTTTACCGCGGATGATCAGACGGTCTATATGACCATGGCCCCCAAAGAGCACCTTGCCCAGCTGATTCGCCTGGAGCGCCTGCGGATGATCTCCGCCATCCAGGGGGTAGAGGAAGAAGTGGCGTTGATCGAGCGAGATGTCGTCCGCAACGAGCTGCGGATGCGCTACGAGAACAGCACCGGCGCGGCCTTCGGCTTCCTCTCCGTCAAGCTCTTCCCGCAGAGCCACCCCTACGGCCGTGTGGCCTATGCGGGCATCGGCTCGCACGCTTCTTTGGACAACATCCAGCTCGCCGATATCCAGTCCTTCGTGAACGAAAATTACGGTCCTTCGCTCACCACCATCGTGGTGGCGGGCGACATCGATCTGGACAAGTCCTGGGAGCTGCTGCGCGACAACCTGGGCTTCGACGTGATGGCGGATCCCAAAAATCCCAACGCGCCCCTGGACAATGTCAAGCCCCGGCCGCACCTCCCCATCGTGAACCAGGAGCCGCCCGCTCCGGTTCAGCCCGCCCAGGTCAAGGGTGAGTTGGCCGGCTTCACCATCGAACGTGGCCCCGTGCAGGACCCCTTCATCATGATCGGCTGGGCCCTGCCTCCCGGCTGGAAGGACGACCAGAAGGTGATGGAGGTGGCCGTCAACAGCCTCCAGTCCGCGATCTACCAGGAACTTTCGCCAAGCTGGGATCCCACCTCAGCCGACCTTCCCAGCACCGTAGGCTGCGGCATGTCCGGTCAGGTCTACGCCTCCATCGCCTACTGCGGCATCGACTACAAAAAGGGCGATGACCCCAAGGCAATTGCCGAGACTGCTCTCAACGGCCTGTACCGCGCCTGGACCAACTCCGAAGATTCGGAGATCAAGAAGTACCTGGATTGGGCCTTCAACTATTCCAAAAACGCCACGATGGCCGGTACCTTCCTGGGTGTAGACAGCTCGCTGTCGCTATTCTCCGATCAGGCCACCGCCGCGGCGATGTACGCGCACTACACCGGGGATCTCCAGTTTTACTCTCGGCAGTTTGAGGCTCTGAACAAAGTAGACAAGCAGTCGGTTCAGCAATTCGCCGCGAAGTACCTGAACAGGAACCGGGCGGTAGTCCTGGCCATGGAGCCCTACGAAGAGGGCGATCTGGTGCTGGACTCCTCCAACTCCAAATACCGTGGTGGAAACCGGGCCGACGGTGCGGCACCGATGTTGGGGGCGGACAAGCTGACGCCTGAGATCATCACCAAGAGTGTCCACACCCCCGACATCAGCCGTCTCCAGGAAAGTACCCTTCCCAACGGCCTCAAAGTGGTGGTCATGCCCTACTCGGCATCGCCGCTCCTTCAGGGTGCCCTGGTCTTCAAGGGTGGCGCCACCTCCTTTGATCGTGGCCAGTACGCCTTCGCCTCCTCGATGCGGCGCGACCAGTCCTATGCCGTGGACACCATCGCCATCGCTGGCTTCGACGGAATTGCCTTCGGCAACACGACGACCTCGCTGGAGATCAGCGCGTCGGTCGCCAACCTGGAAGAGAGCCTCTACGTTCTGCGCCAGCGCGTAGACGGCCTGCTGCCCGATACCAACGGCAAGTTGGACTGGGCGGCCGCCGAGAAGAAGTCCCTGTGGGCGGGCATGAAGCAGCCAGAGTGGTGGGCGGGCACCCTTCAAATGCAGCGCCTTCTCCCTGGACACTTCCTGTCCGACTACTATACCCATGCCGACTACGAGGCGATGAAGAAGTGGACCACCAGTCCGGTCCAGGAGGTGTTCCAGAACATCTTCCGTCCGGAAAACGGGACCCTGCTGTTGGTGGGCAACTTTGACGCCAAGACCACGATGGAAGCGGCGAACACCTTCTTTGCAGGCTGGACCGGCTGGGGCAAAAAGCCCGAAGCACCTCGGACTTTGAGCTTGGAATACCCCGCTTTCCCGGCTCCTCCCGCTCAGCGCCAGGTGCTCCTCTTCGACAAAAAGATCTCTTCGCAGTCCAACATCACCTATATGTGCCAGCTCGCAAAGGTGACCGAGGAGCAGGAGCCGGCGGTCACCGTACTGGGCCAGACCCTGGACGGCGCGGCCTGGCTGGCCCTGCGTGAAGAGACCGGCGCATCCTATGGCGCCAATGCCTTCGGCCAGGTCTATCCGGGCGGCTATGCCACCCTGGGAATGGGCTCGCTGGTCCAGAACAACTTCGCCGCGAAGGCTGTAAAAACCTTCATCGGCCTCGGAGAGAAGGGCAAGGCCGGCGACGTGGACCCCCTGATGGTGATCACCAAGCAGTACGGCCTCGCTCAGGAATTCGCCATCTTCCAACAGGCAACTTCGGCAATGTTGGGCCGGATGCAGGGACTTCTGAACCGCGGTCGTCCCATGGACTACTACCAGACCTGGGCCAAGCGCCTGGGGATGGTGAACATTCCCACGATGAAGTCGCTGATGGAGCCCTGTGTGGGCCACGAAGTGATCACCGTGGTGGGTCCGGTGGAGGTGATCAAGCCGCTCTTCGACGAGGCCAACATTCCCGTCGAGATCTTTGATTGGGACAAGGCGCGGTTGGACTACGCTGCGGCCAACAAGATCAAGCTGGCGAAGCCCAAGAAAGAAGACGAGAAGAAGGCAGAGTAAGCATTCAGACGCTTGCGACGTGACTCTACAGTGAGTCACTAACCCTGATGGCCCTGTCCGCTTCCTGCGGGCAGGGCCATCGACCTTTTGTGTCTGGAAAGCGCCAGCGGGCCACGTTATCCCGCCCCATGACCCAAGCTCATCTGAACGACGCCCTGATCCGGGCACTCCCCAAGACCGACCTGCACGTCCACCTGGACGGCTCACTGCGTGTGCCGACGCTCATCGAGCTGGCGCGAGAGCGGAAGTTGGACCTGCCTTCCTGGACCGAAGAGGGCATGAATGCCCTGGTCTTCAAGCCCACCTATAGCAGCCTGGTAGACTACCTCGCCGGTTTTGCCTGGACCTGCGGGGTGATGCAGGATGCCGAAGCCCTGGAGCGGATTGCCTACGAATTCGCGAAGGACAACCAGGAAGAAGGGGTGCGCTATGTGGAAGTGCGCTTCGCGCCTCAGCTGCACTCCCGCGGGGATTTTTCCTTGCTGCAAGTGCTGCAGGCGGTGCAGAAGGGGATGGACCGCGCCAAGGCCGAGTTTAACGCGGCACTTTTACCGGGTGAACCTCCTTTTCACTACGGAATCATCGTCTGTGCGATGCGGATGTTCAACGAGTACTTCTCGGACTACTATCGCCAGCTCATCAGCGTACTTCCGGAGACCCGGCGGAAGAACCTTTTTGGGATCGCCAGTATGGAGCTGGCAAAAGCGGCAGTGAAGGCGCGTGATGAGCATGGGGTCCCGGTGGTGGGTTTTGATCTGGCCGGCCAGGAAGACGGCTTTCCCGCCATGGATCACGCCGATGCCTATGCCTGGTGCCACCGCAAGTTTTTGCATAAGACCGTTCATGCGGGGGAGGCCTATGGCCCGGAGAGTATCTTCCAGTCCCTGACCGAGCTGCATGCCGACCGGATTGGGCATGGACTCCTGCTTTTTGCGCCGGAGAGCATCCAGGATCCAACCATCGACAACCGAGCCGCCTTCTGTGAACGTTTGGCGAACCATATGGCGGAAAATCGCACCACCATTGAAGTGTGCATCACGTCGAACCTCCAAACCACGCCCCGGATGAAGCGGGTGGAAGATCACCCCCTGCGCACCATGCTGGACCACCGGATGTCGGTCACCCTGTGTACGGACAACCGCCTGATGTCGCACACCACGGTCAGCAAGGAGATCGGTCTGGCTATCCAGCACCTGAACATGGACCACAAAGAGCTGCGAAACGTGTTGATCCATGGCTTCAAACGTAGCTTCTTCCCCGGCTCCTACGCTGAGAAGCGCGCATGGGTGCGGCAGGTCATCGACTACTACGACCGGGTGATGTTGGATGCCAGCGGCGTAAAAGCCGGATAGTAGCAAAAAATGCCCGGCTCCCGGCTCCGCTATTGCTCTCGCTGCCTCACCACCTTTCCTGGCGATGTGGAGCGCTGCCCCAACCTGGCCTGCCGGGCGGTGCGGCCCCCCAACAATTGGGGAGAGCTGCTGGAGCCCGGCGATGTGCTCGATCGTACCTACCGAATCATCGAGCGACTGGCCATCGGCGGGGCAGGGGTCACCTACCTCTCCCGAGAGTTGGATGGGGACGGGCAGGAGATCGGACCGAAAGTAGCGATCAAGCTGTTGTATCAGCAGCGGGATCAAGGTCCCTACCTGCGGCGGCTGGCCACCGAAGCACAGATCATCCAGGGGCTGAACCACGCAAATATCGTGGAATATCGTGGCTTTGTGCACCGAGCCGGCCACTCCCCCTACCTGATCACCCGCTACGAAGAGGGCGGCAGCCTGCTGGACCACATCCACCGGGTGGGGGTGCTCTCGGTGCCAATCGTGGCGGCGATCGGAAAACAGATCTGCGATGCGTTGGTGGTGGCCCACTCTCAAGGGGTGATCCATCGGGACCTGAAACCAGAAAATGTACTTCTGGAGCGCCAGGTTCTTGTGGATATTGTTCCACGCTTGCGACTTGCCGACTTCGGGATTGCCAAGGTTTTTGGAGGGGTGGGCGACCGACTGACCCGGGTGGGCGCCTTTATCGGCACCCCGCAGTTTGCCGCTCCTGAGCAGTTTGAAGGTGTACAACCCGAGCCCAATACCGACGTGTACGCCACGGGTGCGATGCTCTACTACTGCCTGATGGGCAAGCCGGTGGCCGGCTACATGGACCAACTGGAGCCAGAGCAACAGCTTCCGCACCTGATTTCCCAGCTTCCTCCTCGACTTGTTCGGCCAGACCTGCCCGGAGCGCAGGTGGCACGGATGGAAGAGGTACTGGGTGCAGCGATGCGGGTGGACCCCTCTGAGCGCTGTAGTATGCCGGATCTGGGCCGTCTTCTCGCCGAGCTGGCCGCCGCCGAAGCGCCGCCGGAAGTATCCGGGCGCCAGGAGAACCTGCCTACGCCCCCCAAGACCAAGAGTGATGGCACGCCGCACCCTCGCGCCACCTGGTCCGGCGAAAAACAGCGGATGGTGAACCCGCCAGAAGAGGCGAAGAACGAGGAGAAGCGGGAAGAACCCAAAGCGGAAAAACGGCCGGTGCCTACCCGTACCCGCGAACGCCAAGGCGGCGGCGGGGGTGGGGGCGCGGGTTTCTGGGCAATCGGGATTTTTTTGTTATTAAGCCTGTTGGTGGTGGGTACCATCGGGGTGGGGCTGTGGTGGCGTTCGCAAAGCCAGGCACCGATGCTGGACAGCAAAGACCCGGAGTGGCGAAACCTGGCATCCGCGTTGGGAACACGCGGAAAATCGGCTGCTTTGGCTTGTAAAGCTCCACCCTTTATGGCGGTGGAGATCACGGTGGAGCCCAACGGGCGGGTCACCCAGACCCGACTGACCAACTACGATCACGAGCCCACCCGCGCCTGTATGCACGAGAAGCTGGCGGCCTATGCGATGCCTCGGACGGGCAAAGAGACCGTCCGGGTGGCAGTGACCCTCCAAAAATAGCACTCCGCTACAAGCCCAAGCAGCCTTTAAGATCCACGGGAATCCATCGGCCAACGTTATTTTCATGGCTACGTTCAGGCTGAGTCTCGTCGGGGTTCAGATGCAGGCGCCAGTCGAGGGTGGAGCCGGAGAGCGCAGGGATCTGGAGAGGGAGGGAAAGCTGGTACTCGCTGAAGGGTGCGGTGTCGAGATCAGCGAGATCCCAGGATTTTTCCCAAAGAACCATCGGCTCTTCTTCCTCCTCGGTACGCCCTTCGATACGCAGAGCCAAAAAACCCTCGGAGAGGCCCGGGCCAAGGTCGTGGAAGGCGGCCTGTAGCACCGGTGGGGCATCCGTGTCACAGTCCAGGTAGAAGCCGGAAGAATGCAGGTAGAGGGAGAGGGGAGCGGCGCTCTCTTCGGCCCAGGGGTAGCCATCAAAACGCTCCTCCTCGACCAGCCACCAGTCGCTGACCCGCCAGTCCGCCCCTTCCTCCTCCACCCCCGGATAGTGGGCGGTCAAATAGCTATAGTCGTAGGCGGTAAGCTCTGATTCACCCCCCTGGGTCTTGTTCATGATGGAGGAAAAACCCAGGTACTCCGGCTGGTGACGGTTGATGTGCGGCAGGCCAAAGCTGTGCCCCAGCTCGTGGGCCACGGTATCGGTCAGCGGCACCGATCCCTGATCCGGATCCTCGGAATAGCAGCTTCCATTGAGCGCAACCACCCCATAGTCATTCAGCTCAGCCCCACGACTCCAGTCCAGCCGCCCGCCCGTGTCCGTACTGTCGATAGAAAAACCCAGAAAAGTGCCGTCCGCACAACGTTCGGCCACCACATGGCCCCGCGGCAGATGGTTTTCAGCCTCAGGAAAAACGTAGTCAATCCGAAGGTTTGTCGCTGGAATTTCCGATCCGTACAGCTCTTCTTGGCCCTGATGCGCCAGCTCTACCGTCGTGATGCTGATATCCACGCCCGCCGCCCGATCATAGCGGGACAGCGCATCGTCGATATGCTGGCGTGCTTTTGTTCCCGCCGGAAAATGCTCCGCACAAATGCTCACCGTCATCGCCCGCGCAACTTCCGGTCGAAGGCGGGTGTCTGCCGGGTCCTGGGCCTCCTCGCCCACCGGCATGACCCACAGCTCCTCGTCCTGGAAAGGCGGCGGGCCCTGCCGGCAGGCGAAGAGCAGGAGCCACATTCAGTTCGCAGCCGGGGCCGGCGGCACGGCGGGCGCTGGAACAACCAGATCCTCTCCCCACACCCGGACTTTCGCCACACGCTCA
>CAITDR010000464.1 GCA_903891165.1 uncultured Pseudomonadota bacterium
AGCATGGCCTGGGTGGGGTTGAGTTTCGCCTTTTTAGGAAGGAAACCCTGGGCTTTCAGATATGGAACCTGACCCGCGGCCAGCGACGCCAGCTCACCGACGGCCTCGTGGAAGGCGCGGTTGGCCCCCTCACGCAGCACCGGCGGCACTTCTGGCCGGGAGTAGGCCTGGAAATAGTAGACGTGACCCAGCTCATGATGCGACGTGAAGAACCACTGGGCATCGGACTCCACACTCATCAGCGAGCGGATGTCCTGGTCCAGATCGATGTGCCAGGCGGAGGCATGGGCGTTCTTATGGCGGGCGTCTCCCTCGGGCACTGGGTAGAGGTCAGAGCGGGCCCAAAAGGAGGGCGAGAGGGAAGAAAATCCCATTGAAACATAGAAAGCCTCGGCCTGCTGTACGATCCACTGGGGCGACCGGTTCACAAAGTAGGGATCCAGATCCGCCCCCTCTACCAGCCCGCTCCACTCCTGCCCCCAGCGGTTGGGGTACCAGTGGGCGGCCAAAGGCGCCTTGCCCGGTCGCTCCTGGCCGTATTTCTTCGCCAGTTTTCGGCCTGCCCAGATCTGCAGCTCCTGGTACAGCGGACGGCTCTCGGTGACCAGCCCGTCCAAGAGCCCCATCATCTCCTCCGTCTTCATCCCGTAGGAATCGACCTGTAGGGCAAAAAAGGAGGAATAGCCCATCTCTCGGGCGACCTGGTTGCGCAGTTTTTGGAGGCGGGCCAGGCCAGGCTTCAACACCTTCCCGATCTCCTTGGAAGACTCCCAGACCCGCTGACGCTCGGCCAGATCGGTGGAGGAAAGCAGCACCTCGTCGATGTTGTTGGCGGTCTTGGGTTCGGGGCAGCTACCGTCAGCAGAAAGAGTGGTATAGCAGAATACAAAACCATCCAATAGGGAGGCCTGACGACTCTCTTCAGCGAGGCGGTTATTCACCACATCCGGGATGGTACCTGGGGAATCTGCGGCAAGGCGCAGAATAGCCTCCAGCTCGCGGATGGCCAGCGGATCCAGCTCCTGCCGATGTTCCAGCAGATGTTTGGTACGCTCCACTACAAAAGTGCTGCCGGTGAAGGCGGCGTAGGACTGGGAAGCCCCGGTACGACGCCCCTCGTTGGCCTCCGACACGTCGGTGGAGGCTTCCCAGGCGGCCTCCTGGCTGGCCCGCACCAGCGCGAGGTAGGTGGAGTTGTAAAAATCAAGGAAATCCTTGGCTTCCGCGGCGATCGGCCGCGCACCAACGGCCACGGGGGGCGGCACTTCGGCCGCAGATGGAGCGGGCACTTCGCCTGCAGAAGGGGCAGGATCACCCGCCAAAGCCACGGAAAGGAGGAGTAGGACAGGATTCACAGGCACTCCGCAAGGGGAGAAGGTCTATCCGGAAACCGGCGGCCCGGCCCGCACATTCGCGGGATCGGCCCTGCGAAGCCGCTGTGATCCGGACCACAATCTTGGCCTTCCCACCAAGAGCCCCAGACGCTAAAGGGGGCGGCATGATCCTCGCACTCTTCCTCCCCTCGCTGGCCCAGCTTCCTCTTCCCCTCTATCCCGAGTGCGGAACGCCGGATCGACCAGACCTTTGCCCGTCGGATCTGGGCGAAGACTGGGCGCTGCTCTCCTATATTCCGGCGCGGATCCTCAATAATATCCGTGCCGAGGAACACGACGTGGGCACGGGAATCGGCGCCGACAAGGCCTGGCGGCGCAGCACCGGCCGTACCGACGTGGTGATCGCGGTGCTGGACTCGGGGATTATGTGGGATGACAGCTCGTTACTGATAAAACACTACCTGCACATGCCGGAGCTACCGCTGCCGATGGTGGGAGAGACAGAGTCGCTGAGCTACGACAGCAATGGGGATGGGGTCTTCAATATCGACGACTGGGCCTCCGATCCCCGGGTGGACATCACCGCCGGGGTTGACGTTGCCGACGGCTTTCTTGACCCCTCCGATCTGATCCACAGCTTTTCCGACGGCATCGATGACGACGGGAACGGCTTTATAGACGATATCTCCGGCTGGGATTTTTACTTCAACGACAATGACCCCTACGACGATGTGCGCTTCGATCACGGCACCTACGAGGCGCAGGAGTCGATGCGCCCCGGAGACGACGGCCAGGCCATCGGCGTTTGCCCCAACTGTATGGTGTTGAACCTACGGGTGGGTGACTCCTTCGTGGCTGAGGGGGACAACTTCGCCAATGCCGCGCTCTATGCGGTGGACAATGGTGCGGCGGTGATTCAGGAGGCCTTAGGCGCCTTTTCTAACTCCTCTCTGTCGCAACAGGCTGTCAACTATGCCTGGGATCACGATGTGCTGGTGGTGGGCTCGGCGGCGGATGAGACTGCCTACCACCCCAACCCGCCGGGCAGCAATGCCCGCACCGTCTACGTCCATGCGGTGCGCTATGATGCTGACGATCAGGCAGACGCAACCTCCTATATGGCCTACTCCAACTGCACCAACCACGGGCTTCGCCTCGACCTTTCGGCCTCCTCCTCCGGCTGCTCGTCGGGGGCCGCCGCGATGACGGCGGGTGCGGCAGGGCTGATCGTCTCCGCCGCACGAGATCGGGATATCAACCTGTCCGCCGGAGAACTTTTCCAGCTACTCGTCGGCACTGCAAATGACATTGCCGTTGGGGATCGGCCTGACATCTATCCCACCAAGGAGGGCTGGGACAACTGGTCCGGGCACGGGCGCCTGTCTGCGACCAATGCTGTGGAAGCCGTGGTTGCAGGCTCTTTTCCGCCAGTCGTCGAGCTCAGCAGCCCGACCTGGTATCAGTATGTGAACCCTGCGCGGCAGAGCAGCCTGGAAATCACCGGAGCCATCGCCGCCCCGCGCAGCGAGGTGGCCTCCTGGCGGCTTTCTTACGGGGTGGGACCGGAGCCGGACGAGGCCGCCCTGGTCACCATCCAGGAGGGAACCGGCGCAACTACAGGAGTGTTGGCAACCCTCGATCTCGGCTCGATCACCGGGATGGATCCCGCCGCTCCCCTCCAAGACCACGCCAAAGGTGCTACGCCGGTGGATCGGGAGCGCCTCGTCAATAGCTACACCATCTCCTTACGACTGTCTGTTACGGATACGGAAGGGATCACCTCGGTTGCACGCAGTGCCTTCTATCTGGTGCAGGATCCCGATCTGGTCGAGGGCTGGCCGTTCCAGGTGACGGGCTCCCTGGAGGGCAGCCCCAAGCTGGCCGACCTGAACGGCGACGGCAAGGACGAGGTGATCATCGGCGATTCTGACGGTCAGGTCCACGCGATCCAGGCAGATGGAAGCGAACTTTCTGGCTGGCCGGTGCGAACGGAGCTGCTGGAGGAGGTGGACCCTACCTCGCCCGACTCTCACCTCGGTGCACCGGCCTACTCTGTGCTGGACAGTGACCGCCGCACCGCCGTGCTTTCGGCACCGGCTATCGGGGATCTGGACGGCGATGGCACGATCGAGGTGGCTTTTGGCACCATCCGCGGCGCACTTTGGGTGGTCGGAGCGGACGGGCAACCCCGTCCCGGCTTCCCGGTTTTTGCCGAGCCGGTGGAGAGCACCAGCCCCAACTACCTGATCGACGACGGTTTTCTGGGAAATGTTGCCTTGGGCGACTTCGACGGCGATGGCGACCGCGAGCTGGCCATCCCGGCGATGAATGGCAAGCTGTATATCTGGCGTCACGACGGTACACCTCTGGATGGTTGGCCGCAGGAGCTTGTTTTCCCCGGTCGCGAGGACTACAGGGCGCGGGTGACGGCAGGTCCGGCCATCGGAGACCTGAACGGGGACGGCAGGGACGATCTGGTGTTGCCCAGCAACGAGGTCCTGGATGACGAACACGCCGCTCTCTACGCCTTCTCCGGCGATGGAAGCCTGCTGCCCGGCTGGCCGATCCGGGTCTGGGGGGTGGAGGTGAACGTACTGCCGATGGTAGGCCAGGGCTTCCACAGCTCGGTGGCCTTGGCCGACATGGACGGCGACGGCACCCCCGAGATCTTCGGCGGCGCCCTCGCGGGTGACTTTGCGATCTGGAATGCGGATGGGAGCCAGCGCTCCACCCTGCCCTACGTGGGCAGTCGCTACGGTGCCTCCTCCAACCTGAATGATCCCTCCTTCCTGCCGCTGATCACCATCCCGGCCTTTGCAGACCTGGATGCAGACGGAGTACCCGATCCTGTAGCCGGGGGTACAGGAGCGAACTACCTCAAGGGCAACCTCCAAGATGGGGTGCGGGTCAATTTTGACCACGCGGTGGGCGCATGGAGCGGCGCGACCGGGGACCTGCTTCCCGGTTTCCCCCGGCAGATCGAGGACCTGATGTTTCTGACCAGTCCGGCCGCCGCCGATCTGGACGGGGATCGTCGTGTGGAAGTGATCGCTGGTTCCGGTGGTTTTCTACTTCACGCCTGGAATGTGGACGGGGATGAGCCCGCCGGCTGGCCCAAGTTCCTGGGGCAGTGGATCATGCCCTCGCCGGCCATCGGCGACATGGATGGGGATGGGTTGCTGGAGGTGGTCGCAGGGGTGCGTTCCGGCAGCCTTTTCGCGTGGCATACAACAACCCCTCGCGATGGACGTGTGGACTGGCAAAGCAACGGCCACGACAACGCCAACACCCGCAACTTTGCGACGGAGCTTCCCGGCTTCAATGCCCCCGTACAGGGGGACGACAAGCCGACAGCCGAGCTTCCCTGTGGATGTTCTACGGGCGCGGAGCCCGGGGCCATCGCGATCTTGGGGCTGGCCCTTCTACGGCGTCGTCGCAGCTCCCGCTGACTAACGCGTTCCGCTCACCGTCCAGCTCTGGTTGCGGCAATCAAAGCAGGCCTGTCCACCCTGAAAAGCAGCCGTAAAAGTGCCGGTGAAGGTGGTGTCCGAGGTGAAGGTACCGATAAAGCGGTAGGTCTCGGTGCAGGAACCGGCGATGCTGCGGTTCACGTCAAAATCGACGTTGTTGGTCAGCGTTCCTGACATCGAGCCGGGCTGCTGGCCGGTCTGAGAAACAAAAGTGATGGCCGGGTTGTTGTCCAGCACGGTCACCTGGTTGAAGCCGATGGAGACCAGCCCGAAGGTGCAGGTATAGCTGATGGTCTGGTCCAGGGTCCAGGTGTCGGTGTAGGTGGAAGAGCAGTCTTCGTCGGTACGGCCATTACAATTGTTGTCCAAGCCGTCGTCGCAGATCTCGTCGCGACCGGGGAATACCTGGCCTTCCAGGTCGTCACAGTCGTCACACTCGTCAAAGCCATCCCCGTCCAGATCGTCGCCATCGGGGGTGGCTTCGTTGCAGTCATCGTCCAGGCCGTTGCAGTCCACTTCGGTACGGTTCGGATTTACCGCCGAGTTGTGGTCGTCGCAGTCTTCGCAGGCGGAGTAGCGGTCCTGATCGGCATCGTCGGTGCCGTCGGGTGTGGCCTCGTCGCAATCATTGTCAATCCCGTCGCAGGAGACTTCAACGCCGTTGGGGCTGATTGTGTTATTGGTGTCGTCACAATCTTCGCAGGAGTCGAAGGTGTCCATGTCCCGATCGACCGCGTCGGGCGTGTCTTCCGCGTTGCAGTCGTTGTCTACGCCGTCGCAGAGGATCTCCTCGGCGCCAGGGTGTACGTCGGCGTCGATATCGTCGCAGTCGAGCTGTTCGGCGGAGTAGGTCTCGGCACAGTCGGGATTGTTCCCGTCGAAATAGCCGTCCCCGTCCCGATCAAAGGGCTCATCTACCGACTTCTCGTCCCGACTGGCGACCCCATCACACTTCGACACCGAGGTGATGGAAAGATCCTGGCCACAGCTGACCAACAGCAACACCGACAGCGGGAGCAGAGAACGGGCCACCTTCACCTCCGCCCGCAGCATAGCAGAACGGGGGCCGGTCGCATAGGCAGGCCCCCGTTTTCCGCGCCGACA
>CAITDR010000465.1 GCA_903891165.1 uncultured Pseudomonadota bacterium
ATTCAGCAGAAGGTATGGAAATAAGCCTACGATTCTCCAAACCATGTAAGGCGCGCGCGGCCCGAGCGCCGCAAGCGCCTTTTGTTGGCGCTGCTCAGGGGGCGGCAGGGAGGGAGAGTTCGAGGCGGTGGCAGATGTCCTGGATCAATAGAAGAAGTTCAGCCTCGTTCATGTAGTCATTCCGGTAGGTCAGGAGAGCGTATAGTTGAAATTCAGAGGGGGGCCGTGCCAAAAAGCCGCGAAGCTCTTCCAGAAGGGCGAGCCGCTCGGGGACGGGTCCATTCAGCCAGTCCGAAATCTTGTCCCGCTCATCCTCCTCCCCATCCATACCCCAAATCATTAGATCAATCAGATTCTGAGGGATCTCCTGGAATTCATCAAAGTAGTAAGGATCGGGGCCTTCAATCATGGGATGGTTCTCAAGGGAAAGGCGGTGTGAACGTAAATTTCGGGAGGAGGGCCAGCGAAAAATCGTAAGCGAATCGTCAACCGACTGGTCTGTTGGTAGACTGGCTTTGGCTCGGCTGCGCCCGGGGCCGCGTTGACGAAACCCTCGCCGATGGCCTGTTTTGCGTCGAGGTCCACTTTGTGCTCATCCGTTGTTCGGAATTTGACTCGCAGTTCATCCCAGTTTTTCTGAATATACTCATTGATGAGATCATCCAGCTTGCCCTTATTTTTCCAGCGGTGAGAGTTGTTCTCCCGCCTCGGCCACGGCGGATCTCCAAATAACCGCCCCTCGATGGTCCGTGCTCCTGGTGGCGCATCGGTACGGCGAAGGGGAATTTCCGGACCATGGCGTTCAAGGGTGTGGGCGGCATTCTGTTCCAGGTTCCCGAATCGTGCGTCATTCTTCGAAATCTTGATACGGGGCGGATTTTCGGGCAGCTCCGGCACTTTTCCCGTCACCGGCGGCGTGGCTTCCTCCTTCGTCCCCCCGGGCGGCTTTTGGGCCTGCTCCGTCACCCCCATTTCTGGCGACGCCCCGCCACTTTTTGCTGGCGAAACCTCCTCCTTCCCCGCCAACCGCGCCGCAACCGCCTCCTCCTCCACGATCCCAGGCGCCAGCTCATCCGCCCCACCACGCGCGGCGTTGCCCTCGGCCGTGGCGGCGCCCTTCGCCGTGGCCCCCTCCGGCACAAGGCCCCCCTTGGCTGCGGCCCCTTCCACCGCTGCCTCGCCCGTCGCCGCAGCCCCGGTTGCCCCGCGTCCTGGCAGGCGCTGCAAACCACCCCGCAACGCCAGAACCGCCAAAACCGCCAACACGGCATGAAGAATCATCCGGCAGAACTCCACAGAGCCCTCCGAGATCTTTTGAGGATTCCCGTCCGCCTCCCAAACCTTTTGGGTGCCCTCCCATCCCGACTTCGCCGCCTCGGTGGCTTCCACGACCACCCCGTAGCCCGCAAAAGCAAGGAGGGCGGCCTGGATCAGGAGCGCCACCGCCTTCGACACCAGGGTGGGCTCCGGCGCGGCGAGGAGCAGACCGACGATGCCTTCCAGCGCCCAGAAAGCGGCAAAAATCCCGATAAAAGCGGGGAGCTGCGAGCCGATCTGCTGAAGGGTCTCCCCCAAGACTCCGGGTGCGTGGAGCGGGATCTCTCCCAGGGCCATGCCCATGTCCCGCCGAAACTGGTAAGCCCGAGACATCCCCGAAAGGGTCTGATCCAACCAGCTTTCTTCGGCTGGAGCCTCTTGGGTCGTGGCATCCTCACTCTGGCTACGCTGGATTTTTGCCCGGCCCCCGGTGGCGGGCTGCAATTGGGGCGCTGGACCCTCAAAACCCCTGGAAGCCCAGGCTTCAAAGCGTGATCCGGCCTCCTCCGCTTTGGCCTCCCCCGGATCTCCGGGCTGGTCCAGCTCCTCGGACTGTCCCTGCGGCGCGAGAGCATGGGCCACTTCGTGTGCCAGCAAGCCCATTTTCTGCGGATCGTCCGCGTTGATGTCCCCCGAAAGCCGAACGACCGATCCTTCCGCATGTGCCTCTGCGCCGATCGCCTCATTCTCGGCGCTTTTTCCCTCCTCAATCCGCAGACCGTCCACCCGAGGACCAAAAGCGGCACGAAGTGCACCGAGCGGGCGCTGCTCTTCGCCCAGACTCGCCAGTTGTCCAGCCAAAAAGTTGCCGCCGATGCCGTGTTTCTGGCCTTTTTCTGTTCCTTTGTTGGCCGGAAGTCCGCGCCCCGCCAGCTTTTCGGCGCGCTCGGCATTCCCTCGCCGACCCGGCTGAGAAAAGGTACTTTTTTCCTGTCCAATCGGCGCGGAAACCAGCGGCATGTGGCTCTTCACGGCGTGTACCCCCGCGCAGAGCCACAGCAAGAACCGTGCCAGGCTTTAATGTGGCTTCATCCGTGGGTCGCGGGGAGGCTTTCGTCAGACACAACAGAAAATAGGCAGCTTTGATGGGCTGACGAAGGGGTGTCGAAGGGTGTCGAAATTCCGACACCCCCGCCGCTACCAGACTTCGAACTCGATCAGGACCACCCCTCCGTCGGAGTTATTGGCGTTGGGCGACCCGGTAACAATCTCCAGGTTGCCATCGGCGTCCGTGTCCCCCGCCAGGGCGATGCTGCTGCCCGCTCCGTCCAGGCCGGAATACCAGGCGTCTGCTGCCGAAACACTCAGGGTTCCTGCGAGTGGGCCATACAGAAGACTGATCCGGCCGAGGCCACCGCCCACCTGCCAGGGCTGCGCGACCACCAGATCGGAAGTGCCATCCAGGTTCAGGTCACCGGTAAGAAAGGAACAACAGGTATCCGCCAACACGGTAACAAAAGTGCGGTCCAGAACCGGGCCAGAGGCCGCATCCATACTCATTCGACGGATCGAGCCGGAGTAGGTTCCCGAAGACTCGTCGCGGGCGCCCACCCACAGATCGGGCTCCCCGTCCCCGTCTTGATCCTCCACCAGCTCCAGACCGGCGCCCACTTCGCTGTCTCCCTCGCCCCACCAGGTCACATCGGCATCCACACCATGGAGAACGCCAGGTTGTACATCCCGATACAGGTACACCTCTCCTGCCATACCCCCGTCCCGGCTGCGCCCGAGCGCACTGGTGACCAGATCGGCCAAGCCATTTCCGTCCACATCTTCCACCACCAGTGTGGAGCCCATGCCATCGAGGTAGGTCTCTCCGACCAGCCGAAGGGCTGCATCTGAGCGGAAGTCGTAGTCCCCGCTTAAAGGTCCCGTAAAAATGGAAAGCTCGAAGACCGCCCCCAAGGGGGCCATTACGGCCACGTCGGCTTGTTGGTCGTTATCTATATCGAAGTCCCCCCAGAGGCCAAAGCCAGCAGCAGCGTCGGCTTCCAAGTGGGAGATGTGGGCAAGCTGGATAGTCTCCGCCTGGAAACGTCCGAAGCTCTGGCTATCGATGAGATAGACGTCTCCGCTGTAGTCTCCGATACAACTTCCGACCAGGATATCCGGGTAGCTGTCGCCCGTCTGTTCCCCGGCGTTCGCCAGCGTCCCACCCAGGCTCTCCTCGCCCTCCAGTTGAAGGCCGGAGACCAGATTGACAGGAATCGCCCCTGAAAATGGCCCGAATATTGTATACACCTTCGTGGTTGCAGCGTAGTCAGCGGATACCGCAAGGTCTTCATAGCCGTCGTCGTTGAGATCCCCGAGCGCGGCGACGGCCTCTCCCAA
>CAITDR010000466.1 GCA_903891165.1 uncultured Pseudomonadota bacterium
CTGGCTGGCAAAATAGTAGTCGGTCCGAAAATCGTGGCCCCAGGTACACAGGCAGTGGGCCTCGTCAAAGACCCAGGCGGCGATCTCCCGCAGATCCAGGGCCTTCCAGAAGGACGTATTGCGGAGTTGTTCGGGAGACACATAGAGTAGCCCAACCTCCCCACTTCTCACCTTCTCCAGTACCTCGCTCCGCTCCGGCGGCGTAAGCATGCCGTGCAGCGCCGCCCCGATACGCAGGTGAATCCGCCGCTCCAGACCATCTACCTGGTCTTTCATCAAGGCTTGCAAGGGCGAGATCACGACGGTCAGCAGGCCACGCCGATGGTAGCGCACCAGCGCAGGAAGCTGGTAGCAGATGGATTTTCCGGCACCCGTGGGCAGCAGCGCCAAGAGACTCTGCCCGGCCATGGCCTGCACCACAATGGTGCGCTGGAGCGAGCTGCCATCCGCTGCCGCCGGGTATGGGCGGATGGAGGGCAGGTCAAACCAGTGTTGTAGCTGGCCTTCCGCCGACCAGGTACTCCTGCACCAGGTGCAGTCCTCGGCACCACAATTGACCTCGCGCAGCCGACGGATCAGCACCGAGAGACCGGGAAAACGGGCGCGCACCCACGCGGGCGGAATCCCCTGGTCGGCCACGGGGAGCCAGGCCAGGAGGAAGGGGAGAATGGCGCGTTCCGCCTCGGGATCCAGCTCGGCCAAGCCACGCCTGCAGGCGGGAAGCTGCTGTAGCAGCGCCGGTACCTGCTGGTTCTGAAGCAGCCCTACCCCCATCCGCTCAAAAAACAGGGAGAAGCCCCAGTCTCCGCAGGGAACACCCGGTTCCAGACACCAGCGATACAGTTGAAGCATCCACGCCGGCTGCGTCTGAAGCGCCGCCCACTCGTCCCTCAACAGGACTCGGCAACGGTCGGCGTCCATCACCGGGTCCGAGGCTCCGCTGGCAAGGCGGCGATAGTCCTTGATCAAGGCATGATAGGGCCGCCGGGGAAAGGCCAGCGGGCCCAGGATCAGCGTGTCCAGCGCAGGCTGGTTCAGCATGCCCAGGTTGGGGTAGAGGCGCTGCAGGTGCTTGCGATCAAAATCAAAAAAGTTGTGACCGGCCACCCACTCGGACTCCAGACAGAAGCTGTCCAAGGTGGCAATCTCCCCTGGCCCGCCCCCCCGGCGCTCCTCCCCCCGTACCGCACCCCAGTGCTGGAGCCGGCCATCGCGGCCTAGATCCAGATCCACAAAGGTGACCGGTACCTCCATCATTTTCCGGGATTCGGATCCGAAGGCCCGTCGTCCGACACCTCGGGCAGCTCTTCCTCGGCGAAGGAGAGCGGCATGTTGGGATCAGGACGATAGAACTCGGCAATCCACAACATCTGGTGCTTCTCCACCTCGGCCCAGGGGTAGAGCACGTCCTTCCCAACCATCGTTCCGGCTTCCGAGCCCCAAGGGTTCCTGCTGAGAAATTCACGTTCTTCGCCCGGCTTCATCCGGGAGCGCCCGAAGGGATCGTCCACCACCACCCCCCCAGCGGTTACCGCCTGCACCCGCACGATGTGCCCGGTGACGCTCATCATGACGCCGTTGCCCAACCGCAGTGAGGGCCGCACCTTCTGGTCCCACCAGCTCTTCCCCTGGACCACCGGCGTGGAGCTGATGAAATTCCAGCTTACCCCCATCGCTTTGGCCACACCACCCCAGCCACCGGAGGTAGTCCGGGCAGGCAGTCCCTTTGCCTGCCGCAGCGCCTCCAAGCTGTCCTCGAATTGGGAGGCTGGACCCGGATTTTCGACGCCGAGAAAGCTGAGCACCATCGCAAGCGACGTGAGGTTACACATATTGCCTGTGGAGCTTTCAATCGGTTTTCCGCCCTCGGTGGCCTTGTTGTCTCGCTGGCTGAAGTAGGGGGCCAGGGCCTGCAGCGATTCGAAGCGGTTGCCCCGGTCGTTCAGGTCAGCGATCTGCTGGATCTCGCTTGCTTTTTGCCGCAGTGCGGCAGGACTCTGCTCTTTGAGCGGGGTGATGGTCTCCGGCACGGGCGTCGGGGAAGCGAGCTTCACCTGTTCCACGTAGGCCACACTCACAAAACCAGCATTTGCTCCAACACGAACCGTGAGCCAGCCTTCCTGCCAACCTTCGATGCTCACGATGGTACCGTTCTTCAGCGATGTCAGCACCGGAGCGTTTGCATCCGCCGCTTTTCGAAGGTTCAAGCTGCTGGCAATGACCTTCCCGGACCAGCTTCCCTTTCCTGTCGCATGGAGATACTTACAGTGTATGTAGCCAGTCTTACCACTCACCTGGACCTGGAGCCAGTCCCCGGAATGTCCGCGTACTTCAACGGCAGTGTCTTTGGCAAGGGTCGAAAGAACCGTCCCGTTGGGGCTCTGCCGGAAGTTCACGCCAGCGGTGGTCACCGCACTGATGTTGGTCTGGGCCATCACTTTTTCCTTGTTCAAGAGTCGTTTTCGGAAAATGTATCACGATGTATCACGGTGATACATAGATGTATCACCCATGTATCACCCACGGCTCAACGCTCGGCCCGCCAATCGGCAAGAAGAGCGGAATCCTCCGGCAACAGCTCGGGCTCCTCCAGAATCACCGTCCCAGGCATCGCGATCAGGGGCTGACCGCTGCCCAGAAGGAGGGTACCCGGTGCCGAAAAGACGGTCACCTCGCCCAGGTTGAAGAGGGGAAGGGCCACCGCAGCCGCACGCCCTTCCTCCCAAAGCACCTCGGAAAATCCGGCACCGCCGCCACGTCCTCCCATCCGCACTGCGCCTGCCGCCCGGTGATCCAGCAACAGCAGCCGCTGCACCCGCGCACGCACGCCAGCCCGCGCAGCGGTCAGCCTCAGGGCCCCCACCGGCACCCTTGCCCCCTTCCCGCTCGGTGCCTCGGGAGTATTTTTTAGGATCAACTCCTTCAATAGAATCTCTTCCGCCCCCACAATTTCCAGGAGCTGCCCCCCCCGGCCGGCGCCATCCATCCGCAGCCTCTCCACCCGCACCCGCCGTCCTTCAATCCTTAGCTGCACACCACTCAGCAGATGCCCACCTCCATCCACGGTGATGTCCAAGGGGGGACTCTCCTCCAGGTTTCCCCAGGACAGGTTCCGCGGAAAGGGAAGATCCGCTTCGATACGGATCTCCAGTGGTGGAGGGGCCTCCTGCGTCAACAGCTCTGCGATCCGACTTTGGACACGAGCAATGTCCTCCGGCACCCGCAGGCTCAAAGGGCCATCGGCGCGGTTCACGGGCAGGCTTGCCGGGGCGAGCGGCGGCACACTACAGCCCAACCAAAAAAGGAGCCACATTCACTTCTTCACCCCTACAACTTCCATCGTGGCAAAAGCGCGGATGAACTGGTCCAGAGACAAGTCGAAGCGGCCATCCTCGGCCTGATCCTTGCCGGTGGGGTTCGGCTCGTTTGCCCCATGCGGGTTCCGCAGGCCGACGCTGGATTTTTTGGGATCGATCTTGGCGGACTGGGTGCGGTAGTTCTGGAGATTTACACCTGCATCTTTCCCATCCGCCCCCAGAAAAGTTGCCCCGGTAACGGTGTAGGCGTGCGCTGCGTAGACGTGCTTCTGCCCGCTCCCGTTGTCGTCCCCGGCCTGCGCTGCAATCAGGAGCAGCTCCTGCAGCTTCCGGAAGGCACCTCCTGCCCGATTCGAGGCCAACACCGGCCAGTTTCCCGGCTTTACTGCCGAGGCTGCCTTGGTGGCCAGCTTTCCCACCTCTTTCTCTCCAGCCCCCGTGGCAGCCTCAGCCAATTTCTGGAGATTGGTAAGCAGGGTCTTGAAATTACTCCCATAGCTCCCAATCCTGGGCAGCTTCAGTACCGCATCCAGCTCCTCCGCCAGCCGCCCCGCGTTCTCCTCCGGACTGGTGCTGCAGGTAATGTGAAAGGAGGTCGCTCCGTTGGTTTTGGACAGCTTCAACAGGGACCAGATCAGGTACTCGTTCTCGGCCATCAGATCGGCGTCCGGGCTGTAGTTGATGCCGGAGGTCTGCTGCA
>CAITDR010000467.1 GCA_903891165.1 uncultured Pseudomonadota bacterium
GCGTCGGGCTTGATGATCGAAAGGGTACGTTCCATCTGTGCTCCAGGATTGGACGCGCGGCTAACCGATTTTCGCCCCCACCGCCACCTCTGGCCCCAGACTGTCCAGAAAACTCCTCAGCTTTGCGACAAATTGGCCGGGGCGATCCATAAATGGAGAGTGCCCGTAGCCCTCTGAGACATCCACCACCGTCTGTGGGGGAAGATGCGCCTGATACCACTGTAATTGTGCTGCATCCAGGATGCCATCGGCGCTGCCCCAGAACAGCCAGACCGGCATGGTGAGGGAGCGCAGATCCTCCGGACGGAGCAGGTGGTCGTTATTCACATGTTTGAGGAGGTGGGCCACAGAAGGCCGTCGCAGGCGCGCGATGGTGCCCAGGACCAGCACCGGCCAGATCCAGGGGCGTACCGCGAGAAGCCGTTCTACAAAATGGCGCCCCTGAGCAAAAGTGTGAATGATGAAGAGACTGCGCAGCTGACTGACCTGCGCATCGTCCATCGGCGCTCCCCCCGGGGAGAGGAGGATCAGGGCACGCACCTGCTGCGGACTGTGCATGGCCACCCGAACCGCTATCAACCCGCCAAGGGAATTTCCAAGGACATAGGCCGGCTCTGGGGCGAGGACCGGCAGTGCTTCCTCCAGCACCGCCCGCAGATCATCCGGGTCTGGTGTGTCACGATGTGACCAACCATGACCCGGGAGATCCGGCAGAATCAGCCGACGGGTAAGAGGGCGAAGACGACGCACCAACATCGCATAGTCCGCCGCCCGGCTCCCCAGACCATGAATGAGGAGAAAGGGAGGTCCATCGCCTGTTCCTTTCACATCAAAATAGTGGAGTTTGCCACGGGACGTGTCCACATAGCGGGATTTCCAGCCGAAGAGCCGCAGGGCCCAGGGAAGGCGCTCGTCGCCCCACCCGATGAATTTTGCAAGAGGCATTCCGAGAATCTAATCGCTGGATAGAAAGACGGGATGCTTGGCTACGCCCGTATCAGCGCTGCGATCCCCGCCTGCAGGGTGGCCGATCTGGACCACAACCACCACGAGAGCCTGAAGCTGTGGAAACAGGCGGAGGAAGAGGGATCTTCGCTGGTGGTATTCCCAGAGCTGGGTCTGTCTGCCTATACCTGCAGGGACCTTTTTCTGGACCGCCACCTGCAGGAGGAGGTGGTGACCTCACTGCTGAAGCTGGCGGCAGAAGGCAGAAATTTCAAATCCGCCGCGGTCTTCGGGCTCCCCCTTCGGGTTGGTGGTGCCCTTTTTAATGTGGCCGCCTTCGTTCAGGGGGGGAAGGTGCTAGGGGTGGTCCCCAAGGCCTACCTGCCCAACTATCGGGAATTCGAGGAAGTACGCTGGTTCCGGCCGGGCACCGAGCTGGCGCCGGGTGGCTTCGTACAGCTGGGCGGGGAGGCCGTTCCTTTCGGGATGGACCTGCTTTTTTCTGCAGGGGGCGACTTTGTCGTCGGGCTGGAGATCTGCGAGGACTTCTGGGTGCATGTGCCCCCGCACACCGCCGCCGTCTCCGCCGGGGCCACGGTGATCGCAAATCTCTCTGCGTCCAACTTCGTGATCGGCAAGGCCGAGCTTCGGCGGATGCTGGCCCGCTCCGCCTCGGACCGTGGGAAGTGTGCCTACCTGTATGTGGCCGCCGGCCCGGGAGAATCCTCCACAGACCTCGCTTTTGACGCCGACGCTTTTGTATACGAAAATGGCACCGAGTTGGCCTCTTCACGACGGTTTTCACGCGAAAGTCAGCTTTTCAGCTGTGATATCGACCTGGAGCTACTCCAACATGAGCGTCTGCAGACCACCTCCTTCGGAGACTGCGCTCGCGAGCACCGCCGCCCCTTCCGGGTTTTACAATTTGTGGCGAACCTGAACCCTCCCGGCTTTCGAAGGACTGTGAATCCCCACCCCTTCTTGCCCCGGGATCCCACCACCCTGGCCACCCGCTGCTGGGAGATGTTTGAAATCCAGACCAACGCCCTGGCCACCCGGATGCGCGCCGCTGGATCTCCACGGTTGATTCTTGGACTTTCCGGTGGGCTGGACTCCACACAGGCGGCACTGGTGGCCGCACAGGCGCTGGATCTGCTCGGCCGCCCACGCTCCGAACTTTTCTGCATCACCATGCCCGGACTGGGCACCACGGCTGGAACCCGTAGTAACGCTGAACAGCTTGCCCTCGCATTGGGCGCGACCTTTCAGGAGATTTCGGTTTCGGAGTCCACGCGGATGATCCTTTCCGATATCCACCACCCGGCTGCTGCGGCCACCGTCGCCGAGCTGCTCCAGAAGCTGCGCGAAAATCCGAAGTTCGGTGACATCTCCCTTGAAAATACTCAGGCCCGCCTGCGCACCCTGCTGCTGATGACCCTGGCCAATGCTGTAGGCGGGCTGGTGGTCGGCACCGGGGACCTCTCCGAAAAAGCCCTGGGTTGGTGTACCTATTCCGGCGATCACATCTCCATGTACGATGTGAACGCGGGCATCCCCAAGACCCTGATGCAATTTGTGGTGCGCTGGGTCGCCGCCGAGCGCTGTGCTCAATGGAGCAAGGGCGATCCCGCGGCGCTGCAGCAGGTCCTGGGCGCTATCCTGGAAACCCCCATCTCCCCCGAGCTGTTGCCGGCGGATGTGGACGGCAAGATCGCCCAGCTCACCGAAGGCGCCATCGGTCCCTACGAATTGCACGACTTCTTTCTGTACTATCTCGTGCGGCAGGGGGCGCGACCGGGACGGATCCTGGACCTGGCCCAGGTCGCTTTTGGGGGACGTTATCCACTGGTAGAGCTGAAAAAGTGGCTGAGCCTCTTCTACCGGCGCTTTTTCCAGAACCAGTTCAAGCGCTCCTGTGCCACGGATGGCCCCAAAGTGGGGATGGTCGCCCTCTCTCCACGTGGAGACTGGTGGATGCCTTCCGACGCGGTCGTGCGCGGCTGGCTGGAGGCGGTTGCGGCCTACGGAGCGCAGTGACGGGCACCCAATTCTGCAAGCAATTCGGGATACATTATCATGCCTGACAAAAAAAATGAGGAAGAGGCAGACCTTCCCTTCGACCTGGGACCTGATCCCAACGAAGTGGCGGTTCGGAACCACCGCGCGGGCGACGTTCAGCGGGACGCGCGGAAGCTCGCCGGGCGGATGGGCTACGACTATGACAGGCTGGACACCGTGGATCGGGCGTTGTTGCGCCGCTGGGTAGTGATGTTCCCGGCGCAGATTCGCTGGTACACCGCCAAGCGCGACGAGCTGGTGGCTCAGCAGGAACGCCAGAACTGGTGGTTGGGCATCCTGCTTTTTGGCACGGTCCTGTTGATGGTGGCCCCCGGGCTGATTCAACTGAGCAATCCGGACTCGAAAATCCCCGACCTCTGGGCCTCCACGGCTGGCGTCCTGATTTCCAGTATGTTTGGAAGCTGGAAGATGGTGATGGGAATGCGTGATGTCCGCGCCCAGTTGAAAGCCTTCTGGCAGGCACGTACCGCACTCACCGACCGGATGTACCACTTCCTGGCGGAGCTGCCCGAGGGTGCGCCACCCAAGCCCGACATCCTGGACGCGGGTGTCCATCGGTGCCTTGAGGAAAGCCTGCGCGACGGCCGCCTGATCGCCGAGGAGGAACGCCGAGCTTTCTTTGATGCCTTGGTGGCACCCCCGGATGCGCTGAAGCTGGTGCAGGACAACGTCACCGCGCTGGGTAGTGGTCTGGAGAAGCTGCGCACGGGAGTCAAAGATAGCCAGCGTGAACGCCGAGAAAGTGTGGAGTGGATCAGGCAGAGCCGCCTGGAGCTGCAGATGGCCATCGAGGCGCTGACACTGGACCGCAACCTCGTGGGCGACGCCCGTGCAGTGCAAGAGGCCGAGCTGCGTCGGAAGATCGACTGGCTTGATGCCATTGAAGCCAAGATAGAAACAGGAGAGCTGGAGTATATTCCTGCAAGCGCAAGGCGGCTGCCGGGCGACTGAATGAGGCTTCATTCAGCGGATCTCCCTTGGAGCGCGGAGGCACTCGGGGGGGGGGGACCGGAACTATTGATTGGAGAAGGGCTGCGCGCCCGAAGCTGGCCCTGCCCTCCACTGAGGGTGTATTCTCGCCGAGACGGTACGGACCTTTGGGTGCTCCGTGTCTACGATCAGCGACGTGATCCCATCACAAAGCTTCTTTAACCTTCCCGATTCCGCATATGATCGGCCACTCCTGCCAAGGCCGTGTGGATACGATGGCGGAATTCCTCTTCCTCTACCACCTCGCCGAGCGCGCGGTCCATACACAACATCCACTGGTCCCGCTCGGAGGTGGCAATCGGAAAAGGCAGGTGGCGCGCCCGTAAGCGAGGGTGGCCATACTTTTCGATGTACAGGGACGGGCCGCCGAGCCAGCCGCTCAGAAACTCAAAGAGTTTTTGTCGCGCAGAGGCAAGATCCGGCTGATGCATGGCGCGGATGCCCGAGACCTCCGGAAGGCTGTCCATGTGGTCGTAGAAACGATCCACGAGGCGTCGGACGCCCTCCTCTCCTCCCATGAGCACGTAGGGATTCACGACGGATCCAACAGGTTCCCGCGGCCCAGAATCCCGTTGGGATCTGCCGCTTTTCGCATCGCCGCCCAGCCCTCCCGAACGAGCGGAGGCACCATCAGGGCCAGGTGGGTACGCTTCAGCTTGCCGATCCCATGCTCCGCACTCACCGTTCCTCCCAAAGAAACAGCCTTCTTCGCCAGCTCCATATAGATGGCCTTGGCCTCCGCCAGCTCCGCCAAGTTCTTAGGGAGCAGGTTCAGGTGGAGGTGGTTGTTGCCCAGATGTCCGAAGCAGACTGCGGCCATCTCCACTGCGTCGTAGGCGCGGAGCATCTCCGGGAAAGCGGCGTCCGGCACGGCAAAGTCTGTGCCCACCTTCTGCACGCCATTCCGCGAGATGATCTCGTTCACTGCCGCCGGCAGCGCATGGCGGATGGCATGCAGTTTTGCACGCCCACGCTCATCCTCGGCGATGATCGTATGATCCAGGAGCGCTTCGTAGGTGGTCAACAGGTCAAACCAGGGCTCCAGGGGGGCCTCGCCGTCGTGTTCGATCTCGATCAGCAGGGCGGCGTGGGCCTGCGGCAGCTCGGGCAAGCGGGCCTGGATCAGCTCCAGGCTCCGGCGGTCAAAATACTCGATACAACGGGGCGCATAGGGGCCCGGCTCCCCTCCATCCGGATAGCGGCCCCCTAAGGCCCGGATCGCGTCCAGGAAGCCCATCATCGTCGCTTCCGTCGGAAAATAGGCGAAGATGGTCAATACACCGGGGGGCAGCGGTCGAAGGCGCAGGCGGGCGGACAGGATCACACCCAAGGTACCCTCCTGCCCGATCATCAGATCCAACAGGTTATTGGCGGGGAAGTAGCCTGCGGCGGTCTTGATGGGCGGCTCCGCCCAATTCGTCGTTGGCCAGGGGATTGCTGTGCTTCGATCTGCCTCTTTCAGCTCGCCGGTCGGCGTGACAAAGCGGATGCTCTCCACCCAGGCGCGGCTGGGCCCGTAGCGGTAAGTGCGTGCCCCCGAGGCATTACAGGCGATGGCACCGCCGATCGAGCACTCGTTGCGCGAGGTGGGATCCGGCGGGAACATCCAGCCTTTTTCTTCCGTCCAGCTCTGGTATTCGCCCAACAGCACGCCCCCTTCCACCTCGTCGATCCCCAGGATCCGATTGAGTTTTTCGGTAGAGAGGAGGACACCACCCATCGGCACCGACGCCCCGGTGGTGGAGCTACGCCGAGCTGTCACCGTAAGCGGAGTGCCCTCCTGCTGGCAAAGAGCCACGATCTCCGCCACTTCTTCGGCAGTGCTCGGGCGGAACAGCCGCTCGGCATGGCCGGGAAGGTTGGATGCGTCTCGCAGGTAGGCTTCAAGAATGGAGGGGTCGGTGATGGCTTGCACCCCCCCTGCTTATCCGAAAGTGGCCACTCCTGCCCAACGGCGCGGCATCCTGTGCACCCTACTTCTGGATATCTCCGGTTTTGTCCCCAATTTTTGCCCAGCTACCCTTGCCAGGGCTCCGCCAGGCCTCCGCATCGGGCAGCGGCTGCTTCTGCTTGGAGATCGCGGGCCACTTTTTCGCCATGTCTGCATTCAACTTCTGGAAAGAAGCCCAGTGTGCAGGCAGGTCTTCATCCAAAAAAATCGCATTTGCCGGACAGGCGGGCACACAGGCATTGCAGTCGATACACTCGGTGGGGTCGATCACCAGCATGTTCGGCCCCTCCTTAAAACAATCGACCGGACAAACAGCTACGCAGTCCGTATATTTGCACTTTACGCAGGGCTCAGCAACAACAAAAGCCATCGTACACCTCTTCCTTAAAAATTGCTCATCAGCCGCAGCGAAGTGGCGCGGATCGAAGCCTCCGCCGGATGCCTCCCCTCCTCCACCACCTGCCGTCCCCCCACCCAGACATCCCGCACAAAGCTGGGATTTCCGCCAAACACCATCCCCGGAAGGGGGCGCGCTCCCACCAGCTCCAGCCGCTCCAAATCCAGGGCCACCAGGTCGGCGTACATCCCTGCTTCCAGTCGTCCCGTCGGCAGATGTAGCGCATCTGCCCCTCCTTCCGATCCGATCTTCCAGAGAGCCGCCGCCAAAGCGTCCGGCTGGTCGTGGGGCACCAGGACATTACGCCGCCCGGTGCGGGCGCGGGTGTTCCACTCCAACGAGCGCAATTCGGTGAAGGGATCAATCATGGCATGGGAGTCGGTCCCGATGCACAGCGGCACATCTCCAAGGCTCTCCGCCGGGAACAGGCCATCCCCCAGATCCAGCTCGGTGGTGGGGCACACGCAGACCCGCGCGCCCCGCTCCCGCAGCAGGCGACTCTCCCCCTCCGAGGGATGGGTAAAGTGGACGGCGGTAAAATCCGGGCTCAACAGACCTGCTTGTCCGTAGACTTCCAAAGGAGGAATGCCATGTTCCTTCAGGCTCGCCTGGATCTCGGCGGGCTGTTCGTCCACATGGGCATGGACCGGCCCCTCAAAAATCGCCAGCTCCCGGAGCCAGTCCAGGGTACAGGCACGTACGGAGTGCGGCGCAATTCCCACCGAAAGCCCACGCGCGCGAAGCCGCTGGGCCGCCGCCAGGACCTCGTCGGGCCCGCGGTCATAGAAGCGCCGCTGCAGCGGGTTGGGGGGCAGCCCATGCCCCGCCCGCCCATAGGCCACACGGAGTAAAACCAGGCGTATCCCCACCTTATCCGCCGCCGCCGCCACCCGAAGTGCCAGCTCGTCCGGATCGGCATAGGGACGACCATCGGGCTGGTGCTGAAGGTAGTGGAACTCCCCCACCGTCGTAAATCCTGCTCGTACCATTTCTAAAAAGCAGAGCGCGCTGATCGCCTCGACGCCCTCTGGATCCAGGCGGTTGGCCAAGCTGTACATGCGGTCCCGCCAGGCCCAAAAGCTGTCCTGGCCCACCGACCACTGCACATGCCCGCGCAGCCCACGCTGGAAGGCATGGGAATGTGCATTTACCAGCCCTGGAAGCAGCACTTTTCCGCGCAGGTAAATCGGCCGTTCGTCGGGACGCAGCTCCGAGACCGGCGCCACACGAAGGATCCGCTCGCCCTCGATCCAGAGGGCAAAGCCGGGAAGCAGAGAATTTTGTGACCAGATCAGGTCGGGAACCAGCACGGGCATCGGCAATAGGCTATCATCCTAGGAGCTTCCTTGCGGAGAGCCCATGGCTGCGCGTACGCCAAAAAGTGAGTCCTCCTCCATCTCCCGCATCGCCTCGCGGGCCGCCAAAGACGGCCTGCAACGTCGTTCTATGTCGGGTGGTGGAGAGGTTTTTTCGGGTGATCTGGCCAGCCGCGCGCTGAAGAGCCTGGGCGCCCGCGCCATGACCGTGGACCGGAGCATCATCGTCTCCGACGACTTCGACCCGAACAAGGCCGAAGATCAGGCGCTCTACGCCCACGAGCAGTACCACTTGGAACATTCCGGTGGCGAAGGCTTCAACCACGGCCGCGATGGCGAAGAAATTGCCGCCCGGCAGGTGGAGCGGATGGTGCTGCACCGCGCCAAGGCGGGCGGTGTGGAGAGCCACGAGGCCACACAGACCCAGGCAGGCGGCTTTGGTACGGGCAACGGGCAGAATCCCGCGGAAATGCGTGGGCGTGCGGAAGGCCAACGGGAGGCCGAGCGCGGCTACTGGGACCTGCGTGCGCAGGGGCTCAGCCACGAGGCCATCGTGCAGAAGCTGGCGGAAGAGACGATCCGGACGATGGACCGCGCCCGCGATACGAAGAACGACCGCTGGGGCGACAAGAAAGGCTGGATGTAACAGGGGTGTGGCTTGGCGAACGTATTTGAAGAGCTGTCCCGGCGGCTTCGTCGAACGGATCTGCTTTTGCTACGCGCAGTGCGGCGGCAGCGGGCGCGCCCGGCCATGCGCGCCAAGGGGCAATTCTGGGGTTCGGTCATCACCGATGACGAAGTGGATGCACTGTTGCGTCAGCACGGGGAGATCGACTGGCCTACCGGCCCCGATGGGCTGGACGATGCGGTCAATGCCTCGATAAACCTACGGGATGCCACCGATGGGCGCTTCCCCCGGTTGCGACGGGCCTTCGATCTGGACGGCGAAGACGCCGACATGCTGTTGATGGCCATCGCCCCGGAGATCAGCTCGGGCTACGGCAAGATCTTCGCCTACCTGAACGATAACTTAAATCAGGCCTATCTTACGGTGGACATGGCCACCCGGGTGCTGCGTGCCGAACGTCGGGAGCGTCTGGGTCTTCAGGCGCGGCTGATGTCCAATGCACCCCTCATCAAATACCGCCTGCTGCTGCTGCACCCCGCCGAGGGGCAGGACACCCACACGGCACGCCGGGTGATGCCCGCGGCCCGGCTGATGCGCTGGCTGTTGGAGGAGGAGGAGCTTCCCCCCTCTGCAGGCTTTTATCCCGTCGATACCTCGCAAGAGGTGTTCATTCCCGTGCCAACGCGCAAGCGTATCGAGGGTCTGGGCACCGCGCTGGATGCCGCCGTGAGTGTGGCGGTGGTGGGCAGCACCATCGGGATGCGGGAAGGTACGGCGCAGGCCATCGCCCGCCAGGTGGGACGCCCGCTGGTGCGGGTGGATCTGGAGCGTGCCCGCGCCTTTTTGGAGGAGCCCTACGATCTGATCCGCGAGCTGCGGATGACCGGAGCACTGCCCTACCTGATCAACGTGGCGGCCGCCCAGGAGGATCCTGCCCTGCGCACGCAGATGAATGCGTTGGGTGCGGCACTTGCGCAGCTTCCCTATCCGGTTCTGGTCAGCGGTGCAGACCGGCGGGCGGTGGGATCGCTGCTGGGCAGCGAGCGGCCCTCGGTGACGGTGCAGGTGGGGCGCTCCACCCTGGATGAGCGGAACCATGCCTGGGAAAGTGCCATGGAACGCCGGGGATGGAACAAGGCGCTGGCCACAGACGTCGCGGAGCGTTTCTATTCGGTGGGTGGCACCACCATCGAGCGGGTGCTGGAGCGGGCGGAGGCGGAGTGTGGCAACCAGGAGCCCACCATCGAGGCCATCTGGGCGGCCGCCCGCGAGGGGAGCCGTCCGGAGTTCCGGGGGTTGGCCCTACACATTGTGCCGCAGTTCACCTGGAAAGACCTGATCATCTCGGAGAAGATCGAGAAGCAGCTCCAACATCTGGTCCACTACCTGTCCGAGCAGGAAAATGTGTATCACCGCTGGGGTGCCAATAAAATCCGTCCGCGCGGCTATGGCATCAAGGCGCTGTTTTCGGGAGGCCCGGGGACTGGAAAGACCATGGCAGCCGAGGTGATCGCCGGGACCCTGGGTCTGGATCTGTTCCGCGTGGATCTGTCCTCGGTTATCTCTCGGTGGGTGGGTGAGACGGAAAAAAACCTGCGGGAAATCTTCGATGCGGCGGAGGGTGGCACTGCGGTGTTGCTGTTCGACGAAGCGGACGCGCTCTTTGGCTCCCGTGGCGAGGTGAAGCAGGCGCAGGATCGTTTTGCGAACCAGGAAGTCAGCTTTTTGCTGCAACGACTTGAGGTTTTTGAGGGCTGCGCCATCCTGACCACCAACTTGCAGGAAAACATCGACGAAGCCTTCCTCCGGCGCTTCGGCGCGGTGGTCGAGTTCCCCATGCCCTCGCCCGACCAGCGGCTGCGCCTGTGGGAGCGCGCCTTCCCGGCGGGAGCGCCGCGCGGGGCCGATCTGGACCTGACCTACCTGTCCAACCAGTTTATTCTGGCGGGTGGTGCCATCATCAATGCGTCCATCAATGCCTGTATTCTGGCCTCCTCTCGTCGGGAGCCGGTGTGTATGCGCCACGCCATCGAAGCTATCGCCCGGGAGCTGATCAAGAACGGGAAGCAGGTGAACCGGGTTCACTTCGGCGAGTGGGTGGACATCGTCAAGGATCTTTGATTGCCTTGGTGATCTATGGCGAAGGAAATGGGTAAATACATGGTAGAGGTTCCTCTACCACTTGGTAGATAGGCCTCTACCGTCGTTTTTGGCGTCTGCGGAGGATGCCAAAAACTCCGATCAAAAGCGAAGCACTGCCGTTGTTTGTACAGCCGCAGTTTTTTTCGGCGGGGGGAGGAGGAGGAGGTGCGTCCGGCGTCTCCTCCCTACATGCCGCCAGAGCCTCGCCGGTGCAGCCATCCAGGCTGTCGATGGCCAGTCCCCCCTCCACCCCCACCAGCTCGATCTGGTGCCACCCCTCGGCCAGATCGTCGGAAGCCCAGAGTACACGCAAAGCCTCGCTCCCCTCGTGACCCAGCGTCGCCACCGGTTCGCCGTCCAAACGAAGGAGCACCTGCGCCCCGGCGCGGCTGCGCCCCCGGATCTGCAGGCGGCGGCCGCGCAGCCAGGCACGCACCTCGCTGCCGGGCCGCAGCGGGTGTACGGCGCCAAAATCCGCTTCCTCCTCCGCCAACGCGCCCGGCTTCTCTGGGAACCACCTCAAAAATTCGCTGCTGCCATCCAGACGCTCCCAGGCCCCCCAACGCCCCAGCACTGGCTCCGCTCCCAAGACCTCGTCCAGCCGCCAAACCCCGTCATGGGTACCCAAGAGGAGTGAAAATTCCCGACTGGGATCCTCCACTAGCTCGGCGATGGGC
This sequence comes from uncultured Pseudomonadota bacterium, assembly GCA_903891165.1. Taxonomy (GTDB): domain Bacteria; phylum Myxococcota_A; class UBA796; order UBA796; family SXON01; genus CAITDR01. The sequence continues at coordinate 11,126 of CAITDR010000467.1, forward strand.
GCCGTAAGCTGGCCAAGGCGGCGCCAGTCCACATCCCCCGGCCGACGTTGGTAGACCTCGGCGGCGGCCGTCGTCAGGTACAAGCTCCCGCCGGCGCTGACAAAAATCTTCTCAGGCGGGACCGGCACCGGGACATCGGCACTCCCGGCCGCGCTCACCCGGTGGAGGCCGGTAGGTCCCCCCACCCAGATACCGTCCGGACCGGCCACCGGGGCGGTCAGCGGTCCTTCCGCATGGTACAAGGTTCTGAATTCCGTGGCACCGTCGGGCAAACAAAGAAGCCTTGTTTCCGTCGCCACACAATAAAAAAAGTCTGAACCGGTCCCCAAAAAGGAGGCCACCCCCACCACCGGCTCGCCGTCCAGGGCCAGGTCCAGATCGGAACGGGACTGGAGCGTGTCGCCTTCATCCTGGGTAAACCAGACACCGGTCTTCGCATCCACCACGAGGCTCCCGTCCGAAAGCAGCGCCCAGCTACGGATATGGTCCAGCGTATCGCTGGTGGGCCATGCCTCCCAATGGACCCCAGCATCCAGCGAAGTCCAACCCCGATGATTGACGACGGCGTAGACCCTGTCCGTTCCCGGCCGCGGAAGGATGATCTGCGCATTTGCCGGAATCATCCCCTGGTTGGGCGAGGAAAAAGTCTGACCATCATCATCGGAGAATGCGATGCCATAGCTGTAGCCGCCCTTGTACACCCGCGTGCCTGCCACCGCCAGGCCCCGGATAAAGTCAGAGGGGGTCACCGGTGCGTCCAGCCAGCTTTGACCTTGATCTTCGCTGTGCCACAGACCAAACCAGCCCGCCACCAGCCAACGCTCCCCCGCCGCCAAAAGCACCGGATAGGCCTGGAGGGGGCCAGAATCACCACCTTCTACATCGTAGATCACCGCCTCCGGCGGGTCGCGACGCTCCCAGCTCCGGCAGCCATCCCCGGAGTAGTAGGGTGCAAAATCGGCTCCTCCCGCCAACAGCCCGCCGTTGCCATCTGTGGCCATCGAAAATACCCCGCGCTCCTCCACCTCTGCACAGGCTGTCCATGATCCATCAAAGCGGAAGATACGACGTTGTGCATCAAGCGCATAGAGCTGGTCCCCCGCTCCGAGCGCCGCCATCGCCCCCGGCAACGTCGCTACCAGCGTCCACTCGGGCTCCGCCCGCCAGATCCCGCCGTCCGCTCCCACCACCACCGGTCCCGGACCAACCCCTACAAAAACGCCCTCCTCCTCTCGGCTCAACCGCTCCGGACTGCCCGCCCAGATCCCATCCCCTACGAGGATCAGGCGTTCTCCTCCCACCATATCCACAATCTCCGCAGGCAACGGCTGCTTCTGCCAGCTCTGCCCCTGATCCACGGTCCACCAGAGGGTGGTGGAGGAGCGGGCGACCACCGTGCCCTGCACCTCGACCAGCTCCAGGAGCTTGTCTCCCGCCGGGTTCCCGCCCACCGGATCCCAGGTCCGCCCCTGGTCCTGGCTGCGCAGCAGGTGGTTGCCCTCGTTCACCTCCAGCATAAACCAGCTTCCCTCTCCCAGATCGGCCGGTGCCGCCACCGAAAGTACCACTTCGTGGGGAACGTGGGCCCAGGCCAGGGGAAGAAGGAGGAGCAACTACCCCACCCGCAACAATGCCGCATTTGCCTCGGCCACTCGGCTCTGAAAACCCAGGGCCAACCACTGACTTCGCGCCATCTCCCAGGCTGCGCTCGCCCGTCGGGCATCCCGTAGGTGCCGGGCGGTGAGCGTCAGGGACTCGGCGATGTCCGGATCGACCGTGTCGGTCTCCTCTGCAAGGCGGCTGGCACGCACAAAATGCTGGTCCCAGGCCACCCAATCCTCACGGGCGCTCAGCGCGGGCAACAGCATCGCGTGGACCGCCGCCTCCAACACCAAGCGCCCCTGGTGCTGCAGCACATTCAGCGCCTGCAGCAGCAGCTCTTCGCTTTTTTCGAATCGTTCGAGCTGAGCATAGATCAGACCGAGGTTACACAGCGGAAAGATCACCTGCCGGGAGTCCAGCGCCTCGAACATCTGCAGGGAGCGTAAAGCCAGGGACTCCGCCTGGAAAAGCCGCCCTCCCTGCCGATGGACGGCGGCCTGGATGTTGGTGGCCGAGGCCAGGCCACTGGGCACCGTCGGGTTCCGGTACAACAGCAGCGCCTCCTCCGCCCACTCCGCCGCTTGATCCAGCTTCCCCGCCCTTCTTGCCGTGTCCGCCAGCTCCCGAAGTGTATCCGCCTGCTTACGACGTTGCCCCAGGTCGGAAAAGAGGGTCAGGGCCTGCTGCAACAGCCGCAGCGCCTGCCCAAGCTCCCCGAACTGGCTGGCCAGCTCCCCAAGGCCCACCAGGCAGATCCCCAAGCCCATCCGGTCGCCGCTACGTTTGTGCAGCTCGTGGGCCTCCTGAAAAAGCTGCAGCGCCAGCGACGGACTGCCCCGGTGCCGGGTCAGATCGGCCAGCTCGGTCAGCGATGCCGACAACAGCTCCGCCCAGCCCTGTTCTCTTGCCAGCTTTGCCGCTTTTTCCGCCGAAAGTCTGGCCTCCTCGTAGCGCCCTTCTGAGTGGAACAGCCGCGCCCGCAACAGCTCCCCCTCGGCATGGCGACTATCCTCGGCGGGGACATTGCCCAACAGTGCTGTTGCACGATCTAACAGGCTTAAGGCAGTACCTCCGTCGCCAAGGCGAAGTTGTTGTTGCGCCGCCTGCAACAATGCCCGCTGCGCTTCTCCTTCCAGACCCAGCGCGATCAGCTGCTGTGCGAGTCGTTCGGGAATTCCCGGCTGGCCAACCTGCGTCTGAAGCCGCTGTACCACGGCGAGGCGCAGCGACCGCTGCCGGCCGGCCTCCTCCGCCTCGGTCTCCAGACACTCCCGCAACATCGGATGGATAAAGGAGAAGGATCCGTCCTGCCGTTTGACAACCTTTGCAGCCAGCAATTTGGGAAGCAACTGCTCATCAACCACCATCCCCAGCCCCGCCGCCGTCACCCGCCAGTCCTCCTCCGGCACCGTCTCGCCATACACCGCGGCCAGCTCAAGTACCCGTCGTGACGCATAGACGTCCATTTGGGCCGCTTCCAGAATCCGATCCAGCCTTGCCGCCCAGACCGCCTGCATGTCGTCGGGCAGGCTGGCCACAGCACCGGGCTTCAGCACCAGCCCCGAAGGCTGGGGCTCCAGAATGCCCCTCTGCACCCAGTCATTGACCACCTGCACGGCAAAAGCCGGATTTCCATTTGCCCTCTGCCGGAGTTTCTGGGCCAGATCAGGGCTGATGCGCAGATGTTCGGTCAGCAGCCAGTCCATCTCAGGAGTGGAGAGGCCGGGCACCTCCAGCCAGAGGCAGCGAAAACCACGGGTCACTGCGGTCAATCGTGCGGCGGCGGCCTTGTGCTCCAGAAGTGCCTCCCGCTCCGCGGTGATCAGCACCAGCACCGGCAGCGCCTCCTCGGCCACCAGTAGGCGCTCCACCAGATCCAGGGCGTCGGGGGTAGTCCACGCATCCTCCATCCAGAGGATGAGAGGAACCCGGCAAAGTCGGGCCAAGAAGCGCCGAAGAACCGCATAGCGCTCAGAGGGAGAGACTTCATCCCCACACAGAATCGCGCCGAGAATCTCCTGTTCATAGGGATCTACGCCGGGAAGACGCTGTTCCAGCCGGGCCGTCACCGCATCCCGATCCAGCCCCTCGCAGCGGAAATAGCGGGCGAGCATCCCCGGAATTCCACCCTCCACCTCCAACTGCAGGTGACTGGATGCGCCCATCTCCGCCGAACGCTCACAAAGCCAGCTTACCAGACGACTTTTCCCGACTCCCGAGTGGCCATGCAAAACGACCACTGCGGGCTGGCCGCTGCTCTCCACCCGGCGCAGTTGGTCCCACAGCTCCTGCCGCTCGTTCACCCGTCCCGCCACAGGCAAGGCGCGAAGCCCATACATGGACAGGGAGAGCAACCTCAAGTCCGGACGGGGCTCCACCTGCCAACGCTCCGGCACCCGGTTGGGCGAGACCCGGTCCCCGTCGATCCGGTGCAGCTCCATCAGCGCATCCCAGGCGGTGGGAAAGCGATTTTCAGGACTCTTTTCCAGCAGACGACGCAGCCAACGCTCCACCCCCTCCGGCACGGCGATCCGCGGCTTCAGCCGGGGCGGCGGCAGCTCCTCATGTGCCATCATCAGCACTTCGGGCGGCCGGTTCAGGCCAAAGGGAGGCTGCCCGGTACACAGTGCCCAGCCCACACAGCCCAGGGCATAGAGGTCGGTCCAAGGCCCATAGTCACGCCAGGCCCGTCGGAACTGCTCAGGCGCCATATAGGCGGGAGTGCCCAACACGGCGGCGTCGTCATCGGTCTGCTGTGCAAAGGAGAGCCCAAAGTCGGTGAGCTTTCGACCGGGGCGCAGGTCGTTATTGTTGGAGATCAGAACATTTTCAGGCTTCAAGTCCAGATGGAGGACACCGCGGGCGTGCGCGACCGACAACGCGATGAGCAGGTCCATCAACAGACGCCGAAGTCCGTTGAAATTTGCGGGGATAAAGCCTTCCAAGGTGCCACCGGAGCATAGCTCCATCGCCATCCAGGGGGTGCCCGCAGGCAGGTGCCCCCCCGAGGCGATCTCGGCCACGTGGTCCACAATACCCTGGTCCAGAACCGCCACAATTCCCGGATGGTCCAGCCGCGCCATCGCCCGGACCTCTCCCGCAAAGGCCTGCTGCAACACCGGAGACTGGGTCATCAGGATCTTGATGGCCACCGGCAGACCCAACACCTGATGCTGCGCACGCCACACCTCGCTCATCCCGCCGCGACCGATGGGCTGTTGGAGGAGAAAGGGGCCGAGGGCAAGCTGCATCTGCTCCACAGGGTAGCCCGTCCTCCGGGCAACGGCGAGGTGAATCCGGCGCGGGGGGGGCCTTGCCTTTTTCCGATTTGTGCCTAACCCAATCCCATGCGACCGACTGGGGTTCAGTGGATCATCGTGATGTCTGTGCTGGGAGTGGTGCTCCTGGTGCTGCTTTCTTTTGGACTTTTGGATGTGGGGATGGTGCCCTATTCCAAGTTCAAAGACCTGATTTCATCCGGGCAGGTGATCTCCGTCACCTTCGAGGGGGAGCAGGTCACCGCCAGTGTGCCCGGCACCGACGGCCAGCCCAAGTCGGTACGGACAGTCGCGGTGCCGAACGACCCATCCCTGATAAACATGCTTCAGGAGAAGCAAATCACCTACGGGGCAGTGCAGAGCAACGGCTGCGGCGGCGCAACCGTGTTCACCAGCCTCCTGATGTTCTCCCTGGTGGCCTGGTTCATCATGATGCGACCCGGAAACGGCGCACCTCCCGGCGTGGCCACCTTCGGAAAATCCCAGGCCAAGCTGGCGCCTGAAGAAGGCACCGGCGTGACCTTCAAAGATGTCGCCGGTATCGACGAGGCGGAGGAGGAGCTGAACGAAATCGTCCAGTTTCTGAAGCAGCCGGATCGTTTTACCCGCCTCGGTGGGAAGATCCCGAAGGGTGTGCTTTTGGTGGGACCGCCCGGAACTGGAAAAACCCTGCTTGCCCGCGCTGTCGCCGGAGAGGCTGGGGTGCCCTTCTACTCGATCTCCGGTTCTGATTTTGTAGAGATGTTTGTAGGTGTGGGCGCGGCACGGGTGCGCGACCTCTTCAAAAATGCCGCCGAGCGGGCGCCCTGCATCATCTTTATCGACGAGCTGGACGCCATCGGCAAAGCCCGTGGTGCCTCCTCTCCGGTGGGTGGTCACGACGAGCGCGAGCAGACGCTGAACCAGCTCCTGGTGGAGATGGACGGCTTTGATGGCCGAAAAGGCATCATCATCATGGCGGCTACCAACCGGCCGGAGACCCTCGATCCCGCGCTGCTTCGCGCCGGACGATTCGATAGGCAGGTCGTGGTGGATCGCCCGGACGTACGCGGACGCGAGGCGATTCTACAGGTGCATGCCCGCGGCCTGAAGCTGGGGCCCGATGTGGACCTGAAAGTTGTAGCCCAGCGTACACCCGGCTTCTCCGGTGCCGATCTGGCCAACGCCATGAACGAGGCGGCGCTGCTGGCCGCACGTCGGGATGCGGAAGGCATTGCCATGGCCGATATCGAAGCGGCGGTGGAGCGGATGGTGGTGGGTCTGGAGAAGAAAAGTCGGCGTCTTTCCGACCAGGAGCGGCGGGTGGTCGCCTACCACGAAGCGGGCCATGCCATCTGCGGTGCGGTCTGTCCGGCCTCCGACACC
>CAITDR010000468.1 GCA_903891165.1 uncultured Pseudomonadota bacterium
GTGGGCAAAGTAGGCGATCCCCAGCATGGGCAGGTTGCTCCGCAGCCCGTATACCGCCCCGAAGGGGGTGACGGCGGCCATCGTCTCCAGCCCCAGCGCCCACACAATTGCCCAGGCCCAGTGCCGATCCCGCATCACCAGACTGTAGATCACCCCAAAACTCAACCCATTGCTGACGTGATAGCCCAGCCCGACCAGGTCCGAGAACCACCCACTTTGTGGAGCATCCACCAAGTACATTCCATAGGAGCGGATGGGACCAAAGGGATTGTAGCCCAGCAGATGAAAGGGGATCCGCACCAGGTCATAGCCGAGGGTGCCCAACAGTCCTCCCCACCATCCGATACGAAAATCTTCTTCCAACCGGTCTTGTCCTTGCTGCCTGGCCCACAGGTGGATTGCCACCAGACCCACCATCGACGGCAGCCCGATTGCCCATCCCGCCACATCCATGGGCAGCAGTCGGAAACACATCAGCCACAGGCAGGCAATGGAACCGAAGCCGAGGAGCACGGCCGCCCTTCGGGCCACTCCGGGACTCATGTGACCTCCTTGAGCTGGTGAAACACCAGGTGATATCTGCCAAGCTCAACTTTGTCGCCTGCGACCAGACTCTCCCAACCCTGGATCATCCGCCCATTCCGCCAGCTTCCCCCCGGACCCCCGAGGTGCCGAATCTGCCATCTATCCCCGCCCACATGCAGGATCTCGGTATGTACGGCACTCAGGGAGCTGTCGTCCAGCCACACCGTACTCTCTGCCCCGCTGCCCAACAGGGTCCGTTCTTCCAGAAGGATCTGCCGGCCCACCTCGGCGCCCGACATCACCTGCAGGGTGGCCACCCCCCGCTCCACCGATCCCGCCGGCCGATAGAGGGCGTCCACCCGCAACCATACCGGGGTGCCCACCCTTCTTACCGCCACCTGCTCCCCCCAATTCCCCGCCTTTGCTTCCTCTACGACCGCCGCCCGTGGGTAGGGGCCTGTGGTGCCGACCGTATTTCGGACATACCAGCGATCTTCCCCGAGATCCGCCCGAAGGGGCGGCGCACCCGGCCGACGTTTGATCACCAGCTTTCCTGCCTCCACCAGAAAATCCACCTCCCCCGGCCCCACTCCGGTGTGTTCCCAGCTTTGGTGGTGCGGATCCAGCAGTGCCCACTCCCCGTTGGCGGGCATCAACAATAGCTGGTGGACACCCAAGGGAAGCAGCCAGTCCTCCATTGGACCAAACAGCGCCTCCATCGTCGCATCTTCGGCGGCCTTTTCCCGGCTCAGCCGGAGATAGCGGGCCTCCAGTTCCTGTTGTAGCCTTACCATGGAGATCTTTTCCAGGTGTTAAAGTAGGTCTTGGCCTTGGTCCCCATGGATTGCTCCAACACTTTCAGCTTGTATTCATCCGACTTCCCCTGCATCGTGGGGGCTTCCATCGTGGACTTCACCGACGCCATGTCCGGACTGTTTTCGTTGTGGCCGACCTGGGCGATAAAGTCACTTCCAATCTCCTTGTTCCACTTTTTGATCCACTCCGACTCAGAGAGCACCTGCCCCTTGCCGCCGCCCCGTCCCATACTCTCCCAATAGTCCATCACAAACCGTTGTCCATTGGGCAGGATGATCCGTGTGGCACGGTGGTTCTGTTCCACCACCCCGTCGGCCGCGTCCATCCAACCCTTGGGGTTTGCCGTGGATTTTTCCTCCACGTAGATGGTATCCACCCGCGCGTTGGGGCCGAACAGGTCCTTGATCGCCGGCCCCGACCACTCTTGGCCCCATTCCCCGAATTCACCACATTGCCCGCCCTTGTAGCCGCCCCACGCCTCCTGTGCGCGCCCGATGGTGTTGTTCCAGGCCTTTTTGATCAGCCCCGGATTCCGTACGAAGTAGCCTTCCTTCACTTTGGCGTCGATGATCTCCTGGAATTTGGTGTTCAAGGCGGCAATCTGCTCGGGTGTCAGCTCGGGAGGGAGCTGGGGCGGGGAGGGGGGAGGGGGGTCTTCTTCGTCCTCGTCTTCTTCATCTTCTTCATCCTCTTCTTCGTCATCGTCGTCCTCTTCCTCGGGATCTTCGTCCTCTTCGTCGGAGTTGTTGCCGTCTGCCTGCTTTTTCCCATCGCCGGTCTGGCCGGCGCCGTCGCTGTTCGGGCTCTTTCCGCTGCCGGTCTGGCTGGCACCATCGCCCGTTTTGCCGCCGTCACCCGACGTTCCGCCCGCGCCGGTGTCGCCGTTGGGCGGCTCTTCCTCCTCCGCATCCTCCCCCTTGGGTTGGTCGGTGTATGGATTGGCAGTGGTACCCTCTCCAGACCAACCCGGAGGCAGCTCGGGGGAGCCGGGAGGACGGTCGGTAAAGGGATTTTCCTTGGAGCCATCGCCCCAATATTGAAAGGGCTTTTTGGGCGCCACACCCGGATCTTCGGGGAGGGTGATCGGAGGAAACAGCTCCGGGAAGCTCCCGAAGAAGCCACCCAGAAAGACCCCCACCGCGGGAGGAAGACCGTGCAAGACCGCAGACGTTGCCCCTTCGCTGCCCAGCCAGCTTGTAAAGCTGCCTCCTCCCTCCTGCCAGCCGCCGTCGTCGGCCCAGGCAAGGTGGGGGGCAAAAACCATACAGAGGAGCAACAGCGCCGCTGCCCGGCCGCCCGGAGCCCGACTGAGCATCGCCGCGACAAAAAGCATCGCCACGCCACCGCAGAGCCCCATCGCGGGCTGGTAGGGCAACAGGGAGGCCCGGAGCAGCCCAAAGCCGATGCCCACCTGGAGCATCACCAGCGGTGCCCGCGGCGAGGGGCCAGGGGCCCGGTGCAGAGCCCGCTGGATGTCCCGCCATCCAAGCTGAACCACCTGCTGCGCGGTACCCTGAGGACCGGCCGCCAGCGCCATCCACATCGACAGGAACATCACCATCGTGAGGGGCCGGGTGGCAACCACGGAGCCCAGGATCTCGGCCAGGGCATAGGCGCCGGCGAGAACGGCGATGCCGACGGTGCCGCCCTCCCGTGTGGCCGTGCTGATCCAGCCTGGCACCCTGAGGTGGCTCCGCAGGAGTGGGAGCGGACCCACCCGTATGGCGTCGGAAATCAGGGTGGAAAGCAGGTAAGCGGCAACGGTCCAGAGAAGGGTACCGGTGAGGAGGCGGAAGCCGCTGAGCGCGAGGCTCTGGCTGAGAAAGGACCCGTCGGAGTTGACGCCCTCGTTAAAATAGACCAGGAGCCAGGTATGTAAAAGCAGGGCCGCCGCCGAGATCGGCGCCACCACCAGCACACGGAGCAGCAGACCGAGGCCCAGCTGGCGTGGCAGGCCGCGCAGCACCAGGAGCAGGTACTGGCCCAGACTTTCGGGCTGAATCGCCTGGGCGCTCATGGCCGCGTCATCCACAGGTTGCGGGCCCAGGATGCGGCTTCCAGAAGCCCAAAACCGGCCGCCTGAAGCAGCAACACGGCGATCGCTCCAGCGACCCATCGCCAGCCACCTTGCCGCAGCCCGGGAAGCTCCGACGGATCGGCACGCTCCGCTTTAACCGCCGTCCAAAGGGCCACCATCCCCAAGGGGGGCGACAGCAGCAGCGCAATCACCAGCGCAACAGGGAGCAGTCGGGAGGGAGGTGCAGCCATGGGGACGGATAACCCGACTTTTCCTGGGGCTGCCGGTTGGACCGGTTTTTTGGCGAAATGGATGATGGGGATCAGGTGGGGGAGGGAGCTTTGGAGCTGTTCAGGCGCCTGAAGAGTGGAAAAGCTCCACTTGGGGAGGCCATCCCCTGCCCACCGATCACCCCAATTACAGCGTCAAACGCCAGGACTTCATCAACAGCGCGGGCAGCCGCCACGAGGCGGTGCTTCGCCAGCCCCAGGAGTCGGTGGAGGGGATCAGCTCGGGGGTGGCGCCCAGCGCTTCCAGCTCCGTTCCCCACATCCGCCCCAGCGTGTCGTCAAAGCGCATGGTGGGCACGGGGCCGACAATTTCGCCCTTTTCTACCCACAACGTCGCAAAGCGGGTGAGCCCGGTGACGCGACCGGCACTGCGGTCGGAGATGTTGGTGTACCACAGGTTGCTGACGTAGATACCGGTGTCCAGCCGCTGGAGCTGTTCGGTCTCCTTCATGTCTCCGCCCGCCATGGACAGCGACTCGGGGGACTCGTACTCTGAGGCGCCGTTCTGGGTCAGACCCAGCTCCAATGCCGACCGGGGGCTCACCAATTGCCCCACCAGTGCGCCCGCTTTCAGCAGCTCCACCTGAGGGGGCTTCACAAAACCATCGCTCTGGAAGGGCGGGCTGAAGCCATTTTCGGTATCTTCGATCAACGAAAAAGCGGGGTTCAGGGCGTGGCCGTTGAGCTGACGCAGCCACAGCGAGCTTCGGGTGTGCAGCGCCATGGCGCCGATGCTCCCGCCCGCGAGGTTGAGCAGCTCGGCAAGACCATCGGGGGCCAGAAGGGTACGATAGTCGCCGGGTTTCAGGTGGATGAGTGGACGCTCCAACGCTGCCAGTTCCCGACGACAGGTGGCCATCCGCTGCTGGAGTCTTTGGGAATCCCAGGCTTCTCCGCCCAGGATCGCCTTGACCGCACGCCGCTCGCCGTCGCGATCAGGAAGGTGCAGGCTCCAGTCCAGGGTCCAGGAGGGGGCCGAATACCAGTGTTTGATCCCCGTACTTCCCCAGAAACCGCGCTGTACTTCGCCACCCGCATAGTAGCCCACCAGATCGGTATCCCCGGCGGCCTCCACGAGATCCTGCACCACTTGCGCCGCAGCGGGCGGCTTTGCCTGCCGCACCTGCTCTACTGACGGCCCCTCCCAGGCGATACAGAGGTGCGGATCTTCCGGCAACAAGGGGAGGCTTTCCCGCAATTGCCCCAGCGCCTGATCCAGGGTGGCCCGGTCCACCTCGGCCTCCCCCGACAGGTTCAGCTCGGCGGTGGCGTGCCTTGCCCCCACCACCAGCCTCAGGCTCAGCTCCCGCTGCTGAACCTCTCCGATCTGCCGGATTTTTGCCTGGTTGAAGCGGATGAAGTTTGAATCTTCCCGGCCCAGGTACAGGGTGGCCTTCTCAGCCCCCCGAAGTTGCCCGAACAGTCGTGACGCCAGATCGTCTACATAGCTGCGCATCAGGACTCTCCTCCGAACACATCCACACCTTCAAACAAACAAACCGGTGAGGCATGACCCACCCGGATGATCTGCGCCGGCTCCCCTTTCCCGCAGTAGGGGGTGCCCAGCACCGAGACGGTATCCCGGCCGCCCACACCCTTCAGGCTACGCCAGAAGGTGGCCGAGATCCCCCGATAGCAGGGGTTCCGCACCACTTTTGTAAGGCGCCCCCCTTCAATCATTTGTGCCCACTCACAGCCGAACTGGAACTTGTTCCGGGCGTCGTCGATCGACCAGGAGCAGTTGGTGCGCATGTAGATTCCGCGTTCCACCGAAGCGACCAGCTCTTCAAAGCTACTGCTTCCCGGCTCAATATTCAGGTTTGCCATCCGGTCGATGGGGGGACGGTTCCAACTGCTTGCGCGTCCGTTTGCGGTGCCCGCCATCCCGGCGCGGGCCTGCGAGGTGGCGCCACCCAAGGGCCGCTCCAAGATGCCGTTGCGGATCAGGTGGACCCGCTCGGCCGCTGTTCCCTCGTCATCAAAGGCGTAGCTGGCA
>CAITDR010000469.1 GCA_903891165.1 uncultured Pseudomonadota bacterium
ACCCCGGCGCCACCGAAGTCTGCGACAGCAGCAACGTGGACGAAGACTGCGACGGTCTGACCGACGACAACGACAGCTCGGTCAGCACGGCGACGCGCAGCACCTGGTACCGCGACGCCGACACCGACACCTACGGCACCTCTGCCACCACCCTCGCCCGCTGCGACCAGCCCTCCGGCTATGTTGCCAATAGCACCGACTGCAACGACAGCAACGCCGCCATCAGCCCCGCTGCCACCGAAGTCTGCGACAGCAGCAACGTGGACGAGGACTGCGACGGTCTGGCCGACGACAACGACAGCTCTGTAAGCGCGGCTCCCAGATCCACCTGGTACCGGGACGCGGACAACGACACCTACGGCAACCTCGCCGTCACCCTCGCCCGCTGCGACCTGCCGAGCGGCTACGTCGCCAACAGCACCGACTGTAACGACGCGGTGATCACCATCAACCCCGGCGCCACCGAAATCTGTGACAGCGGGAACGTGGATGAAAACTGCAACGGCACCGCCGACGACAACGACAGCACCCTGAACCTGGGCACCCGCACCCGCTGGTACCAGGACAGCGACAGCGACAGCTACGGGAACGCCACCGTCGGCACCAGTGCCTGCGACGCCCCCACCGGCTACGTCGCCTCCTCCACCGACTGCAACGACGGAAACAACGCCATCAACCCCGGCGCAACCGAAGTCTGAGACAGCGGCGATCGGGCCGACACCGACGAGAATTGCAACGGCCGTGCCGACGATGGGGACAGCACCGTGTTGGCGTCCTCCAAAAGCAACTTCTACTTCGATAGCGACAGCGACAACTACGGCGACCTGCTGATCCCGCTGGCCGCCTGCAACACCCCCGTGGGCTACGTCAGCAACAGCACCGACTGTAACGACAACCTTGCCGCCATCAACCCCGGTGCCACCGAAGTCTGCGACAGCAGCAATGTGGACGAGGACTGCGACGGACTGAGCGACGACGCCGACATCACCGTGGAACCCAGCAGCTACAGCCTTTGGTACCGCGATGCCGATGGGGATAACTACGGCCTGACCGCCTCCACCACCTACACCTGCGATCTTCCCTCCGGCTACACCAGTGTAGGCGGCGACTGTAACGACAGCAGCAGCAGTATCTCCCCGGCCGCCACAGAAATCTGCGATAGCGGCAACGTGGACGAAAACTGCAACGGCAGCGCCGACGACAACGACAGCACCGTGAACGCCGCCACCAAGAGCACCTGGTACCGCGACGCCGACACCGACACCTACGGCCTCTCGTCCGAGTCCATTTCCCGCTGCGACCTGCCCGCAGGCTATGTGGCCAACAGTACCGACTGTGACGACGCGCAAAGTACCGTCAACCCCGGGATCACCGAGTCTCCCACCTACTGCAAGGATGGTCTGGACAACGACTGCGACAACGTGGATGACTGCCGCGACGTCGGGCTGCTCGTCGACACCGCAGCCGACGTGACCCTTCTGGGTATCAACGGATCTCCCTCTGCCGCCGCCTTCTTTGCCGGAACCGTCGCAAGAGGTGAATACGACGTGACCGGCGACGGCTACGGGGATCTGGCCATCGGCGACCGCGAATTCGATCCCACCACCGCCGCAGGGGATGCCAACAAGGGCAGGATGTACCTGCTCCGCGGCGGCGCCAGCGGGCTGCAGGACACCGTGGCCGCCCCCCGGGCCACCATGAACGGTGTTGCCAACGCGGATCGTGCGGGCTCTGGCCTGTCCTTTGTGACCGACATCAACAACGACGGCGTTGACGAGCTGGCCGTGGGCGCCTATCTGGCCAACCCCAGCGTCAGCGGCTCGGCGCTGACCGACGCGGGTGCCGCCTACCTGTTCAAGGGCTCCAGCAGCCTGACGGGCACACTTTCCCCCACCGTGAACTCCACCGCCCCCGCCAGCGCCTTCATCAGTATCACCGGAGCGGTGACCAAAGACTATGCAGGCTGGGCGATCGCCGACGGCGGAGACCTCACCGGGGACTTTGTGAACGACTGGGTGGTCGCGGGCTACGCTCCAACGGTGGTAGCGGGCAACACCAACATCGGCCGGGTGGCCGTCATCTCCGGGACCGCCAGCTCCGGCACCTGGACCATCAGCAGCACCACCCAGAATGCGGCGGTGATCTCCGGAGCCGCTTCCGGCGATCGTCTCGGTGTCTCCGTCGTGGGCAATACCGACCTGGACGGAGACGGGCTGAACGAGCTGCTGGCCACCAGCGCACAGCTCGGTATCACCTACATCTTTGAAGCGCCGCTCTCTGGTTCGCTGACCCCGGTCAACGCCTCGGCCAGCCTGACCGGCCACGATATTGTCGTCAGCAGCGTCTTCGAAGTGAACTGTAGCCCCTGCATCAGCAGTATTGGCGACAGCGACGGTGACGAATACGAGGATCTGGTGGTGGGTGCGGATGGCTACGACACCACCGGCGCCACCAACAAAGGCGCCGCCTACCTGGTGCGGGGGGGCAGCAGCCTACCCAATGGCTCGGTGGCCACACTTTCGGTCGCACAGGTCTATGGCTCGATCAGCTCGGACTTCGCCGGACGTGCCGTGGGTGGCGGGGACTTCGACGGAAACGGCCTCGGAGACATGGTGGTGGGCGCCAGCGGCTTCGACAGCCCGCTGGTGGGAGCGGCCTCCAACACCGGGGCGGCGGTGATCATCTACGGGCCGGCCACGGGGAGCTACAGCGTATCGTCGCTGTCGGGGAGCAACTATGCTGCTTGGCTTGGCTCCTCCTCCTCGGCCAACCTGGGCGCGGAAGTGGGCGGTGTGGGCGATCTGAACGGGGACGGCTTCGACGACTGGTTCCTGGGGGCGCCCAATTACAACCCCGGGGTGCGGGTGGGTCAGGGCTACCTCTTCTACGGCGTGGGCGAATAGCTCGCTTCGATATATTTCGTCACGAGGTACAAGATGCTGTGGATTTTAGCCTGCCGCGCCCTTGATCCAGGTTCCCCCGCAGCCGACCCCGACACGCATGTGCTGGTGGTTGGGGCGGGAATGGCGGGGTTGACCGCCGCACGGGTGCTGCACGACGCCGGTGTGAAGGTGACGGTGATCGAGGCCCGCGACCGCATCGGTGGGCGGACCTGGACCGCGGAGGTGGGCCCTGCAAGCGTAGACATGGGCGCCGCCTGGCTGCATGGCATCAACAAAAATCCGGTTGCCGATTTTGCGGATGCCAACGGACTGGCCTACACGGCGGATCAGACCCGTTGGAAGCTGCTCTATGATGCCGGAGCCGGCCGGGAGCTGGGAGACGCGGGCTGGAGCACGATGGAGACCGCGGAAGAGGACTTTGAGGCGGCGCTGCCCCGACTCAAGAGAGAGCTGGGGGATGTCACCCTGAAAGAGGCGCGGGAAGTCTGGATCGAGGAGGAGGGCTTGACGGGTCAAGAGGCACGCCTGGCGACCCACGCCATCGACCAGTGGATGGTGGAGCTGAGCTACGCCAGTCCGATCACCAACCAGGGGCTGGCCTGGTTCTGGGACGAGCCCGAGCTGAAGGGCGGAGACCACTTCCCCACCGGGGGCTACGGACGCTACGTAGAAGCCCTCTCCAAGGGCCTCGACATCCACCTTCAGAGACCGGCAACAGAAATCCGGATCGGGGAGGAGGAGGCGGAGGTGGTGACCGGGGCAGAGGTTTTTACCGGCAGCCATGTGCTGGTGACGGTGCCGGTCGGCGTATTGCGGAAAGGGAGCATCCAGTTCAGCCCACCGCTACCCGAGGCGCGGAAGGAGGCCCTGGCTCGCCTGGACACGGGAAACCTGGAAAAGGTGGTTTTGGTATGGGAGGAAAAATGGTGGGAGGGGAGCCTGGAGTATGTAGACGCCAACGGCGAGGGGGTCTTTCCTGAGTTCTACGACATGACCGAGCTGGCCGGAGCACCGGTGCTGGTGGGGCTCTACGGCGGTCGTTTTTCGAGGGCGCAGCAGGCCAATCCCAGCGACGAGGCCATTGTCAACGGGGCACTCTCGGTGTTGGCCACCGCCTACGCACGCAGTATCCCCACCCCCAGCCACAGCAGCGTCACCCGCTGGACCACCGATCCCTACAGCCTGGGCAGCTATGTGTACCTGCCCCCCGGTGCCACCCCGGAAGACATCGAGCTGATCGGCAGTCCGATTGGGGAAAGGCTCTTTTTTGCGGGAGAGGGCACCGAGCCCACCTACTACGGGAATGTC
>CAITDR010000470.1 GCA_903891165.1 uncultured Pseudomonadota bacterium
GGTGGGAAAGACCGCAAAGTTCCACGATCACGCGGTCGCTTCGGGCGCCTATGGTGTGAGCATCCTTACCGCAGAACAGCAGGATTTATCAGGTCATTTTGCGGGCTGGCCCAAGGCCGGCGTTGAGCCGTTGTGGGAGCTGGGGGACTTCCAGAGCCCGGTGCTCGCTGGCGCCCTGGCCCAGGTGGACTGCCAGCTTTTTCAGGTGGTGGACGCTGGAGATCACAGCCTCTTCCTGGGGAAAGTACAAGCCGTGCGCCTGGGCGAAGGTGCGCCGCTGGGCTACTTCCGCGGGGCCTATGTCCGGGTGAGCTGAGTGACCCGATCCTTCTATATCTTCCTCATTTTCGTGGCGATCGGCCTGGCCTGGCTGTCCTACGGGGACCGGATGTCTCCCCTCGCCATCACCGTGGTGGAGGTGGATCAACGCCTGGGTGTACCCGCCAATGCCATTGTGGGTGCGGTGGGGGTGATCGGCTTGCTGCTCAGCTTCCGCAACAGCTTCGGAAAGCGCGAAGCACCTCCCCCGCCCCGACGCGCGCCGTCTACCGCCGTGGACGGCGACTGGAAGCGCCGGGTGCATGAGGACGCAGCCGCCTTGCCGCTGGAGGTGGGGGCCCATGTGGAGCACGACAAGGCCGGGGTGGCGTTGACCCTGGTGCTGCAGCGACTGCCACCCGAGCGTGCTCGTCGCTGTATCGACGTTTTTTGCACCTTTCTGGCCCGTATTCCGGCGCCCCCCCGTGCGCGGATCCGCTTTGTGGACTGCGCGGACGCAGGCTTGCCCCGGCACAACATCGTGTCGGGAATTGCCCGCCGCCACCTTGGCGAAGGGCTGCACGTGACGGCGCACGACGACATGGTGGATATCCGCTTCCTTCAGTCCGACCCACGCTGGTAGTCCGGCAGCAGCTCTCTCAGCTTCCGCTTCAGGGTGTTCCGGTCAATCTCCAAGCGGCGTGCAGTGCGAGAAAGGTTGCCTTTTTCCTCATCTAAGGCACGCTGGATCTGCTGACGTTCGCAGGCGGCTACTACTTCTGCAAGCGGACGAATTTCGGAGGAGTCCGGGACGAGCGGGGAGACGGCATCGCCGCGCAGCTCCGGGCTTAGGTCCGGGAGCCGCACTTCCTCCTCACAAAAGACTCCCCAGCGTTGTACCTCGGCTTTCAGCTCGCGTACATTCCCGGGCCAGTGCCACCGCCGCAGACAGCTCCAGACTTCCGGCTGCACATGCAGAGATCGTGACCCCATAAAAAGGCTGACCAGAAGCTCCAGATCCGAGAGGCGCTCGCGCAGGGGCGGCAGCTCCAGCACCGCCCCCCGCAGCCGCCAGTACAGATCCTCGCGGAAAGTCCCCTCCCCCACCATCCGCCGAAGATCCCGGTGCGTGGCCACAAAAAGGCGTACATCCACCCGCAGGGACTGCTCGCCGCCCACCCGGCGCAGCTCCCCCTCCTGCAGCACCCGCAACAGCGTCGCCTGCACCCTCAGTGGCAATTCTCCGACTTCATCCAGAAAAAGTGTTCCCCCGTGCGCCCGCTCGAACAGGCCACGATGCCGCCCCGAAGCGCCCGAAAAGGCGCCCTTTTCGTGCCCAAAAAGCTCAGAGGTCAAAATCCCTTCGCTGAAGGCGGCACAGCTCTCCGCCACCCAGGGGCCTTCTCGCCGTGCCGAAGCCCGGTGAAGTGCACGGGCCACCAGCTCTTTTCCCACCCCAGTCTCCCCTTGGATCAGGACCGGCACATCCGCGGCTGCCACTCTCAGCATCCGATTTTTCAGCGCCTGCATGGCCACACTTTCGCCGATCAGCTCCTCCCCCAGCCGCAGGTGACGGCGTAGGCGCCCCACCTCCTCCCGCAGGGCACGAATCTCGGGGAAGCCGGCAAAGTCCAGGCGCACCTCCTGGACGGCGTGGGGGTGCGGATGGGGCACAAAATCCGGGGGAATCACCCGCAACATCCTGGCCTTCAGCAGCTCCGCCTGCACCAGGATCAGCCAGGTGGCCTGGGCCTGCGGGGTCCCCGCCGAGAGCAGCACATCCACCGGAGCCGCCGGAAGCTGCGGCAGCAGCCCCTGCATCGCGCGAAAAAGCTGCTCGTAATCCGAAGGATCCTCCACATCCGTGATCAGCAGGCGTAGCCGGGCCACGCGGGGAGCCATCCGCTCCAACAGCTCCTCGGCCTCCCGCCGCCCGGCCTCGGTGCTGAGTACCCAGGCCTCTTCATAGCCAGATCCCTCATTCAGAAGGCGGAGAATCGGCCCCTGGTCAGTGCCCGGGCGTCGGCTAT
The DNA here is from genome assembly GCA_903891165.1 of uncultured Pseudomonadota bacterium. GTDB lineage: Bacteria > Myxococcota_A > UBA796 > UBA796 > SXON01 > CAITDR01. The sequence continues at coordinate 2,289 of CAITDR010000470.1, forward strand.
GGTGCGACGCACGCGGTGCCCGATCACTCCAGCACAGCAACAGTGGTGCAGATTGCATCAGCATGGTACAACTCTTATCACCTTTCTGATGAAGATTTCACCATCGATCGCAACGATACCCGAATGAGCATCGTTGACCCTACTCTTTTCAACCATCCTTCCTTGGCACAACTCTTGCTTCCCCTGGCCACAGAGGTGCGGAATGGACAAGCTGCGGGTACTGGAAGGACCAGGCGTTTGGATGGAAGGTGCTGCCAAAGAGCAGCTTCGTCGGGTGTCGGAGTCGCCCGGCTGTGTGGCCACGGTGGGAATGCCGGATCTGCATGCAGGTCCGGGGGTTCCCATCGGGGCCGTTTTTGCTTTTGCCGACGGCATCCACCCGCCGCTGATCGGCGGTGACGCGGGCTGCGGTGCGCTGCTCATCGGGGTGCCCCGCGGAAAACACACGGGAGACGCCCTGGAGCGCCGGATCCTGGAGCTGACCGAAGGCCCGGTGCTGCAGGAGACCGTCCTGGAGCCGCTGGCGCGTGTGGCCTGGAGCAGTGGTCCCCGTGGACTCTCCAGGTTGGACTACATTCCTGAAGAGTTGGCCGCCATCGCTGCGATGTACCCGGTGGACGACCTGCCCCCCTCTGGCCCGACCCCCGACGATCCCTTCGCGACCTCCCTGGGCACCAGCGGCGGCGGCAACCACTTTCTGGAGCTGGTGCGGGTGGGAAAAATCTGGGATCGAGGAGCCGCTTCCCGCGCCGGGGTGCGGTCCCAAGGTCTGGCAGTGCTCGCGCATTCCGGCTCCCGGGGTCTGGGAAAGTGGCTCGCGGATCGCTGGGAGGAGGGGCCGCTGACTGGCGACAAACTGGAGCTTTTCTCTGGCCAATTGGCCGGTGCCATCCGCTGGGCGCAGGTGAACCGCCTGCTGATGGCCTGGCGGATGCTCGTCGCCCTGGGAACGGCGCGGGCCGAGCGCCTGGGGGGTCTGGTGGATCTGGTCCACAACAGCGCCGTGCCGCGTGTGATCCAGGGGCAACCTCTGTATCTGCACCGGAAGGGGGTCGCGCCTGCCGAGGCGGGAATGCTGACCGTGGTCCTGGGTTCCCGAGGGACTCCCTCCTTTCTGATGGAGGGCACCGGCGAGGAGAGCTGCCTGTGCTCGGTTGCGCATGGCGCCGGTCGCAAGATGGGGCGCACCGAAGCCCGCGCCAAGCTGAAGAGCAGGTACACCCGTGCTTCTCTGACACGAACTGCGCTGGGGGGCCGCGTGCACTGCGACGATCCCGAGTTGCTCTATGAGGAGCACCCCGACGCCTACAAGGCGGTGGAGCCGGTGATCCAGGCCCTGGAGGCGGCCAGGACTGCCCGCCGTGTGGCCGAGCTCCTTCCCTTGTTCACTCTCAAACGTTGAGCCCACAATGCCGATTTTTTTGATGCAGATCAGCTCCGGGCGCGGCCCGGTCGAGGTGCGCCTCTTTGTCGCTGCCCTTGCGACGGTGCTCCGCCGCCGCTTGGAGGCGGAGGGCGGGCGGGTGGAGGAGGAACACCAGGGAGATCCTCCCGCTTCGGTGCTTCTGACCGTGGAGGGGTTGGCACAGGAAGCGCTGGCGCCTTGGACCGGCACCCATACCTTGGTGGCCGCTTTACGGGGAAAATCTTCGAGGAAGCGGTGGTTTGCCGATGTCAGCCTGCACCCGCTTGCGGTTGCGCCGGTATTAGACCCGCAGTGCCTGCACCTGAGCGCCTGCCGGGCGCAGGGTCCGGGCGGCCAGAAGGTGAACAAGACCAGCTCCGCCGTGCGACTACGCTACGATGGAGAAGGTACAGAGATCCAGCTGAAAGTACAGGAACAGCGATCCTTCCAGCAGAACCGCAAGCGTGCGATCCAGCAGGTGGAGCGGATCCTGGAGCAGCGCCACAGTCTCTACCAGGCCGACCTCGCTCAGCAGCGCCATCAACAGCACGACAAGGTGCAGCGCGGCGGCGCAACGCAAGAATGGAAGGTGGCGAAGGATGACCGGCGAGGTCTGCACATTACACCAACCTGATACTCCTTAATCTTCCATTCCCGGCAGCAGGTGGATACTCCACCGTGGTGCGGGCGCCTTGATCCCCGCCAGCAGCTCCTCCACCGGGGCCTCCGGGCGTCCCAACATTCGCGCCAGACCCGTCGTTTCACCCAGACGTTTGAAGGGCAGCAGTCCGATGTGGGGATCCTCCAGATATTCCCGAAGAAGCTCGGGATGATGTTCCTCGCCGCGCAGATGTGCACGCAGCTCGCCAAAGGAGGGTAGAAAATGGATGCCCTCCACCGCGTCGTAGATGGCGGTATGGCGACCCGGGCCTGCCAGCACACCTCCCAGTTGAAACTGGATAATCTCGGGGTCACGCCCGGTGCGGTTCCGACGGGCGGCCGCGCGGGTCTGGCCCCCCAGGGAGGCAAAAGGCCAGACGTTGAAGAGGTGGTTCACCAGGCCAGACATCGCCTCGGAGAGATGTTCGGGTCCCGAAAAGATCACCTCCTCACTTCCAAAATACGCAACCCATGCCTCCCGCTCCTCCCGAAGTTGACGGTAGAGGCGGCGAAGTTGGGTCAGGCGCTCCAAAAGCCCGGGCTCTGGCCCCTCCATCCACTGCCGCAGCAGGTCCAGCCGGGCAAGCACCCCCAGCGGCTCCACCAACTCGGGGGATCCAGAAAAAATCCAGCTTCCTTCATAGGGAATCAGGCGTGCCCGCAACACCATCCGCTTGGGCAGCTCCGCCTGAAGCCCAGCGGCCTCTACCGCATATTCGGCGTCCGTCGCCAGATCCCGCAGGAGCACCCGCTTGTCGGCCCAGCCATCCACCACCCAGAGTGCGGTGACCACCTCGGCCGACCATGCCTCCAGCGTGGCGGGCAGAATTCCCTCGGCCACCAGCCGCTGCAGCAGGGTGTGGCCTTGGGCATCCACCCACTCCAGCGCAAAAAAATCAAGAAAATCCTGGGTATGTTCCTCGGGTGGAGGGCCGCCGAACAACAACTGAGCCGCCATGGCCAGCTCTTGGGGCTGCCGGTGTACCTGGGCATAGAGCGTCTTTTTCCAGCTTGTCAGCGACATCGGCACTCCGACGCCCCTGTATCTCCGCTGATCGCCCCGCTCCAGGTGGCCGGTTGGGCATTCTTGCCCTAAGATGAAGGTTGCTACGGATCCGGCTATGTTTCTCCTCCTCCTGTTGGCCTGCAGCGAAAACAAGATCTCCAGCGGGGAAGCGCGCCCGGTCGCCACCCCGTCCGCCATGGACTTTGGCGAGGTGAACGTGGGTACCCGCCTGGAGTTGGGCGTCCGCCTGGAGAACGACGGCTTGGGTTTTTACAGCGTCCTGGACGCCCGTATCGAAGCCACCTCCGCCGATTTTGCGCTGGTGGACTACAGTAAAGAGCCCATCGGTGCTGCCGACGAAGCTGTCCTGACGCTCAGCTACACGCCGGACTACGAAGGTCAGGACTATGGATTGGTAATCTTAACTACCGATCGTGAAGATGACGTGTCCACCGCCGAGAATGAGAGCCTGTTGGAGCTGCCGCTATCGGGCTTCGGCGTGATCCCCCGCCTGGAGATCGCACCCGAGCTGATCTATTTTGCGGATGTCGCCGCGGGCACCACCGCCACCCAGAGCTTCACCCTCTCCTCGCGCGGCTCGGGAAAGCTGCTTCTGAAGCACATCGTCCTGGACGATCCCGATGGGGTCTTCGCCTGGACCGCACCCGAGGAGTACAGCGGCGAGCCCTACACCCTCCAGAATGGCTTTTCGATCACCATGGAGGCCAGCTTCTCACCACTGGACTCCCTGGAACATGAAGCAACAATCCAGATTGAAAGCAACGATCGCGAGGATCCCATCGCCAGCGTTCGCCTGTACGGCAATACGCTGGACAACCCCAACGAAAATGTATGTCCATCAGTACAGATACTGAATCCAAACAACGGAATATTTTTGTTGAGCACGGAGGTTGTCTCGTTGACCGGGCATGTGGTCGATCCCGACGACAACCTGCAGGATCTGGATTGCTCCTGGTTTGCCAATGGCAGCCGCCTGACGCCGGGCGTGGTGGACGGCGATGGCTTGGTGACCGGAAGTGCTTCGTTGCCGGTGGGTGATGTAGAAGTGAGCCTCCGTTGTATCGATCTGGAGGTCTGTGCGGGGCAGGATAGCGCCGAGGTTTTTGTGCAGGATGCAGAGGAACCACTCCGCTACACCATCTCCGGCGGAAACAGTATTTTTGACTACTTTTCGGTGGACGACGATCTGAGCATCTATTTGAACGGTGCCCAGATCTACGGAGATACAGACCGGACTTCCTCCACATTGGCGCCGGTGGAATTTGAGGCGCGGGTGGGCGACCAGCTTCGTCTGGTGGCCACCGATGTCAACGCCTGCCAGATGGCCCTGGATGCGCTGGTCCTGCACTGGGGAACCGGGGAGTCCCAGGCCCTGAACGACAGCCAGTGCCGGTCCTCCTGCCCGCAGGACGCCTGCTACGATGCCAACTATGCCGGTCCATGGCCAGGCGTATACCTGGACGAGACCTACACCATCGAGATCCCCTGATGGACTTCGCCGCCCTCTTTGCTTCGGTGCAGCACATTGCGGTACTCGGAGCCCATCGGGATCCGTGGAAGCCCGCCTTCTATGTGCCAGACTATCTACACCATGCGGGCTTTCACATCGTTCCGGTGAACCCGGCCCTGAAAGGAGAGCAGCTTTGGGGAGAGCCGGTGCGCGGCCTTCTCTCCGAGGCCGGCACGGTGCAGATGGTAGTCATCTTTCGGAGAGCCGAGCTTTTACCTGCACATCTTCCAGAAATCCTGGAGATGTGTCCCCTGCCCCGCTTTGTGTGGTTGCAGTCAGGCATCCGCAGCGACACCTTCGCCAAAAGCCTGGAAGAACAAGGCATCCAGGTGGTGCAGGATCGCTGCTCCATGGTGGAGCACCGCCGCTTGGTTTAGCCTGCCTCGCGGTCCAGGTAGCTCTTGACGTCGTCGTACAGCCCCGCCTGGTTGGCATAGGAGACGTAGCGCCGCGCAGTGTCCAGCCACTCCAGCGTGGTCGGTCGGGTACGGTCCAGCACTGCCAGCAGATCCGACTGATGGATCGGGCGTAATTTCCCAGTCTTCAACGCGTCCGCCAGCGCCCGCTCGCTGGCGGTGGCAGCGAGATGCGCCAGATCGGCACCCGAAAAGCGCCCGGTGCGTGCGGCAATTGTACCCAGGTCCAGACGATCTACCGGTCTTTCAGCAAAGGCGAGCTTCAGAATCTGCTCGCGCGCCACCCGATCGGGGGGCGGCACAAAGATCACCCGGTCAAAACGACCCGGGCGACGTAGTGCCGGATCCACATCCCAGGGCGCGTTGGTTGCGCCCAGCACCAGCACCGAGGCATTCTGGGCCTGGATCCCATCCATTTCGGTCAGGAGCTGGTTCACCAGCCGCCGCCCGGGACCATGCTTCAGCTGGTGCCGCGCCGCCGCCAGTGCCTCCACCTCATCAAAAAAGAGGATGGTGGGCGCCTCGGCGCGGGCCTGCTCGAACAGGGCATGCAGGCGCTTTTCGCTCTCTCCCAGCCACATATCCAGCACCTGGGGGATCTCCACCACCACAAAATTCGCCCCACACTCCCCCGCCGCCGCCCTTGCCAGGTGTGTTTTTCCACAACCGGGTGGCCCGTACAATAAAACCCCTCCCCCTGCTTGCTTCCCATAGGCCCGGAACAGCTCGGGCTTCTGCAGGGGGTAGACGATGTCCATCCGCAGCCGCTCCTTTACAGCCTCCAGGCCGCCGACATCCGCAAAACGGATGGAAGGACGCTGCGGCCGGGGGGCCTCCGTCTCCCCTTCGGTGGCCCGGAATATCGGCACCGACCGGCCGACGGCCCGAAGTGCCCGATCCAGCTCCATGTCCCGCACCGCCGGGTCCCGCCCCAGGGCCACCTCGTAGACCTCCCGCGCCTGCTCGATACGTCCACCCGCCAGGCAGCCGCGCGCCAGCTCCCGCTGCTGGCCGGCGTCCAGCTTGTCGCGCACCGGCCACCAGAACTCCAGAAGCTCAGCCTCCTTCCCCAGCTCCAACGCCGCGCGCCCCGCAGCCACCCGTGCATCGGGCCGGTCCACCCGCCGCAGCACCTCCTTGAACTCGAGAAGGGCTCCCGCGGCATCTCCCTCGTCCAAAAGGGTGCGCGCAACAAGCATACGCAGCGGAATGTTGTCTGGCGAGACGACGAGCGCCTCCCTCAGAGCGGAGACAGTATCACTCACGATGACCTCGGGAAAGAAACATTCTTGCCAAGTGTGGAACTGCGGAAGATAGCAGCAGAAGTGGAGCCAGCAAACTCCCCGGTGCCCACCAGAAGGCAGCGCCGGAGGCGGCCATCGCCCCCAGCGACAGGAGCGGCGGCAGACCTGCCAGCCCCCGCAGCGGCGCCAGCAGCGGGTGCCCCAACCAAAGAAGAGGATCCAACACAGGATCTCGCGCCGTCGGCGTGAGCGCCAAGGCGTCCAACCACAGGCGCCGCGCCTCGCCCACCCCTCCCCGCGCTGCCACACAGCGTGCCAACCCCCGCAGTGCCTCCCCCCGCGAAGGGTCCAAGGCCAGCGCCTGCCGGAAGGCGACTTCTGCAGCATCTACCTTGCTGTTCCGCAGCACAAGGAAGCCGTACAGACAGTGTGGTTCCGGGTCGGTGGGCAGAAGCCGCCGTGCCACCTCCAGGGCCGCCGTCGCCTCTGCATCCAGCTCCAACCCCTCAGCAATGACCCCGACCAGGCAATAAAAAGCAGCCTGATCCGGCTGCAATGTCACCGCTTCCCGTGCATAGGGCAGGGCCTCCTTCAGGCGGCGCTGGCCCAACAGCGTGGTGGCCAGATCGGCGAGCAGCCCGGCGTCCTGGGGACTCTGAGCCAGCGCGTCACGGAACGCAACTTCCGCATCAAAGTGGCGCCCGGCGTTGCGCAGTGCGCGGCCACGAAGGCGGTAGAAGTCGGCGCCCGGATTTTCGCGCGCGGGGATTTGGTCCAGGAGTTCAGCAGCTTGCTCCGGTTTTCCAATCGCGATGAGCGCTTTTGCTTTACGGTACTCGGGGTTCAAATTCACCTCGGGCTGCGCACGGTCTACGAGAGGAAACGCGGGGAAAGCCGCCACCTTACGGTCCCGACGTGGGTCTGTACCGGTTAATGCAGCGGCCGGAGTCGCGATGGCCATCTACCCCAGCATCGAGCCCTATCGTTCAGCCTTTCTCCCCGTTTCAAAGCTGCATACGGTGTTTTTCGAGGAGAGCGGCAACCCCGACGGCATCCCCGTGGTCTTTGTGCATGGTGGCCCCGGTGCCGGTTGTGACCCGGTCCATCGCCGCTTTTTTAACCCCAAGCGCTACCGCATCATCCTCTTCGATCAGCGCGGCTGCGGGCGCTCCCTGCCTCATGCAGAGCTGGAGGAAAACACCACCTGGCATCTGGTCTCGGATATGGAGCGCCTGCGCGAACACCTGGGCATCCAGAAGTGGATGATCTTTGGGGGTTCTTGGGGTTCAACCCTGGCGCTGGCCTACGCGGAAACCCACCCCGAGCGGGTCCACGCATTGGTGCTGCGCGGTATTTTCCTTCTCCGCAGCCAAGAAATCCAGTGGTTCTACCAGCAGGGTGCCCACTGGCTCTTTCCCGACGCATGGGAGGACTATCTGGCGCCTATTCCCGGCGACGAGCGACAGGACCTGGTCTCCGCCTACTATCGGCGTTTGACCTCCCCCGATCCCGAGGTCCGGGTGACCGCGGCGCGGGCTTGGAGCATCTGGGAGGCCCGCTGTTCCTGCCTGTTGGAAAACCGGGATCTGGTTGCCAAGTACCAGCAGGCGGACAAAGCGCTGGCCTTTGCCCGGATTGAATGTCACTATTTCATCAACCGAGGTTTTTTCTACCGAGACGACCAGTTGTTGGTGGACGCCCAGCGGATTCGGCACATTCCAGGCGTCATCGTCCAGGGCCGCTACGACACCGTCTGCCCGATGAAGTCGGCGTGGGACCTGCACCGCGCATGGCCGGAAGCGACGCTGGAAGTGGTACCCGATGCCGGACATTCTGCCTTTGAGGCTGGAATTGAGAACCGGCTTGTCGCATGGTGTGACGAGTTCGGCAGACGCCTCACCGCATAGTCCCTACAAAAACGATTGCATATCAGCGAACTCCCCTATTGTCCGAAGCGCAATTTGCGCATATGGTGAGAATAGAGGCTACATGCTCCGCACCCGCCATCGCCAGGGCTCGAACGCGATCGAATATGCGCTGATCGCCGCTTTGCTGGGCGCTGGGCTGGTGGTGGCCATCACGAACATGGGCGCCATCACGCAGATGCTGTTCAGCATCGTGGAAGTCCTGGCCAGCGCGGCACTCTGAGCGCTTCAACCAGAAGGTTGACCGACAGGTGATCTGGAACACCTCCTGTACCAAAACCGGTCGTTGAGGACTACCAGATTGGAACAATCTGCACCTTCATCGCCGTGATCATAGGGACTATTCCCTATGAGGATGGACTCCTCTCCCACCATCGGGTAAATCTAAAAAACGAAAGCACCGCGAATTCTGCGGTAAGGGAGTCCCGATGATGCAGCGAAACCAACTTCCCCGGCAGGGGGCTGCCCACATCGAATACGTCCTGGTCGGCGGACTGGTGTGCATCAGCATCTTCATCGGCATTCAGTCGCTGGGCGAAACCATGGACCGGGTAATCAACAGCGTTGCTGCCCCCCTCGCCATAGGCAGCGGCAACCAGAACTGAAGCCGCCGTACAGCAGCCGACTGCCGCTTCCGGGTGTCTTCCCGCTTTTCAGCAGCTACCTCCTCGGTTTTACAGCGACGCCCGACCTTTTACTCCGCCTGAACCTCTTCCAGGTCGGGGGCGGGCGCATCGGCGTGCTGACCTTCCCAGCCCGGCGGACCTCCCTCCTCCTCTTCCAGGGCGGCCGGCCCCAGAAGCCCGAGTGCAACGGCAACCACCAGCGGCGACGCCGCAAGGCGAATTCGGCGAGTTGAGCTGCGAAGATCCATGGGCTTCAAGATAGCCACGGCAGCGCAGTCGTCACGTCCTGGTTTGTCACACCCACTACGTAAAACCAAGAGGATGTCCACATGGCTACTTGACCACGCGTAGGTGACTTCCCGCTTTACCGGGCGCCGGGGCGGGGGCCGGGGGCGGCGGAGCCGATCGGCTCGGCACCGCATCTTTGGGCAACTTCAGCTGGATCTGCACAAAGGCTGACCACGGGAAAAAGCAGGTATACAGCCGATCAAAGGAAAGAATACACTCCAGTCCATCCTCCTCGAACTTGGGGCGATTGTGCCGATGGTATTTGGCAGGTAGGTCGATGGGCAGCCGCTCTTTGAACTGGTCCAGGACCGAGGCCGGCACCCCACACTCTTCCAGCTGCGTGGAGTCGAAGATCACAAACAGGTCGATGCCCAGCGCAAAACCGTAGCGAAGGGCCTGTAAGGTCAGGTTGCCGGTGGGGTCGGGCGCCCACTCGTCGTCCGGGTTGGAGGGCAAGGTGGCGCTGTTGGTCTCCACCAAGTGCAGGCGCGGGCTGGGCAGCTGTGTCACCGGTGCGATGTGCTGCTCGTCGCCCATGGGCATTCCGGTCAGCTCCTCCGGCTTGAGATCCAGCATCTTCCCCAGCTGCATCAGATCATCCACCGTAAGCGGCTCCTCGCCCGCAAGACGACGGCGCAGCGCGGACCGCTCCAGTCCCAGACGCAAGGCCACCTCGGCGGTGTTCAACCCCCGGCGACGGATGAATTCGCGCAGGATGATCAGCAGGGGCTCTGAAGGGCGCTCGTTCACGGGCCTACTCCTGCGCGCGGTATAACCTGCGTGGCCGGGTTGGTCTTGTCCGCTTTTGCGCCGCCCCGCCTACTTCGCGGGGGGGTGTTTATGTGCGGGGGTGGCTTTCGGGCTATCGGGAGAGCCGGGAGAGCCTCCATTGATGTCCACCATCGCACCCTTGTAGGTCTGCATGGCGCTGCTCTTCCACTCCCCATTTCCACCAGCGTCGAAAACTCCGTTGGTAGAGGCTGAAATATCGATATTGGTGTCCGCCTCCAGCTCAAAGTCTTTACACTTGAAGGACACCGTCTCCTTGGCCTCTACCACAAAGTCCTTTTTGACTTTGGTGGTGATCACCTTGTTGGCGGAGTGCAGCTCCTGGTAGATGGCTTCGTTCTCGGAGGTGGAGATCAGCTCGATCCGCTCCGCACCCGCGGTATCGTCGAAGTCCAGCCAATGGGAATTACGAGACCAGAAGCGACGATGATCGTCGTTCCCGTCCTCGTTGGCGTAGGAGGGAGGATCCTCGGCGCCGTTGTAGAGGCCCCCTACGATGTAGGGCGACAGGGTTTTATGGGAGTAGCCGACCAGCACTTCGGTGCCTACATCCGGCAACATCACCAAGCCACGCGACTTACCAGCCATCGGACTGGACAGCCGGATCCAGGTGGATTCCGGAGCCTGTTCGTTGTCCACAGGGAACTTGATCTTGATCTTCCCTTTTTTGTCGGGATCCTTGTTGTCCACCACCAGCCCGACCACCATGCCGTTGATCATGGGGACTCCTCAGTTGATCTTGGTCATGGAGCCCTTGAGCACCAGGTTGCCGCCAGCCTTCACCGTCAGGTTGGCGCCGGTCTCTACCGTCATGTTTGCGCCCGCCTTCATGGACACGTTGTTGGATGCCTCCAACACGAAATCCTTACATTTGAAGGAGATTTTCTCCTTGGCCTCTACGATAATGTCCTTGCCCGAGTAGATCGAGAGGGTTTTTTCCTTGGCATCCCAGATAAAGCGGATCTCCTCGTTGTGGGTGATCAGCTCGATGCGTTCTTCGCCCTTTGTGTCGTCAAAGGTGACACGATGGCCGGAGCGGCTCTGGAAAACACGCAGGTTGTTGTCCCCATCTTCGTTGGCGTAGGGGGGAAGGTCAACGCCGTTGTACAGCGAGCCCACGACCACGGCGTTCTGGATGTCGCCGTGTACAAAGCTGACCAGGACCTCGTCTTCCTTTTCAGGAATGGTCATCCATCCACGCTTTTTCCCTGCCATCGGCATGGAGAGGCGCGCCCAAAAACTCTCCGGCATCTCCGGCAGCGTCGGGAATTTGAGCTTGATCCGCCCCAGCTTGTCCGGGTCCACGTTGTCCACGACGATTGCTTCCACCAGACCCGGCATCTGCCCCATGGTGGGGCGGCCGTGGCGATCCGTTACTTTCGGCAAGGAGCCTCCTGCGCAACGTAGATTATAGGCTGTCGGGCCGGGAGGAGTCAACGTCTGGCTCTTTTTTGAAAAAGAGCCCTCACTGCTCGGAGGAAGGCCCCTTTTTGCGCGCCACCACACACAGCGTTCGGAACTCCACCCGCTCCCGGGGCCGACGCTGCAGCGGCCAGCTCCGCTCCCCCACCTCCTCCAGCCCGTAGTCAAAGAGGTAGCCGGAAAACTCCTGTTCTCCGCGCAAGGCGGCGAGAAGCCCCTCCTCCTCAAACCAGCTCTCGATCGGTGTTACCTCTTCCGAGAAGGCAAAAGCACAGGTGAGAACCAGCATTCCGCCCGGCCGCAACAGCGCATCCGCCTGCGCCAGCACCAGCGCCGGATCACGACAGGAGTCCAGGACGTTTGCCAGGACCACCGCATCAAAAAAAGCAGCCGGAAAGGGCGGAGAACCCAGGTCAGCACATACTCTCCGGCGGCAGCAACTCTGCTGCAAGAGCCCGAAGCTGTAGTCCAAGCCCACGCTGCCGGCGCACAGGCCCATGCCGCAGCCCGCCTCCAGCACCTCCCCCTCCAGACTGCCGACCTTCTGCTCCAACCAGTGTTGAAGCTCCCCTTCGGAGGAGGAAGAGTAGCTGTGGAGCTGTTCCTGAAGCCGACGCAGCGCCCCCCCCGCATGGTGCCGGAACAGGGAGCCCAGCTCTCCCAGGTCTTGACGCGACAAGAGCACTGGCGCTTCCGAGGCCAAGAAGGCACGGAAGTCTTTGAAGATCAGCGGGATTCCGTCCACAACCGGGTAGCGGGCGCCGCAGTCACACAAGAGCCAGCAGCCCTCGGGTCGCAGACTACGGCTCACAAATTCCGCACCCTGCCAGCCCCGGCAGTGGATGCAGACCAGGCCTTCAACCACCGATTATGACGTTCGCGCTGCCAGCAGCCATGTAGCCCACCCCGCCGCAGTGGACGGTCATGTCGCCCAGCCGGTGCACGGGGATGTTGTTCACCCGCACCGTGCCCGAGCCCATCTGTGCCACCCAGGAATTCGGCCCGCAGCATGCCGCATGTTTGCCAGAGTCGCCCACCCGCACCACCGGCTGACCGTTCACCAAGGTATCGGGTGAGCCCGCCGACGCCGGTCCGCTTGCCGGGTGCGGGCAGCAGGGCTTGCCGTGCACACAGGCGGGGACAAAGGCCATATCCACACTCTTTCGGGCGACAGGGGGCATCGGATCCTCCAGGGACTGCTAATTTACCACAGATCAGGTTAACGCGCCGGTTGAGAAGGAGAGACCGTGCGCACACTGCTACCCCTGCTGATTCTGACCGCCTGTGAAGGTGCGAAAACTGACGACTCGGGCGGCATCGTGCAGCGCGAATTTTCGGATTGTGACCCAATTTCCTCCGAAAAATGCTACCTCCCCTTCCCTTCGACCTATTTTATGCGCGAAGATGCCCAGAGCCCTACCGGCTGGCGGGTGCACCTGGGCGCGACGACGATCCCCGTCACCGACCAGGGCCAGATCGCCTACCAGCCGGCGCCCACCTATTGGAATGAGCGCGACGGTTTTTCGCCGATGGCACCCCTGATCGCCGAGTTCCCCGAGCTTGCGCTGGATGGCCTGCCTGACCACGACCATATCGCCGATTCGCTCTTGGAAAACTCCCCGGTGGTGGTGGTGGACGCCGACACCGGCGAGAGGATGCCAGTCTGGGCCGAGCTGGACATGTCCGACCTCACCGCCTCCAAGCGGATGCTCCTGATCTACCCGGCGGTGCCGCTCCGCAACAGCCACCGCTACATCGTGGGCCTGCGCAATCTGAAAAATGCTTCGGGAAGCGCCATTTCAGCCACCGAAGGCTTCGCCGCCCTTCGCGACGGGACGGCCACTCAGAACTGGGACATCGAAGGGCGCCGCGACCTCTATGAGGGCATCTTTTCGGCCCTCGAAGGCCAGGGCTGGGCACGCTCCGAAGTGCAGCTGGCATGGGATCTGGTCATCGCCTCTCCTGAGGGAATTGCCGGGAAGGCCGAGGTGATTCGGGACGGGATGCGTGCGGCTGTTGCCGACGGCACCGTCGGCTATGTGGTAGACTCGGTCGAGGACGAGGTGAACGAAAACACCTATCGCCGTGTCCACGGCCACTTGACCAACGTGCCGCTGTACACCGACGCCAACGAGCCCCCTACGCTCTTGACCCGCGATCCCCAGACCGGGATGCCCTACACCAACGGCACCACCGAGGTGCCCTTCACCATCGTCATTCCACGCACTGCCGTGGAAAACCCCCGTCCCCTGCCGCTCCTTCAGTACGGCCACGGGCTTCTGGGTGGCCAGGGTGAGGTCGAGACCGGCTACCTGGGCGAGATGGCCAACCGCTATGGCTTTATTCCCTTTGCAGTGGACTGGACCGGCATGAAAGGGGAGGATTCCGACGCGATCGTGGAGATGATCCTTACCGATATTGGCAACTTCGCCATGATCCCCGAGCGCTCTCAGCAGGGTTTTGGTGAGTTTTTTGCGGCGGCTGACATGATGCGCGGCGCCATCGCCGCCGATGCGTCGGTGGCCTTCCCCGACGGCGACGGCAACATGGTGTCGGTCTTCGATAGCTCGCAGCTCTACTACTATGGAAATTCGCAGGGCGGAATTCTCGGGGGCGCCTATATGGCGTTGCAGCCGGACATCACCCGAGGTGTTCTGGGGGTGGGCGGGGCTCCCTATGCGCTGTTGCTCTATCGCTCTGCCGACTTCGCCCCCTTCTTCGTGGTCTTCAAGGCGGCCTACCGGGACTCCCGCGACATCGCCCTGTGGATGGTGCTGATGCAGACGCTGTGGGATTCCGGCGAAGGTGCAGGTTTCGGGCGGCAGATGTACGAGGAGCCACTGGCGGGCCTGCCCCCGCACCAGATCCTGATGCAGACGGCCATCGGCGACGCGCAGGTGACCACCCTGGGTGGCCAGATGGCGGCGCGATCCTATGGTGCCTCGCTGATCGAGACCCCGGTGCGCCCGGTCTGGGGTATGGAAACCCAGGCTTCGGGCTGGGAAGGTCCGGCTCTGGTCGAAGTGGACTTCGGTGTGCCCGCCGAGCCCTTTACCAACGTCCCGCCCGACTCGGAGACCGACACCCACGAGTCCACCCGTCGTAACCCGGCGTCGCAGGAGCAGCTCTGGACCTTTCTGACCACGGGCAAGGTCGTCAACTATTGCGACGGTGCCTGTGATCCTGACTGAGACCGACGAAAACCGCAGCGAAGCCATCGCTTTGTTGGCTGAGGTGGCGCGGTGGCGCTCAGAGCTGGCCACGCCACTTTTTTGTCTGCGGCAGGTGGAGGAGGAGGAAGAAGCGCTCCCGCCTCCCTTCCCTTTTAAACCGGCAGACCTGCGTTTTCTGGCTGAGCTGGGGAACGAGCAGAGCCTGATGGAAGGCCCGGCCGCGCGTATCCCCGTCAATGCTCAGTTTGCGCTGCTGCCGCCGGTCTGGTCGGCGCGCGCCGCCTGGTACCTGACCGGCACCCGCGACGACGGCATCCCCATGTGCCAGGTCCTGTTCTTCCACTGGGACGAGCTGGATCATCGCTGGATCGAAGCGGGCCCCCGCAAGCCGGTCACCGATGCCGGCATCCTGGAGCAGGCCACCTACGGTGCGCCGGTGGCCATCCTTCTGCAGCAGCTCCGCGGAAGCTGGAAAGTCAAGCTGCGCTTTCTGCGCGGCTGAAGGAGCATTCAGCGGTGACTCCAAAGGGACACCGCCGAAAATCCGCCGCTGAATGAAGGCTCATTCAGTGGGGCGACTCACCCCGTAGAGCTTGCCCTGCCGCGACCAGATATGCGCGAGCAGATCCTCGACCGGGTCGCGATCCCCGGCGATCTCCCGGTAGATCTCGGGCGCATCCTTGATATGGCCGCGTGTGTGGACCTTCTCGCGCAGCCAGCCGAGGACGGGCGCGAAGTGGCCGGCCTCCACCTGGCTCCACAGATCGGGGAGATCTTCGGCGATACAGGCGCCGAAGCTGGCCGCGTAGAGGTTGCCGATGGTGTAGCTGGGGAAGTAGCCGAAGAGCCCGCTGGACCAGTGTACGTCCTGGAGGATGCCATCGCGCGGATTGTCCGCCACCACCCCCACATTTCGGGCATAGGCGGCATTCCAGGCATCGGGCAGGTCGGCGGCCTGGAGCTTCCCTTCAAAGATCGCCACCTCCAGCTCAAAGCGGGCGACAATATGCAGGTTGTAGGTCACTTCATCGGCGAAGATGCGAATCAGGCTGCGGGAGACGCGGTTGGCACCCCCGAAAATCTGATCGGGGGTCAATTCCAGACTGGGCCAGATGCCGGTCATACGCGGCACCAGGTACTTGAAGAAGGGCAATGAACGCCCAACAAAGTTCTCCCAGAAGCGGGACTGCGACTCGTGGATGCCCGCCCCGGCGGCGCGGTTGACGCCGGTTCCGGCCCAGTCACCCCGCAGACCCTGCTCGTAGAGCCCGTGCCCACATTCATGCACCGTGCCGCCCAGCGTCGCAAGGAAGTTCTCTTCGTGCAGGTGGGTGGTCAGGCGTACATCCGACCGATCCATGCCCACAGTGAAGGGGTGCTCGGCCTCGTCCAGCCTTCCGGTGCTCAGATCAAAGCCGAGGTCTTTGAGAAGCCGCATCGAAATCCGGCGCTGGCCGTCTTTGTCCAGCTTAAGGTCCAGGGCTGCCGGGCCTTCTTTGCCCTCGATGGCCGACAAAAAGACCTGGAGCCCGGCAGAAAGGCGCTTGAACATCGGGGCCAGCTCGGCCACGGTGCTGCCGGGGTCGAAATCTTCGAGCAGCGCATCATAAGGATGCTGCACCGGGCCGATCACAGCAAGGCGCTCGGCGGCCTCGCGGTTCAGGTCGATGAGTTTTTGGAGCGCCGCCGAATAGGGAGCAAAATCAGCCACTTCGCGCGCTTTCATCCAGGCGGCAAAACCTTCGGTGCGGGCGACGGCCAGCTCCTCGACCAGCCGCGAGGGCAGAAGGGTGGAGCGCTGGTAGCGTCGCCAGGCATTCCGCACGGCTGCCGTTTTCAGTTCATCCAGCTTCTGCTTTTGAAGCTGCTCCAGCCAGGTGCCCAGCTCGGGATCCACAGAGAGCTGGTGGTGCAGGCGACCCAAGGCCGCACTCTGGCCACCGCGCACCGCACCGGAGCCGCGCGGCATGTAGGTCTGCTGGTCCCACTCCAACAGCCCCATGGCCCCGGCCAACGCGTCTAATTCTCCGGTTCGCCGCGTGAAGTTCTCCCACAGCTCCTGCATGGTCTCCCTCTGGTTGCCCAGGGTGATAACCTGCCCCATGGCCTCCATCGACCTTTCTGCCGCCGCTTCGCCGGAAGCGGTAGCCGCCCTCAACGAGATGCTTTTTGCGGCGCAGGATGCCCTTCGTCTGGCATTGGGGCGGCGGCCGGGCCTCTGGGATGCCGCGCTGGAAGCGCACCTGGAACGGGCTTTTGCCGCCTATGATCGCTATCGGGCCATCGTGGAGGCCGCCCATCCCACCTCCTGCCGCGCGGGCTGTACCGCCTGCTGCCACGACAACCCGCGTGGGGTCACCGGAGTGGAGCGTCGCTACCTGAGTGCGTTGGTCGATGGCTGGGAGGACGCGGCGGCCATCCATGCCCGGTTTCGGACGCTGGCCGAACAGGCCACCGATGCGGAGAGTTGGCGTCGGAAGCGGATTCCATGCCCCCTCCTGCAAGAAGGCCGCTGTCGCGCCTATGACCGGCGTCCCATCGCCTGCCGGGCCTTCGTGGCGCTGACCCCGGCGGAGTGGTGCGCGCCGGAGTCAGAGAATTACGCTGGACGTGTCAACCCCCACTTGGATCCTCCCGCGGTGATCCTCCAGATCTTTAATGCCCTCTCTCAGCACGTGGGACTGGGGGGGCCGACGGACCTGCACCGGGGCCTGTCTTGAGCCTGCGCTGGGACGACGCCCGATCCTGCCTGGATCTGGGTGTGGGGGATCTTTTGGGTGCCGAACGCCTGCATCTGGAGCGTAGTGCGGCCTTTTCCACCCTGGCGCGGGCGGAGGCTGGCCAGCAGGTACACCGGGAGATCCAGGCAACGCAAGAGCTGGAAGCTGAAGTGCGCATCCGGCACCGCCTCGTACAACGTGGTTGGACCGTCACCATCCACGGGCGTTTGGATGGCCTGGGTCTGGAGGACGGCCATACCATTGTCGAGGAGATCAAGTCCACCGGTCTGCCCGAGCACCTTTTAGCCCAGATTCCCACTTTTCCCGCCTGGGAGCGCCAACTTCGCCTGTACCTGTGGTTTCTGGAGGAGGCACGCCGACCCGAGCCGCGAGGCCGCCTGCGTATCGTGTCGCTGGTGGATGGCGCCCAGCGGATCATTGAGCTGCGGCCCGACCCGGCCTTACCCAGGGAAATCCTTGGGATTCTGGACGAGTGGCTTCTGGAGAGGGAGCGGCGGAATGCCTGGCTCTCCCGACGGCGGCAGGCCGGGCTGCCCTTCGCCTTTCCTGAGTATCGACCGGGGCAGGAGGAGGCGGTTCGGCAGGTGGAAGCTGCAGTCTACGAGGGGCAGCACCTGCTGCTTTCGGCGCCCACTGGCCTGGGGAAGACGGCCGCCGTGCTGCATGGTGCGCTGGCGGCCGCCCGCGCCCGCGACCTGCAGATTTTATGGGTCACCGCACGTGGCCCACAGCGGCAGGTGGCCTATCGGACCTTAAAGCAGATCGTCGCTAGAGGAGGGCGTGAGCTGAGTGCCGTACTCTTGACAAGTCAAGAAAAACTCTGCCTGAATCGGGTGGTGGATTGTCGGCCGGAAAGTTGCCAACATGCTGCATTCTATCACCAGAAGCTGAAGGACTCAGACGCGCTGGAGCAGCTTCCCCCCCTCTCGGAGGCGCCCCAACATCGCAGCCTCGGGGAACAATTAAAAATGTGCCCGCACGCGCTGGCCACCGACCGGGGGCGCCGGGTAGATGTGATGATCGGGGACTACAACCATGCTTTTTCGCCGGATGCCGAGCTGCGGGGCCTGGACTGGGAGCGGTGGATCCTGGTGGTGGACGAGGCACATCAACTGCCCGAGCGTGCGATTTCTCAAGCTTCGCCCAGGATCGATCGGCGGCAGGTGCAGGCGGTGCTGGATCACTACCAGGCTCCCGAGCAGGCCGCTTTCCGCGAGCTGGCTCAGGCCGTGTGGCAGGAGCTGGATGATTGTCCGCTGTTAAGTACGGGGATCGGCGATGCCGAGGAGGCGGTGGTGGAGCTGAACCCGCGCCGCTGGATGGATCTCGGGGCGCGCTTTGACGAGCTGGGCTGGGATCATCTGCGGCTGCGCCCCGACGAAGAAGGCGAGGATCCCTGGTTGGAATTGGCGCGTACCATCCACAGCTTTGTGCGGACGCTGGACGGTGCGGGCGAGGAGACGGTGGCACTCGCGGGCCCGTCGCACCTGCGCCTGTTTTGTCGGGATCCGGCACGTATACTGGCGCCGCGTTTCGCCCGGTTTGCGGCGACGATCTGCCTATCGGCCACACTGCGGCCCTTTGACATCTTTCGGGATCGCTGCGGCTTGGTTGCCAGCCGTGTACGGACTTTTGAGGCGGATCCTTTCTTTCCGCCGGAGAATCGCCTTGTGGTGGCGGTGCCGGGCATCTCTACCGCCTGGAAGGACCGGGAGCGCGATCAGGCGGCCGTCACGACGATTGTGCAGCAGAGTATCGAGGCGGTACCCGGCAATGTGGCTGTGTATTTCTCCTCTTTTCAGCAGTTGGAGGATGTGCTGGAGGGACTGGATCTGCGCGGGCGGATGCTTTTACGGCAGGGGCCATCCATGGGGGAGGAGGACCGGGAGCGACTTTTGTCGGCGCTGGCCGAGCCGATGGCGGTACATCGGGTTCTTTTGGGAGTTTTGGGGGGTATTTTTGCGGAGGGGGTGGATTTGCCGGGGGCACTGGCGGCGGTGATCATTGTGGGGCCGTCGCTGCCGCCGCCGGGCCTGGACCGGAAATTGCAACAACAGTGGTTGGAAGAGCGCTATGGCGATGGTTTTGAGCGCACCTATGTGGCGCCGGGACTTTCCCGCGTGGTGCAGGCGGCCGGGCGGGTGATCCGCGCTGCCGAAGAAAAAGGCGCGGTGATCCTTCTCTGCAAGCGCTTCCTCCAGGAGCCCTATCGCCGTTACCTGCCGGGGGATTGGAAAGTGCTGCGGCAGGCCGATCCAGCGCCTACCCTGCGGGCTTTTTTTGGGGGGGAGGTGCTGCCCGCCGAAGAGCCCGCCAAACCGAAGGCTTGGGGTTCAACGCGCCAAAAGAGACGCCAGAGCGCATCCTCCTCTACCCCCCCTCCCTCTGGCCCTCCTCCTGAGATCTCGGCGGATCCGACGACCGGGGTGCAGTTGGGACTTTTTCTTTCGGTACCTGCAATGCCGGGGAAGGGGTAGATCGGCGGTATGACGACGTTGGGTTGGGAAAGTCGGGTGGCCTTGCGGGCGTCCAACGGGCTACATGAGGGGATGGAGGGGTAGGGCATGAACGCTGGGGGAGTGGCCGCCGAGGTCTTTTTGGAGCATCGACGGCCCTTTGAGCAGATGGAGGATGTGCTCCTTCGGATGTCCGTGGCGGCCCCGGAAGACCTCCACACCGATGCGGTCGATACCCTCCGCTATATTATCAACTTCGCGAAGCTCCAACGGGTGCGCAATCGCGATGGTGAGGACGTGGACGTCCAGGACTATCTGGCGCCCCACGCCTGGCGGGTGCGCCAGGAATTGGGCAGGCGTATCGTGGAGGAACGCTCTCTTTGGGGGGCGATGCGGGTGGTGCCCAGCCTTGTGGCGGAGACCCGCGAGCGCCGTCGCCGGATGTTGGAGCATTTTCCTCTGGATCCAGCGAGTCTGGAGGCCGAGGTCTGCGAGCGCCAGCTGGTTGTGGTCTGCGGGGGGGGCGGCGGTGCGGGCTATGCCTATGCGGGGGCCTGGACGCTGCTTCATCGTCGGGGGCTGGTGCCACAGTTGTTGGCGGGTACGTCGATCGGTGCTTTGATGGGCATTTTCCGGGCCCGCAGCAAGATTTTTGATGGCGCCCACCTCGTGGAGGCGGCACGTCGCCTCTCCTGGGAAAAGGTCTTCCGGGTGCTTCAAACGGAGAACCGCTACGGTCTTCCGGCTACCCTTCGCCTGTATTTGCGGGCCGCTATCGGGAGTCTTTTCCACAATGCGGAGGGGCAGCCGCTGCGCTTCCGTGATCTGGAGATTCCCCTTCTGATTATGACGACGGGCATCAGTGTGGAGGCCTTGAAGCACGATCTTTCCTACTACGAGCACTATTTGGATGACGCCGTTTCGCCTGGTGTTCTGGCGAAACCTTCCCGTCTGGCGCGCATCGCAACCGTGGCGGACATCCTCCGCGAATTTGTGGAGACACCGGAGGCTTTGCGTGAGGTGGTTTTTGGCTCTGA
>CAITDR010000471.1 GCA_903891165.1 uncultured Pseudomonadota bacterium
GACAGCGGATGGAACTGTCCGTCTACAAGATCAATCGGGCACTTGGGCTATACCTTCGGCTGGGGTTTGTTCAGTATCCACGCGATGATCTGCGGGTGCGGATGGTGTAGGGAGACGGGCAGTGATTCACTAAAAAATCTACAACTCCAACTCCGGCACCACCTCTGCCAACACCGTGTCAAAGACCTGCCGCGTCACTCTCAGCGGAAGATCCGCCCACTCCTCCCCCTGATCGTCGGTTACAAAAATCCAGCCACGGCGTTCGGCCTGGGTGCGGATCCACCAGTCTGCTGTAGCCGGGAATTTCCGGTTTTTGCCCAGAGACGGAAGCAGCAGACCGTGGCGGTGCACGGGCAGGCCCAGGAGGTGGCGGAGTTGTTGTTCTGCTGCACTATCCATCGGCAGTTGTGCTGAAGCCCTTACGATGGACTGCACCCGATCTTCCATATTTTCTATGAAGTCCAACGCCAGCATTTTTTGCAATGCCATCCGCTTGGCCTGATCCCAATCCCCCAGGGTCAGCACCAGTCTATGGAAGCTCAGCGCATCTTCCTCGCTGATCGGAGCAATGGCGATGTTGGCGCGGGTCAGGCTGGTCAGTTGTTTGTCTACCTTAAACTCAATCGTCCTTCCGTCTTTCCGAGTCATGTGGCGCACCGCCTCCTGTCGGATGTGCTCTCCCACCATGATCACGGAAAGCTCAACCCGGACGCCGATCCGCTCCAGCTTCCGGGCAGCGTCCAGCACCGACCGCCCCATCCCCGCATTTGTATCGAAGGATACAATCGCGCCATTGACCAGCGTTGCCTTCAATTCCTCCGATGTCATTCACCGCCCAAGGAGCGACTGAAGGCCGCGTTGCTCATCAACAACACCTCGGGCTCGGAGGTCTCCACAAACATCACCGGTCCGCCGCGCTCAAGCCCCAGATGTGTACGAACGTCGGCCGGAAGTTGTACAACCCCGTCGCTGCTGAGCCAGGAGGGCGGAAGGCGGGTGGAGAGAGAGAGGGAGCCGGTGAAGGCGGCCGCGTCGCGAACCGGACGCCGCTCCACGGTCGGCCCTCGGGCTCCCTTCCGCATGGCAAAAAAGTGTTCTCCCACCTCAAAGGCCGGGGAGTGGCTGGTGAGGAAGAGCTGCATGCCCACTCGTGGGTCCGCCGACATGCGGATCAGGCTCTTCCGCAGACGCTCCTGCAAGTCATAGCGTAGGTTCATCTCCGGCTCTTCTACGGCCAACACATCTGCACCTCCGACCACCATCCGTCCCAGCAGTCCGATCACCTGCTGGATGCCGGAACCCAGCAGATCCGCCGCAATCCGGCCTCCCTGCGGCATCTGGATAGTCATCACCGCCCGACTTTCGGCCCGCCGATACACCGGCACCGGTGTGCCCCCATCCACCAGATCCTGAAAGTCCTTCATCGCCTCCACAAACATCTCCCATCGAGCCACCTGCCGGGGATCTTCGGCGTTGTACAGGTCATAGAGGGCGAGGCTGAGGGCGGGGGAAATTAGAGCGCGGCCAGCCGGAACTGACGGAGGGCGCTCACTCTGGTAGAGGCCGCTCCAAACTTCACGATGTACGCCCACATGTTGGAAGCGACGCACAAAACCAGTGCCAGTGGATACGACTCTGGAAATTAGAGTGACATGGTTGGGCTTGACCCTGGGCGATTCACTATTGATCCCGACATATAGCCGCAATTTTTCCACTTCTTCCGACCCCCGACTTAGCACCACCTCCACCTGAACCTCCTCGGGCGGATTGTCTTCCCCGGCGTCCCGAAAGTCCTTGGGGGCAAGCTGAACATCGGCAATCATGCGAATAGAACCTGGGCTGATCAGGTTAAAAATCGAGCTTACCTCCAGCCCGACCCCCGGCAGGAGCTCTGCGGATGTCGTACTCACCTCCACCCCAGTACCTGTGTTCTCGAAGCGCCGCCGATTCAAACAAACAAAAAACAACTCCAACGCCTCCAGAAGGTTCGACTTCCCGACGTTGTTGTCCCCATGGATCACACTGATCGGACCCAGCTCGTCCAGAACCACGGGCTCCAGCAGGTTCTTGTAGCCACTCACTTCAAAACGGCGCAGGCGCATGTGCTCCCGGTAACACGTTCGACCGCCACCCTGGTAGACCCCACCCACCCGCGCTACACTCCCCCCATGAGCCTCCCCGACCTTCTGAACGCCCGCGACTACCAGACCCGCATGGCGGGTTTAGAGGCGATCAAAGAGGCAGATTGGCTGGCCCGACAGCGGAGCCGATCCCCATCCGAACGGCTCGAAGCCGCCGCTGAACTTCGTACCTGGGCACATCAGGCACGGCCGGATACCGACTGGGAAGCCCACCGGCGGGAAGACCTCGAAAACCACGTGCGGGTGGCCGCCCTGATGCGACGGGCAGACGGCAAGATCTCAGACTGAGGTTTCTGGACGGCTCTCGCACAAGCTCTCCCCAAAAACCAAAAAACCCCACCAATCTTGGTGAGGCCTTTGATTCTATGGGCGTGACAGGATTTGAACCTGTGACTTCCACCGTGTGAAGGTGGCACTCTTCCGCTGAGTTACACGCCCGGAACCGCCACGAGGATATACTCCCCGCAAGGTGATACCCTTTTAACGAGTACCTCCGGAGGCGTCAAGGTGCGGAAGCAGGTGGATGTGCAGGTGTGGGGGGCCGGGATGGCGGGTCGTCTCCTATCCTGGCGTCTTCGTCAGGAAGGGGTGGATGTACGTCTGGTGGATCCTCGGCCGCAACAGGCTGCTTCCTCCTCCTCCCTCCCCCTCTGGCTTCCCACCCATCCTGAACATCCTCATCGTCTGGAAGCGGCGTTGGGTACCGAGCGGGCGACGGCTTTGATTGACTTTATTGCCTGGGGGCGCAGTCTCTGGGGGGAGGAGGAGGAAGCGGAGGTTTTGCAGCTCCACTGGCGGCCCCTGGGATCGGAGGCTTCGGAAATGTCCGCCTCCTATGCCGCGTCCAGGCGCCTGGGCCTGGATGTCTCTCCCGCCCCGGAGGGCTTTTCTATGGCTGCGGCGGTGGCTCCTCCCCTTCCGCAGCCGGAGGTCCACCACGAGCCCGTCACCGCCGAAGTGGACATCTTTTGTACAGGTGCAACGCCGATAGACCCCTTTTTGCACGACAAGATCATGCCAGTGCGGCAGGTCGCTCTCCTTTTTGACGGCACCGCACCGCCCACCCTCTCCTACCACGCCAGCCTCCGCTTCCTCCCCTCCCCCGAAGGGCTCTGGGCCTGTGGTGCCCGCGAAGCCACCGCCCACCTGGAGGTCGGCGAAACCGAGCCTTTGCCCTCCCCAAAAGTCCGAACTGCTCTGGAGAGGCTCAGCCGCAGCTTCTTCCCCGATCTGGGGGCAATCATTGGCGAAAAATGTGGGATCTACGCAGACTCCTGCGATGGCCTTCCCATCGTGGGTCCGGTGCCCGGTCGTCCCCGCTCTCTGGTCTGCGCGGGCCTGGGCATGGGTGGCTACAGCTATGCCCGCCCCTGCGTGGAAGTCCTGGTGAGCGGCTTACTTTCCGGGAACGTCGAAAAGCTGCCGCCCGAGCTGTCCACCGAGCGTTTTCGTTAGGGTTCGACAAAATCCGCAAAGATGATGTCGATGTCGCCGGTCAAAAACTGGCCGGCATCCTCACCATTTACGGTGTAGGACATGACCAGCGTCGCCCGGGCGTTCACCGGCCGCCCCCCAAACTGGTCTCCCATGGATGCCTTCTGATCAAAGCTGACGGCACGGATGGGATACTCGCCCTGGTCGCCCGGGACCATCCCGATGGTAAGCCCGTTGGCATAGCCCCCCAGCTCTCCTTCGGCGTTCAACAGCTCATAGGTCAGGGAGTAGCCGTAAAAATCAACATCGGCAATCGCACCCGCTTCGGAGGACTGGTCACCCAGATAGTTGAGGCTGACGGAGATCTCCTCCGCGATGAAACC
>CAITDR010000472.1 GCA_903891165.1 uncultured Pseudomonadota bacterium
AATACGGTTCAGGGCACCCGGAAAGAGAAAATTCAGACCAGGGAGGGGCTGGCTGCTCTCACAGGGGTCAGAAAGTTTGGTTGGATCTGGAAGATCCAGAGCGGGCAACTCCCCGAGCCGCTGGAGACGCTCCGTTCGCAAGGGCAGCACCCCCTGCGGAAGCTGCCCCTGCAGGATGCCCGCGTCCAACAGGCGCTGGGCCACTTTTTCGGACAGCTCCGCTTGTCCCTCCCGGTTCATATGCAGGCCATCGCGAAAGGCCCGACCATCCAGCTCGCCACGCATGTCGAGGTAGCCGATTTGAAGGCGATTCAGCTCGGCAATCAACGCCTGCTCGCGCTCCATACCTACATCATGATGCCAGCTCTTATGGGGGGCAATGGGCGAGATAACCACCAAGAGCTGTCCGCCGTTCTCCTGCACCAACGCGGCGATATCTGCGAGGTAGGAGTCGGCAATATTTTCAACCAACTGGGGGCCGGACCGCTTGTGCTGCTCCACGCCTGGCAGCACCCGCTGGGCTTCCTCCTCGTGCTGGCTCCCGAAGACCGCCAGCCCGGCGGCGTCTACACGGGCGTCCATGCCCTCCTCTCCCGGCGAAAAGAGAAAGCGGCTGAGCAGGGTGCGCATGGCCAACAGCGGCGGATTGTGGATCCGCGCTCGGTTTTCCGTGGCCCGCCGCAGGAGTGCGGAGCCAGAGCCACCAAAACTTTTTTCCAGGACGACATCATCCGGCTCCGCACGATGGCGTCGCAAGCCCTCCAGTGCAAGCCCGCTCACGTCGTTGGTGAGCAGGGAGCTTAACGTAGGCACAAGCACCACAAGACGGGGATGCTGGTTATGGGCGTAGACCCTCTCTTTTAGCATGGTGTACCAGACCGCCGCGGTACTCGCGGGCTCCTGCAGCAACATCGAGCGGGCGTAGTCCTTTCCCAGCATTTTTTTCAGGTAGCCCGCATCAAAATTGGCCCGTGCGATGGAGGGCCCCACCACCACCACATCCACAGGCCCCTTCTCAGCCATCGCCTCCAGCTTCTGCACGTCCTCTGCAGGTTTCCAGACTTCCTGCCTCGTCAACTCCTCGCCAGCAACACCCAAAATCAGCGCAGGGCCGATCAGGGAAAGCAGCAGGGTCCAGAGAGCACGAGGCATCAGCCGGTAGGGCTAACCTGTAGCTTCGGGGCTTTCCATGGTGGGCGCGGCTACCACTTCCCACTGCCGACGTTTTAAGGTCTCCACGAAGCGGCCCAGGCTGGGATTTTTGGCAGCCCAGCCCATGACGTTTTCGGAGCCACCCAGCCCTCGGGCCAAGGCCTGATAGGCTTTCGGATCCTTGCGAGAGGCAGGTTGCAGGCTCTGTTTCCCTTGACGTAGCAGTTCCTTGCTGGCGGCCTCCAGGCATCCGGTGGTCTTGCCCTGCTCCCGGACCTGATCGGGAAAGATCATCGGCATCAACCAGCACTCCACCTCATCCACCGCAACGGCAAACACCACCCGGTGGCCATGAACGCGGCGAAATTCTTCTCCCAGCAGGCTCCACAGCCGATCTTCCACGGCCTCTGCCTGTTTTTCAGGATCGGCCACCTTCGGCACATCAAAACCCTTCTTCCGGCAGACATCGCTATCGACATGGATCACCACGATGTCGTTGAACTGCAGTGCTTTTTTGTGCTCTCCCCGACGGAGTGCGCCAAAAAGCACGGTCCAACCGCCCGGTGCATAGGAGCCGTTCGTGTCGGGTCCTTGGGCCAGGGGCTGCACAAAGTTGACCTCGGTCTCCGGTCCCAGCACAGCCGCCATCACAGCTTCGATCAGCAATTGATCGGTATAGCCCTCCGCAAAAAGCCCGATACGCATCAGAAATTCCGGGGCAAGCCGCCCAGGTAGCCCTTCAAAAAGGCTTCAGAGAGCGGAACCGGGGAATCTCCCGGCAGGGGACGGGGGGCGTGGACGCGCCGAACCTGAGTGTGCCCGTCGCGACTGCGCGAAACCACGAACAGGCGCTGTTCGTCATCGTCCAGGTTCAGACCATCCAGCACAGCGGGGTTATGGGTCGTGAGCAGCAGTTGCTTGTTGTGGGTGGCCGATAGTTGTGCAAGGCGACGGATCAGGGCCGTACACAGCTTGGGGTTGAGCGAGGCATCCACGTTGTCCACCGCGAAGACCGGCGGGGTCTGGGGGCTGATCACCAGCGTAAAATAGAAGAGGAGGAAGAGAAAACCCTCGTTGGCGCTACGTTGATCGAAGACAGTCTGCTCAGTCAGGTAGCGATCCCGCAGCCGCAGCCGGCGTTCGCCGGGGGCGAGGTCCGACGGAAGGGTGAAGCCTTCAAACCAGTCGAGAATATCCAGCTCGTCCGCTATTTTTTGGAAAGTGCTGGGATCGGCGGCGCGGGAGAGGGCTTGGAGGTGGGAGAAGAGTCCTTCGCCACGAATTCCCAGGGGGAGAATCTGGGTTTCGTCTTGGAAGATGCGGAGGGCGGAGTATTCGGGACTGAAGGCGAGGAAGGTGGACAGACCGGAGGTCTGGGGGGCACCCCGTGGGAGGCGCGTACCCAACCACTCCTTGACTATCGCACGTAACTGTTTGATACCAGCCTGGCGATTTTCTTCGAGCAACGCGATGAGATCTTTATTCTCCACATGGTCAAGTTGAACCTCATCAGAAGGCAATGTCTGCCCGCGCCAACCATCCTCCGCCCATCGCAACCTCATCGGCTGCACCTCCCCCTCCTCCGTCCCCGAAACCCCAATCCGAATCTCCTCCCCGCTCCCGTCAAAAGCACTGCGCATAAAAGCCGGATCCACCGACCGCACGCCGCGTGTGGCCAAAAATTCATGGCTCAACTGGCCTTTCGCAGCAGCCGCCCCAAAAGCAAGGGCCTCCAGAATATTCGATTTTCCCGCCCCATTTTCTCCAATAAATACGTTGATCCGGCCCAGAGAAAGCTGAAGATCGGCGATAGACTTGAAATTCTGGATGGAGAGCCTGCGGATCATCCCTGCCTCTTCCAGTCCTTATGCGGACCTTCGGGGATGTCAACCCGCCCCCGCTCCAACCCCGTTAGGATCAGCTCCAGCCCAAAATCCAGATCGTGCAGGCCATTATGCTGCCGAGCCGCCACCAATTCGGTGAGTGCGCGCATAGAGGGGTAGCGATCGGCGGGAAGAGCGGGCAGGAAAGATGCGGCCATCGCCGAATATTCCTCTGCCTTCAGCGGGAAGTTCAGCTTCTGGAGGGTGAAGCCGTAGATGTAGCTGTCCAGCGCGTTCCAGGCATGGTCGGCCTGCGGCAGGGTGAAGCCCGCTTTCCACAGACAGCCCAAGGTGGCATCGATATAGCGTAGCATAAAGGGGCCGATATTCACCCGCGACATCAACAGGCTGCATGCCCAGGGGTGCCGCAGCAACACCGCGTGGGCGGAGTGGGCGCGGGCGCGCATGGCGACCTGCCAGGGGAGGTCGGGGGAGGGAACCTGGATCTCGCTGACCACCAGATCCACCATGCCATCCAGGATATCTTCCTTGTTGGAAACATGGTTGTAGAGCGACATCGCCTGCACCTCCAACAAGGTGGCAAGGCTACGCATACTCAGCGCCGCAAGGCCCTGAGTGTCGGCCAGGCCCAGCGCCGCACGCAGCACCCGCTCGCGGTTCAACGGAAGGCGCGCCTCCGGTTTTTCGGTACTCTCCATGGTCAGCCCTCCGCCACAGCGACCGAATCTACCAGAACCACACTCTTTCCGCGACTGTGGCCACTTCCCAGCACCGTCAGGGCCTCGGGAAGCTGGGCCATCGTGTAGCGACGGTCGATAAAAGGCCGGATTTTCCCCGCTTCTACCCACTGGACGATGCGGATCAGGTCTTTGGGACGGGGCACATTGGCCAGCGGCACAAAACGCTGTGCGTTGTACAGGTTGGAGATCATCCCGCCGAGAATGCCCAACATCGGCCCGACCCAGGAATTTTCGGCGCCGCCCGCCCCGGAAACCACACGACCCTTGGGGGTCAGCACCCCACGCAGCGCGGCCAGGGGGTGGTTGCCCACCATGTCCAGGATCAAGTCATACCGAGCTTGTTCCTTCGTAAAATCTTTCTGATCGTAGGCGACCACCTCGTCCGCACCCAGCGAGCGCAGCAGCTCCCCATTCCGGGCGCTGCAAACACCGGTGACATGGGCACCCAGAATCTTGGCAATCTGCACGGCAAAGCTTCCGACTCCGCCCGCCGCGCCGTTGATCAGCACCCGCTGACCGGCCTGCAGGCCGCCCGCCTCCTCCAGCCCCTGCAGCGCCGTGGTGGCGGCCACGGGCAGGGTGGCCGCATCCTCAAAACTCACGGAGCTCGGCTTCAAAGACAGCTCTTTTTCGCTCACACAGACGTATTCAGCAAAGGCGCCCCGGTTGATCTCCCCAAAAACCGCGTCGCCCACTGCAAAGGCCTGGACTTTGCCACCGACCGCCTCCACCCACCCGGCCACCGCCATGCCAGGAATGGGCTTGTTGGGCCGGGAAAAGCCATAGCCCATCAGCCGGACCAGATAGGGGGTGCCGGTGAGCAGGTGCCAGTCACCCTTGTTGAGCCCAGCGGCCACCACCCGGATGCGGAGCTGCTCGTCGCTGGGAATCGGGCGTTCGCTCCTACCAAGCTGCAGCAGCTCTGGTTGCCCGTAGGCAGGTTGGAGGACGGCTTTCATGGAAGAAGAGGGGAGGGAGGAGGGGGTCATGAGGGTCGCTCTCGGTGATACTTACGCTGTATGCTTACAGCGTAAGCCTGTCAAGGTGTCCTGCAAAATTCCACCCTTCCACGGCACAGGCTCAATACCAGATCTCGACCTGCTGCTCTCCCTCCTCGTCCACCAGCGGCAGGTGGTCGGTGGCCAGCAGATGGCCATTGACCACTACGCGGGCCTCTCCGGAGCCCCGTGGCCGGGCCTGGATCTGATAGCGGCGACGACCATGACGATAAGATAGGGTAAAGCCGGGCCATTCGGGAGGAACGCAGGGGCGGAGACTGAGGCGGCCGGCCTCCACCCGCAGCCCCAAAAGGGACTCGGTGTACATCCGGTACATCCAGCCTGCCGCGCCGGTCATCCAGGTCCAACCACCCATTCCCTGGTGGGGTGCCACACCATAGATATCCGCGGACACGACGTAGGGCTCCACCCGGTAGCGATCCCGCTCTGCCGGTGTCCGGCTGTGGTGGATGGGATTGAGCATGCCCGCCAGCTCCCAGGCGCGCCGCCAGTCCCCCAACTTTGCAAAGGCCATGGCCACCCAGATGGCGGCATGGGTATATTGACCTCCATTTTCACGCACACCGGGGACATAGCCCTGGATGTAGCCCGCCCGCGGTTCGGTGTGGTCAAAGGGCGGCGTGAGCAGCTTTACGATGCCGATGTCCCGCTTGACAAGCTGCTGATCCACCGCCTCCATCGCCTCGTGTGCACGTTTGTGTTCGCCTGCACCGCTCAGCACCGCCCAACTCTGAGGCAGCGCATCGATCTGACACTCTTCACTCTGTGCCGATCCAAGCGGCACCCCGCTGTCAAACCAACCGCGCAGGTACCAGGCTCCATCCCAGGCTTCCCGCTCCAGGCTCTCCTGCAGCCGCAGCGCCTCCTTGGTACAACGCGCCGCAAAGGCAACATCCCCGTGCAGCGCCGCTACCTTCCCGAAGGCCACCAATGTGTCATAGAGGAAGAATCCAAGCCATACACTTTCCCCTCGACCCTCTTTTCCAACCAGGTTCATCCCATCGTTCCAGTCTCCAGATCCCATCAGCGGAAGCCCGTGAAGCCCAAATTTCAGTCCGTATTGAACAGACCGAACACAGTGTTCGTAGATGGTCGCCCGCTCCTCGGAGCGTACAGGAAGGTCGCCGTAGGCTTCTTCATCCGGGCGCACCTGCCGCCCCTCGATGAAGTGGCTCTGCTCCAACAAGAGCGCCTGATCGCCGGTGCCCAACACATAGCGACTTACGGCAGCTGGCAGCCACAAGTAGTCGTCGGAGCAGTGGGTACGTACCCCACGGCCCGAGGGCGGATGCCACCAATGCTGCACGTCTCCCTCACGGAATTGTCGGCTGCTACAGCGCAGGATCTGCTCCCGCAGCAAGCTGGGCTGGAGCTGAAGCAAGGACATTCCGTCCTGGAGCTGATCCCGGTAGCCATAGGCGCCACCCGACTGGTAGTAGCCGGTCCTGGCCCACATCCGGCAGCTGATCACCTGATAGCCCAGCCATCCATTCACCAGCCGGTCCAGGCTCGGGTCCGGGGTGTGTACCTGAAGCCCGCCCAGCATCTGCGCCCAGTGTTCTTTCACCGCCTTTAAAGCCAGTGCTGCGGTGGTAGGGCGTCCAAATCGGCGGATCAGCGTCCGCACATCCTCCATGTCTCGCCCCACACCCACCACAAAACTCAGCTCCAGCTCCTCTCCCGGCGCCAGCTCCAGGTAGGTCTGGATGGCCGCACAGGCATCCAGACCCGCGCCCACCCGTCCGGACAGCCGGCTCTTTCCCATGGCCATCGGATTGCGCATTCCCCTGTTTCTTCCAACAAACTCGCTCCGGTCCCCCGTGATGGAGCGGTTCCGCCCGCTGCATTCAAAAAAGCCGATCCGCCCCCCAAATTCCCGATGGTAGGGATTGCGGGCCAACAACGCTCCACTGAGGGGATCCACCTCGGTATGAATGTGCAGCAGCGACTCCCCACGCTGCTCGCCCAACACCCAAGCACAGAAGCCGCTCACCGAGAGGGAACGGCTACGTCCGCTGCGGTTTACCAGCTTCAGAAGCGTAATCTTCACCGGGGCATCGATGGCGACAAAGACGGTCATCTCGGTGGAAATTGCATGGGCGCCCTGGGAAAACACCGAGTAGCCGAAGCCGTGTCTGCAAAGGTGTACGGAGGGGGAGGATGCGGGCAAGGCCGTCGGGCACCACCACGACCCACTTTCCTCGTCGCGGATGTAAAAAGCCTCGCCGGAAGGGTCCCGGATTGGGTCATTTTCCCAGGGAGTCAGTCGGAACTCGTGGGCGTTTTCGCACCAGGTGTAGGCGGAGCCACTTTCCGAAATCACCGTCCCAAAATGGGGGTTGGCGATAACATTCACCCAGGGGGCCGGGGTACGTTCCCCGGGGAGCAGGCGGATCAGATATTCGCGCCCCTGATCCACAAAAGCTCCCATCCCATTTGCAAATTCCAGAGGAGGCATCGGGGGAGGAGGCAGCGGAAGATCCCGATGTTGACTGCCCAAGCGGGGCACCATCGCCGGCATCGTGGGGCTGGAGCGCAGGCGTCGGTCCACCTGCTCGCTGAAGCTCCCGGCGCCACCCACCAGGATCACACGCGCCATGGTCTGGATCAGGATCCGGTCCTCCTCGGCCACCTGATCCAATCTTCTCACAAAAATACCTCCCGGCTTGTCCACGAAGGCGCCCGCATTATTCCCATGGATAGCAGTCAGGATCTGCTCCATCAGCGTCTGCTGGTAGCCGCTATCGTTCTCAAAGAGGATCACCAGATCAGCGGAGAGGCCCATCATCCGCCAATAGGCATGGGCGCGCAGGCCCTGGCGAACCAGATCCATGTGATCACCCGCACCCACACGCAACAAAAATATTGGCAGATCCCCCGAAATCCCATAACCCCAAAGACTGGACTGTCCTCGGCGATTTTTGATCTGGAGCGTCGCGGCCGCACGCCACAGCGGGCTACAAAAAACCACCGCACTCGCCAGCCTCAGGTAGAGCTGGGCATCGGCATCGCGGATGTTCAGCTGCCCCAGCACCACCTGGCGGTGGGTCCAGGCCAGCTCAAAAACACGCTCGCTCATATGGCGGTCGTGGTACTTTTCAATCAGGACCAACGCCGCTTCTCGGGTCGGAGCCACCCCGCAGACCATGTGCGCACTGATACTCTGCTCCGGGGCCAACACCAGCGCACATTGGATGGCCACCACGGGATCCAGCACCGAACCCTGCCCTCCCCCCAGGGTCCCCTCCGGTCGGCTGACGTTGCCGCCGCGTCCCAGAAAGGCACGTCGATCGGTCTCAAAGCGGGTGGTCCCCACGGTTGGGCCATGGACCAGGAAGAGCTGGAACATCACCGGACTGGCTTCCTCCTCGGCGCGGGCGCGGCGTCGGCACAAAATTGCCTGTTTTTCGGCTATTATTTCTGTTTGCACAAAAAGTTTTGAAAATGCCGGATGGCTCTGGTCGGCAGCCTGGGGTGCCAGAACGATCTCGGAGTAGCTGCACAGCTCAAAGCGACGGGCGCGATTGGACAGGTTGGTCAGGGTGTAGCGTCGCAGCTCGATGTCGTCCTCGGGGGAGACGGCGATCTCGGTGTGCAGCTCCAAGCCATCGTCCTTCCGACGGAATTCGGCCCGCGACAACGGGAAGATGGCCTCGTAGTGATCGGCCTCCTTGCCGGTGGGCTGGTGGGCGGCCGACCACAGCTCGTTGCTGTCGGTATCCCGCACATAACAAAAACTGCCCCAGTCGTCTTTGGTGGGATCCTCCCGCCAGCGGGTGAGCGCGAGGTCCATCCACCGGCTGTAGCCGCCCCCGGCGGCGGTGATCATCACCGAATAGCGGCCGTTGGACAGCAGGTGTACCTCGGGGCGCGGGCTGTGGGGGGTGGTGACGACAAAAAGGGCCGGCCCGGCGTCTTTGGGGACCAGCACCCCTTCGCCCGCTTCGCGCGCAGTGGGATGCAGCGACGCTTGGCGAGGGATCTTTTCGTGAAGCAGCAGCTCCACAGCTTTAAATGCGGGCCGCGAGCGGAAGCGCTGCTGCATGGGCTGGTCCAGCAACACCGAAGCCAGGGCCAGAAAACTCATACCCTGGTGGTGAGCCATAAAGGAGCGGATCACCGTATGGCTCTGGCCGGGCGCCTGCCGCTGGGGGCTGTAGTCAATGGCTTCGTAGTAGCCATAGCGCCCTTCAAAGCCGGCTTCCGAAAGCCGCCGCAGGTTGGCACAGGCCGCCCCGGGCTCCACCATCAGGGCCATCACCGTGGCATAGGGAGCGACCACCCGATCCTCCCCCAAGCCCCGCTTGAAGCCCAGCCCGGGCACTCCAAAGGCTTTGTACTGGTAATTCAGCTGCATGTCGGTCGCATTGTAGCCGGACTCAGACACCCCCCAGGGGATCCCCAGCTGCTTCCCGTACTCGATCTGCCGCCCCACCGCACTGCGGCAGGTCAGGTCCAAAAGAGTGGCGGGAAAGCTCGGCATCACCAACAACGGCATCAGGTACTCGAACATCGAGCCACTCCAGGACAAGAGCGCCGCCTCCCCATGCCAGGAGCCCAAGAGCCTGCCCAGTGCAAACCAGTGGCGCTGAGGCAAATCTCCCTGGGCAATCGCCACATAGCTGACCAGACGCGCCTCGGAGGCCAGCAGATCGTAGCAGCCAGGGTCACGACGGTGGTCCGTTACATTATAGCCGATAGACAACAGTTCTCGCGTCTCGTCATACAAAAACTCATAGCGCACCTGCCCCAACTCCTCGCAGGCCTCCCCCAGTTGGCGTGCCTCCTCAATCATCCGCTCCGCCTCCAGGCGAGCCACCGGCTTCCAGGCGGGTTCTTCCTCCTCCCCCCGCTTGATCAGCGCTCCCAAAAGTGGAACCGGCGCCAGGCAGCCTTCCAAGCTGTCCAGGGGTCGCACCAGGACATCGGCACACTGGCGCTGCAGGGCGTGCAACCAGTAGCGCGCCTCCTCCCCCAAGCTCTCCCCTTCAAGCCGACGCAGGGTGTCGATGAGAAAAACCGACTTCTCCCGCATCTCCAATGGCAACATCGTTGACGTGTCAAGACTTTTGCGCAGCGCAGCAAGGGGAGCGGCCAGCCCCGGCGCCGCCTCGATCAACAGCTCCAGACAGTCCACCAGTCCGGCCCAGACCCGTGCAGAAATCACCGGAAGCTCGGCCAGCTGGTTCAGGGCCGGCTGCAGGGTCAGCAGGTGCCCGGTCAGGTTCCCGCTATCTACCGTGGACACGTAGAGCGGATGCAGAGGCTGTAGGCTGCGACTATCGTACCAATTGTAAAAATGGCCCTGAAAGCGCTCCATTTTTTCCATGGAGCCAAAGGCGGCGCGCGTGCGCCGGAGCAGCCGCTCAGTGGAGATATAGCCGAAGTCGTGGGCGGCGAGGTTGGCCAACAGCGCGATGCCCATATTGGTTGGAGATGTACGATGGGCTACAACCTCTGCCGGGAACTCTTGAAAATTATCCGGCGGAAGGTAGCAATCTTCTTCACCCACAAAAGTCTCGAAGAAGCGCCATGTTTTCCTTGCGATCCGACGTAAGGCAAGCTGGTCCGCAAGCGGCAGGGACTCAGGGCGCTCGGACCGACTGCGGCTCAGCCAGGCGGCTACCCAGGGGGACAGCGCCCACAACAACAAAAATGGCCCGGCGTAGCTCAGGCGCTGGGGCTGCCACAAAGCTAATGGAACCACCAACAGCAGAGCCAGCAGCGGACCGATGTTCATACAACCATAAAAATGCCGCAACCTCCAGTCGGGTGTGGTGTGCGTGTCGTGGGGGGAGCGCCACTCCAGCAGCCGTTGGCCGGTCAACATCATCCGGCCCCAGGAATGCAGGATCGCATCCAGGCTATTGCGGGCATCTTCCGGCAAAAAAACCAGGGACAGGGCAGCATGAGCGGTACGTCGCGCCAGACCCCGCAGCTCAAACAGCAAATGAAAAGACATATCGCTGTCTTCTGGCCGCTTCGCAAAGCCGACGGCCGACGAAAACAGCGGCGGCAGCGCATAGAGTCCCACCACCGCCAGGACCAGACCCGGCCCGCCTCCAAAAAAGGCGCCCACCAACATGCCCAGGCCGGCCACCGGCACCAGGCTCCGGCGAAGATTGTCTACGATCTTCCAACGGGAAAGATAGGACAACTGGTTCCGATGCCAGGTCTTGTCCCGATCCGGTGCCCAGGGCAGGATCCAATAAAAAATCTGCCAGTCTCCCCGAATCCAGCGCCTTCTTCGTTTGATATCCTCTACATAGTGGCTGGGGTGATCCTCATACAGCAACACATCACTCACCAGACCACTGCGGGCATAACAGCCCTCGATCAGGTCGTGGCTGAGGATCAGGTTCTCGGGAAGGCGCCGGTCCAGGACCTGGGTAAAGGCGTCCACATCGTAGATTCCTTTGCCAACAAAAGAGCCCTCTCCAAACAGATCCTGGTACACGTCGGAGACGGCCAGGGTATAGGGATCCGTCCCCGCATCCCCCGCATAGAGGCGGACAAACCAGGATCGCCGCGTGGCAGGAAGGTGGATGGCCACCCGTGGCTGCAGGATGCCGTAGCCCTCGGTGATCGCGGCGGTATTTTTGTCAAAACGCGCACGATTCAGCGGATGAGAGAGCGAGCCAATCAGCTTGTGGGCGGCTTCGGGGGGTAGCTGGGTGTCGGTATCCAGTGTGAGCACAAAACGGATGGATGCAAAAAGATCCGGGTCGCCGATCACCACCGAAAAATTCGGCCTTGGGCTTCCCGGACGAAAGGACTTGCCCCTCAGAAGGTGGTTCAGTGCCTCCAGCTTGCCCCGCTTGCGCTCGTAGCCCATCCAGCACTGCTCCCCCGGGTTCCACTCCCGGGGGCGATGAAAGAGGAAGAAAGCAGCCTCTCCCGAGCCGGTGTAGCGCCGATTCAGCCGCTGGATGCCCTCGCACAGAGCCACCTGAAGGGCCTCGTCCTCCGGAAGAAGCTCCGTCTTCGCGTCCGCAAAATCCGTGAGCAGGCCAAAGTAGAGATTTTCTCTCCGGTTTCCCAGGTAGCGTACCTCCAGACCTTCGAGCAGGCTCTCCACCCCCTCCAGACTGCTGACCAGACTGGGCACCACCACAAGGCAGCGGGAGCCGGGCGGAATGTGCTGGCTGAAGTCCATCCTGGGCAAAAAAGCGGGCTGACGAAGCGCGGTCACCAGCCAATTGGCCGCCGCAACCCCCAATTGGCTGGCCGCGACCGCCCCCAGGATCCCGATGATCCACGCGGGCAGACCGTAGAGGTCCAGACCCCCGACTAACAGCCCTGTTAAAAGGGTCGTGACTCCCACCAGCGTCCCTGCATAGCCCAGGGCTCCCAGCGGCACCGAGTGTCGGTCCACAAAGCGGGCCAGACGCGACAGGGGCAGCTCGGCCAGCAGTTGGCTTCGTCCCTGCTGCAACAGGTAGTAGCCTACGTGGCCCAGCCGCTCGTCCGCCGCCGACGCTCCCGCCGTGGCCAGGGCAAGCGCACGACGGGCCACCACCAGCTCCCCCTCTCCACTCCGCTTGCCCAGCCCCTCCACCACATGGCGGTAGTGATCCCGGCTGGCAAAATCCATCGCCGGGTAGATCCCCGCGGGGTCCCGGCGCAGGATGTGATCCAGCTCACTCTGCTCCTCCACCAGCTCCCGCCAGGGAAGGGTGCTCAAAAAGCGCAGACTCCCGATACTCGCACTCACCGAAACCTGGTCGGAGGCCTGCTGATAGGACTCGTGCTGCACTCTCTCGGGGCGGGTGGTGCCCAGCGTGGCAAGCTGGTGATCGATCCAGGTGAGCGGAATGTCCACCAGCCCACCCTTCTCCTGCAGGCGCTGGACGAACTCCGCCACAAAGGCATGGCTGAGCGGCGGGTTGCTGCGCGCCATATCCGCGGAAGCCAAGAGCAGCGCCTTCGGACCGGTCTCGGCGGCGGCGAGAATCTGAGCTGCCCAGTCCTGGGCCAGCGCGCGGTCAGCCAGCCCCACATGCACCCGGACGGCCACCCGGCGCAGGTTTTCGATCAGCGCCAGCCGCAGCATGATCGGGATGGCCCACAGCTCTCCCATTGTAAGTAGGCTTACACTCTGGTAGGCGGAGACAAAGCGGCCGATGTTCTCGCGGTCGATACGCCCATCCACATGGGCGATCAGCTCCAGGGCGAGGTGGTAGACGCGGGGATAGCCACGGAAGGCGGGGGAGGTGAGCTGAGGCAGCTCTCGGCTGTAGCCCCTAGGCAGGTGCCGCCGGGAGAGGCGGATCTGCTCCTCGATCACGTGGAAGTTGTCGAGGATCCAATCGGCGGCGGGGGTCAGCTTCTGTCCGGCGGCCTGCGAGGCCTCCAGACTGGAAACACAGTCACGGAGGCGGTGCTCGTTGTCGGCAAGTCGGGGGAGGAGGCGCTCCAGACCCCGAAGGTGGCTGGTCTTCTGGCCCTGGGCCAGGTGCAGGGCATGGGCCTGCAGCTGCTCCAGGTTGAAGAGCTCAAAGACCAGGGGGGTTTCGTCGACGGCCGGGGCGGGGAGGCCAGACAGACCACGGACCCACGAAAATGGAAAAGACATCATGTCACAGTTGGCTGATCATGTCGTAATCTATTTTCAAAATATTTGCCAATCAATATGAAAACATTTACACCTCCATCGATTTGACACCGCGCCCCCATCAAACTGATTGGGTTTGTCCAGGCACCGGGGGGGCTCTCAGCCTAAGTACATGAAATAACTTCTATTTTTTCCTGGCACGGATTTTGCTTATACCGGGGCCATGAACAACCTGAAATTGAGCAATTTCCTTCTTCTTCTTGGACTCTCCGCCTGCGGTAATCAGGTCTTGGGCTGGCCTTTGGAGAAGACCGACGACAGCGACGGCCTCGACGACAGCGGCGGGAACGACGACAGTGGCGGTATCACCGATGATATCCCCCCTACCGTCCTGTGGACCTCCCCCGGCCGCCAAGCCAATGAAGTCGCGCCCAACGCGACCATCCTCGCTATCTTCAGCGAAGAGATGGACCCCAGCACCCTGACCTCCGCTACCTTCGAGATGCGGCGGGACGGTGTTGCGGTTCCCGGCGCAGTCTTCCTCCTGGGAAGTACGGCCTACATCGATCCGACCGAAGACATGGTCCCCAATGCGGACTACACCGCCACCCTCTCCACGGCGACGAAGGATCTGGCCGGCAACCCCCTTGCCGAAGCCTACAGCTGGGACTTCACCGTCGGAACCGGTGCACCCACGGTAGGCAGCACCGATCCCCTCTCCGACGCGGTAGACGTGCCCTGGAACCAGGTGATCCACGCCACTTTCAGCGAACCGATGAACCCGCAAAAGATCAACAGCAGCACCTTTGTGGTCCGGCGGGGGGTGCAGCTGGTCCCCGGTGTTGTGTCCTACAATGCTGCGACGAAAGTGGGCAGCTTCACCCCCGATGAAGAGCTGGCCGAAGACCGCGACTACACCGCCACCATCAGTACGGGTGTCGAAGATCTGGGCGGGTCGGCTATGGAGGCGGAGTATCAGTGGAACTTCTCCACCCTCCCCATTCCTTGGGTTTTGGATCCGCCGGAGATGAGCACGCTTGTGGACTTTGTAGCCGTTGCAGGAGCTGGATTGCTGAACTCCAGCTCCAGCGGCACGACCACCTTGGTTGGCGATGTGGGCCTCAGCCCGGTGGACACCTGCATCGCCGATGAGCTGCCCTGCACCAACATCAACCCACTCATCAATGGTGTACTCTACGCCAATGATGCCTTCGGCGTGGCGGCGATGGCTCAAGTTGACTTGGTCGCGGCGCACGCAGATGGGATGAGCCGGCTCAATGGCACCCAAATGGGCGATCTGTCCGGGAGAACGATTGTTCCCGGCGTCTACAGCTCCGCCTCCGCCATGTTCGTGGACACGCACGCCTCGGTGACCCTTGACGGAGAGGGCGACGAGAACTCCGTGTGGATCTTCCAGGTTGGAACTTCTCTTACCGTGTCGGACGACGTGGACATCATCCTGATCAACGGCGCCAGCGCCAACAACATCTACTGGGTGGTGGACGGCATCGTCGCCCTCGCCAACAATGTGACCTTCTTCGGAAATGTAATTTCTATCCGAGAAATCTCCGTCGGGACCGAGACCGTGATCATCGGCCGGCTCCTGACCACCACCGGCGAGCTGACCCTCCGCTCCAATGCCGTCGCTCTGCCCATCCACTGAGCTTGAGTCGGACCACCCCGTGGTCCCAAGGAATTTTGATGTCGAACGTAAAAAGTTTCCCGATGCCCGCCGGTTCCTATCGGCGTGTCGGAATGGCCACCAGCGGCCTGCTGCTCCTCCTCACCGCAATCCCCGGAAAACCCGCCGCCGCTCAGGGCTTAAGCCTGAATGTGGAGCCCGCTGCGGCGATCTGGGTGGACAAGCCACAGGGCGATCGGTTTACAACGGGCTTCTATGGTGCGATCCGGCCAAATCTGGCCCTGGGCTCGGTATTCAGTCTGCAGCTCTCCTATGCGCTCCTGTACACGCCCGCAGGCAAAGAGTGGAGCGAGGCCGGGACAGCACACCTGTTGGGCGGCGGTGTACGCATCCGGCCTCTGGCCCCCTGGCAGGACGAGGAAGACCAGCTTGGCGGTTTGTTTGTAGACGCAAACGCCAACTATGTGCGCACGGGACCGCTGGATCGCTTCGGCTACGACGTAGGCCTGGGCTACAACTTCCAGCTCGCCTCCTGGATGGCCCTGGGGCCGGTGCTGCGCTACAGCCAACTTATCCAACCTGATTCATTGATTGACAATAATCCTGCAGATGCGCAGTTTATCAGCCTGGGACTGAACTTTGCATTTGGTCCTGCCGCGAAAGAGGTCGAGGCCGCCGAGTGCCCCAAGGCCACTGCGGCAGAATGCCCGCCCCAAGCGGCCCCGCCGAAGAAGGAAAAAGAGGCAAAGGCGCCTGGGAATACCTGCCCCGACAAGGACTCGGACGGCGTGTGTAATGCCTACGACCGCTGCCCCGACGAGTCCGGGCCGCCCAACACGCTGGGCTGCCCCATCGACCCCTGCGGCGGGCGCCCCCTCTCGGTGCTGGTGCAGTTCGACTTCGACAGCGCGGGTATGCCCATCGCCCAGGAAGGCCGGATCCAGACCATGGATCCGGTGCTGGACGCGGTGGCCAAGGCCATCGAGCAGGATCCCTCCTGCCGAGTCTGTATCATCGGCTACGCTTCTGTGGAGGGGGCGACGGACTACAACCTGGACCTCAGCCACCGACGCGCCGATGCGGTGCAGGGCTACATGACCGCACGCGGGCTGGCCTCCAAACGCCTGCCCACCACCGGCATGGGCGACACCTGCCAATTGGTGCCGTGGGACACCCGCCCCATGAACCGGCGGGTGGAGTTCGACCGGTTGGAGGAAGGGGAGTCCTGTCCTACTCAGTGTGAGCAGTAGCAAACAATCAGCTCAACCCCCGCGGGTCCACATCCACGATGACCCGCACTCCCTTGCCGCCCTTCCAGCTTGGATGGTGGGCGGCCAGGTAGTCCCGAAAAGTCTTGACGTGTCTACCCCGCAAAACGATCTGATAGCGCCAACGCCCAACAAGTCGGGGCAACATAGCCGGAGCCGGGCCAAGGACATCGACGCCCGGAAAGCCCTTGGCCTGGAGCCGCGCCTGGCGGGCCAGGGCATCCACGGCGGCGATGGTGCCCGCACGATCTTCGCCCTCCACCCGTAAGAGCACGAGGCGGGTGAAGGGAGGGTAGCCCAAAACTCGCCGAAAATGTTCTTCGTACTCCGAGAATTTCTGCATGTCGCCGAGGCAGTGGAAGACCGGGTGCTCCGGATGCGCCGTCTGCAAAAAGACCCTCCCTACCACCGAGCCGCGACCGGCACGCCCGCAGAGCTGGGTGACCAGGGAAAAAGATCGCTCGGAGGAGCGGAAGTCGGGCATCCCCAAGATGTGGTCCACCCCGAGAACCGCCGCCACATGGACATCAGGAAAATCGTGTCCCTTCGCCACGATCTGCGTGCCGATGAGCAGGCGGAAGGCGCCATCCCGGAAGGCATCGAGGATACGCGCGTGCGCCCCACGCTCCGAGGTGGTATCCGCGTCCATTCTCCCTGTAGGAACGCCGGGAAAAGTGTCGACCACCAGCTCTTCGACCCGCTCGGTGCCCTTGCCCAAGACGTTCAGGGGCGTGGAGCACTTGGGACAGTCGGGCTGGAAAGGACGATGGAAGCCGCAGTAGTGACAATCCAACCGGCCTTTTCGCAGCTTCCGCTCGGCTCCCTCCTCCCGACGCTCGGGGCTGCCCTGGTGCAGCACCATGGCGATGCCGCAGGAGGGGCAGTCGTAGGCCTGGCCACAGCCAGGGCACTCGACAAAAGTGGCATATCCGCGCCGATTATAGAGAAGGATCGCCTTGCCGCCCGCCGCAAGGGCATCGTCGATGGCAGCCTTCACCGGTGCCGAAATCAGCGGCACCGTGCCATCGGGAAGTTTGGGTTCTTTGCGGAGATCCACCACCTGGATGTTCGGAACCGCCCGGGCGGTGGCGCGGTTGCGCAGGCTCAGCAGCGTATAGCGCCCGGCCTTGGCATTTTCCCAGGTTTCCAGGGAGGGAGTAGCCGATCCTAACACCACCGGACAACCCGCCATTTTGCCGCGCACCACCGCCAGATCACGGGCATTGTAGCGGACCCCGTCCTCCTGCTTAAAGGAGTCGTCGTGCTCCTCGTCCACCACAATCAGGCCCAGGTGGTGAAAAGGGGCGAAGATCGCAGAACGTGCGCCCACCGCGACGGTGGCCTCGCCGGAGCGGATCCGTCGCCACTGCTGGCGGCGTTCGGCACCGGTGAGACCGGAGTGCAGCACCGCCACTCCTCGGCCAAAACGGGCGGTAAAACGCCGGGTAAGCTGGGGAGTCAGAGCGATCTCCGGCACCAGCACCAGTACTTGGCCCTCTTTCAGCTGAGCCCTTCTGGCCAGCTCCAAATAAACCTCGGTTTTTCCCGCACCGGTGACCCCGTGGAGCAGGTAGGCGCCGGGATCCCGCACCGCCTCCACCGCAAAAACCTGCTCGGCGTTGAGCGGCGGGGGAGGGGGAGGGGGAGGCGTGCCCGCCTCTTCCCACAAAAAGTCCTTGGCGCGTAGCTCGCGGGCCACCACCCCGGACTTTTCGAGGCGCCGCACCGCCTCACTATCCAGCTCTGCCGCCTTTTTTGGGCCATCGGCGAGTGCCGCGAGCACCGCGTGTGCCTTCACCGCCCGGGCCGTCAACCCGGCCAGCGCCGGATCACCCACCAGCCGCACCCAGGCTTCTTGATCCTTGACCGCCTCCACCACAAAGTCTTCCCCGGTGATCCAGCCTTTCTGCACCAGACCTTGGATCACCCCCGGCACATCCTCCACCTCCATCACCAGGCGACGCTGCACCGCCGAGCGGGTGCAACGTGGGTGCGCCACCACCTCGCGCAGCACCGTGCCCAGGGGCCCTTCGGCCTGCTCCAAGGCCAGCGCGTCGATCCCCGCGTCGGTAGGCACATACACATGCCGTGTGCGCGCCGAAGACGACGCCGGCACCGCCGTGGCGATGACTTCCCCTAGAGGAGACAGAT
Organism: uncultured Pseudomonadota bacterium; assembly: GCA_903891165.1. Lineage (GTDB taxonomy): Bacteria > Myxococcota_A > UBA796 > UBA796 > SXON01 > CAITDR01. The sequence goes on from CAITDR010000472.1 coordinate 18,371, forward strand.
AGTATTCCGAAATCCATCGAAAAAATCGAAGCTGCTCCGGTTCAAAATCGGGCTCCTCCCCCAAGACCCGCTCGATCGCCTTCAGCTCAATCTGCTGTTCCGGAAAAAGGCTCCCGGCCACCGGCTCCTGCGGGGGCTCCACCCCCACCACCCAGCCGTTGATGCTGCGCGACCCAAAAGGCACCACCACGGGGATACCCGGCTCCAGGCTGCGCTCGAATTGGTAGCTGTAGCTGCCGTGTACCGGCAGTGGCACCGCCACCTGCAGCCGCACCATCCCCGCCTCCTGAACTTTTTTACTCTATCCCAGCCAGAAGATGCAGGCAAGCCAGAGCAAATGTACAGCCCTCAGCTCTCCGACTGCTTCTTCACCCAGGCGGTGGCATTGGTCACGCCCTGCTTCTGCACCATACTCACGATAAAGCCGGGTACCCAGCCCTTCATCTGGATCTCCACCGAGTACTCCAGGCGCGTCTTGGGAGGCTCGGTGCTGATCGGGGTTACCCGCCAATAACCCACAGAATCGTTCAGATCGCTGTTGCGACTGTAGTCCAGGGTCCAGGTCATCCAGCCCGCAGAGCGGTTGAGCGTATGCTTGACGTAATACTGGACGGACGCCCCCGCAAAACCCAGGACAAAATCAGCAAATATCCCCGAGCTGTCATTCTTGTAGACTGAGCAGCTCGTAACGTTGTCCACCCACTTGGGATACTGATCAAAGGCGAGGATCCGCGACCACACGCGGTCCACCGTGGCGTTGATGTCCATCACCGCAACGGCCCGACCGCCATTGCCCATCTGCACCTGCTTCTGCACCGAGGCGCCGGTACCCAGGGTAGCCAGGTCTTCCGTAGTCAGGGATACAGAAGGTGGCACACCCTTGTAGGCCGCCAGCACCCCCTGGTGTTCGTGGGGGAGGTTGGGATCGGCAGCCCAGAGGGGCAGAGAGAGCGCAAGTGCGAGCATGGTCATCCTCCTGCAACCCGCTCTATAGCGCGGGGCTTCCGGTGCGCCCGAAAATCAGTGGCCGGGAGGCTTGGGCAGCCCCGGCAGGCGCGGCGGGGAGCCGGGCATCGGCGGGGTGAGGCCGGCAGGGGGAGGAGCGGAAGGCGCTTCGCCAGGAGCCACGGGCGCTTCGGGGGTGGCCGGTGCCGGGGGAGCGGCAGGCGCTTTGCCCTCGATCACGTCGTCCACTTCGCTCTCCACGTCGGCGGCGCTGGTCTTGTTGAGCTTGACCAGGCCACGCACCCAGCTACCCCGGGCGTACCAGTCTTCGCCACTGCGCAGCAATTGCAGGCTTTCGACGGGGTGATCCACCGGCTTGATGCTCAGATCCATCACCGGCACCAGATCAGCGGGCTCCTCGGCCTGGACGTATTCCTGGCTCCGCAGCTTCAGAAGTTTGTCCAGCCAGTTGGAAAAGGTCTCGTCCTTGTCGCCGGTGCCACCCTGGCGCGCCCAGAAGGCCGCCGCGGTGTCCACGATGTTCTTCTGCTCCCAGGTGATGGTCGCGGCACCACGGCCCACCTTGACCGACTCGATCTCGGTCTTCTTGGCAGAGAAGACCGCGGTCTCCCGCAGCTTGGTCTTGGAGGTAAAGGGTTTGATGGACTGATCGTCCACCACAAAGACCATGCCGGTGCCCTGATCGCGGACGTAGCGATCCTTCAGACCGTAGGTATCTCCACCCAAATCCAGGGTCCATGTCTTTCCAGCCGTCGTAACCACCACGCTGCTGGTAGGGCTCTTCAGACCGAAGGACTCGATCTTGTCCTCCGCCCGGCCCAGCTCCCGCATGGCCATGATCGGCGCCCATTTTTCGATCAACTTGGTCGCATCTTCGCCGCCTTTAAAGCGGGTAACAATCTCCTCGGAAGTCTCCACACCGTCCGGACCTTTCTTCTTCTTGGTCTCGGTCAGGGTGACCCAGGAGTAGCTGCCCAGGTCGTCCTTCCGGATTTCCATAAGCACCTTCAAATCCGGACTACCGTAGCTGAGCTGCTGAAGGTCGTCCTTCTTCACATCGGCCAGGACGATGCCTTCTTTGGGAACAGCAGCCTCTTCAGAGGTGTACTGTACCCAGGAAGCGCCCATAGAAAGCACCAGAATGGTGGCATAGACCAGGATGGATTTGTTCATCAGCGGCTCCGACGACGCATCACGTTCAGGGTTCCAAGCAGCATCACCAGGCCGGGGACTCCCACGGAAGCCCCGAGGAACCAGTACTCCTGGCCCTCTTTGGTATGCTGAATTTTGATGTCCTCTTCCGACTCCTGCTCGCCACCGATGCTGGGATCCTGAGCGAGCCAGCCCACCGTTTCCGAGTAGAAAGCCTGGTTTCCGACCACCTGCATCACGACCACGTTGGAGAGCCAGGTGGCATCACTGATGACCACCGCCCGCCACTCCTTGCCACCTTCGGCCGGACCGGTCACCACCGCAGCCACATCGACCTGGCCGCGCTTCTCGGTGTCCTTGTCGAAGTTGTAGTTGCCGTTCAGGTCGGAGAACCAGTCGGGCATGCCCTTAACCACCACGGTGTACTTGCCGGGGCCGTCCTTCTTCTCGGAGATGGCACCCGCAGAGGGCACCACCATCGTCAGGTCCGTGCTGCGTTTGCTCAGCATGGAGATCGATTCGTGGGAGGAGAACTTGTTGGTGGCCACATAGGCGCGGTCCGAGAGCCCACCGGTGACGTAGGCATAGCCCTTGGCCTTGTCGGTCACCATCGGGGCGTTCACATAGTCCACCCCGAAGAGGTCCAACAGCGGCTGGTCCACCTGCTCGGCCCCCGGCTCCAACATCAGGTAGACCGAGCCCCCCCGGTTGCGGAAGTTCTCAACGGCCCGGATTTCGGAAGGAAGGAAGGGCTTTTTCGCACCCACCACAAAGAGCACGGCCGCGTCGTCGGGGATCTCCTGGCCCAGACCGTCGCCCATCCCCAGCTCTTTGACCTTGAAGTTCAGGCCTTCCAAGAAGCCCTTGGCCAGATCGATCTTCTCGTCGTCCTTCGGAGCGTTCTTCCAGAACATCTCGTCGTGGCCAACGGTGAAGTAGGCGGTCTTTTTGTCGCTGCCCAGCTTCAGAAGAGCGGTGTGGACCTTGCCGTCCAGCTTGCGAAGATCCTTCTGCGCCTTGTTAAAGTCGTCACCGAGCTTGATGGTCTCGCGACGCTCGCCGCGCGCCAGGACGATGGTCCCGTTCTCGCGAACGTTGTACTTCTTGGCGAGGGCGGGGTCCATGGCCTGATCCACCACCTCCACCGACAGGTTCGGCCCGGCGATCTGGTCGAAGTAGCCTTCCACTTCGCGCAAAACCTCGGAGTTCGCCGGGAAGAAGAGGGTGGCAACCAGGGGCTCGGAGAGGTTCTCCACCACCAGACGGGTGCCTTCGCCCGCGTCGGTGGTGCGGAAGAAGCCGAAGTCCCACTTCTCGTTGTGCTCATGCGCAAGGTAGTTGAGCGGGAAGAGCATGCCCAGCCCCAGCGCCACCGCCATGCCACCCTCCCATGCGGCCTGAAGGCGCAGGGGATGTACACTCTTGGGGTTGGCGTGCATGGTACGAGACAGGTTCATCGCCGGCAATGCGCCGATGGCCCACAACAGGGGAATCAGCGCCGTCGCCGCCGTCTCCAGCTGCTGCCCGCCCTTGTCGGTGCCAAACAGCTCCAGGACCACCATGGCGTAGGGGAGCAGAGAGGACAGAGAAAGCCCATAAAAGGCCAAGGCCGTCGTCGCCGTACGCTTGTGGGCGGGCAGCCGCACCCCCACCCAGCCCAGTGCCATCGCCACCAGGAGGCCGGACATGGCCCAGAGGGCATAGCGCAGCACGTCGTCGGTAGAGAAAAACCGCTCGGCCGAGAAGAAAAAGAAGGACCCTACTAGGTAGAGTATAGAAGCGAGGCTCATCGCCACCTCCGCGCGCAAAGCGACTGGGTCGCCATCAGCAGGAAGCCGAAGGTGACCGAGAGGAAGAAGACCACCCCTTCGGTGTTCAGGCGTCCCTGCTGAAAGGGCTGGAACTGCTGTTCAAAGAAGGAGAGATAGCTGATCACGGCCTTGAAAGGAGCGTCTACCTTCCCAGCCAACATCCAGCAGACGACAAAGAAGGTGATGCCCACGGCGCCCAGGACCGCAGCGAAGATCTGGTTGCGAGACACCGCAGAAGCCCAGGTTCCAATCGCCACACCCGCCGATCCCATCAGGAGGATGCCCAGGTAGCCCACCGCGATTTCAGCGGTGCCCACCTTGCCATTCACAAAGATGAAGGCCGGCAGATAGGAGGTGAACACCGCAAAGGCGGTGACGAAGGCCATCCCCGAAAGGTACTTGCCCAGCACCAGCTGCCGATCGGAGAGCGGCGAGGTTTCCAGCAGCACCATGGTGCCGGTCTGCCGCTCCTCCGCGAAGAGGCGCATCGTGACCGGAACGGACACGATCAGCGTGAGACCGCCAGTGAGGTAGAAGAATTGTTGCAGCACCTCGGCCGAGAACTTGGGGGAGCGCCCCAGCCCCTGCACATTGAAGAGGATGCCGTCGATGACCAGGGCCAGCGCCAGGATACCCCAGCCCCAGTAGGTGTTGACATAGGCCGCGAAATCGCGGCGTGCGACCAGGAAGATGCCTCTCATGCGCTCGCCGTCGGGGTGGTAAGCCCCAGAAAGACTTGTTCAAGCTCGGTTTCGTCTTCGACCATACGTCGGATGCCCAGCCCACCCGCCACCAGCGCCGCCACCAGGGCTTCGCGGTCGTCGCCTTGCAGGGATACATGCACACGCAGGATACCAGGGGCTTCCTCGTGCACATCGTGCTTCATGACTGCGGGCACCTTGGCCAGCGCCGTCGTGAGTGCAGCAGCGTTTCCACGCAGGGTCAGGGTGATGCGGGTGCCCCGGGCCTGGCTGCGGTGGACCAGCTCCTCCTCCTTGCCCTCCGCCGCGATGGTGCCGCCGTGCAGCACCAACAGCCGGTCGCAGGTCTCGGAGATTTCCCCCAGGATGTGGCTGGAGATCAGCACCGTGGTGTCCTTGCCCAGGTTGCGGATCACCTGGCGCATCTCCACAATCTGCCGAGGATCCAGGCCGGAGATCGGCTCATCCAGGATCACGAGCGCAGGCTTGTGGATAATCGCCTGGGCGATGCCCACCCGCTTGCGGTAACCGTGAGAAAGCTCGTTGATCACCCGATCTTTCATGTGGGTGAGCTGGCAGATCTCCAACACCTGCGGCAGCCGGGCATTGACCGCGGCAGTGGCCATCCCCTTGAGCTGCCCGCAGAAGCGCACGAACTCGCTGACGGTCATCTCCTTGTAGAGCGGAGGATCTTCCGGCAGATAGCCGATACGAGAGCGGAAGCTGTCGCCCGCACTCACCAGATCCACCCCCTCGATGGACACCGTCCCCGAGGACGGGATCAGGAGCCCGGCCAGTACCTTCAGCGTCGTGCTCTTCCCCGCGCCATTGAGGCCGAGAAAGCCCACAATCTCGTTGCGGCTGATCTTGAAGCTCAGCCCCTCTACCGCTTTGCGGTCCCCATAGTAATGGGTCAATCCTTCGACCACGATCATCGGTTCATCCCAAACGGCCGTAGGGTTATCACATCCAGGAAAAGGACAAGGGGGGCAGCATGTCTTTCCTTGTATAGAGTCTTACGGAGACGTCTCCGGCGGCAGCGGGGGAGGGAGCCGCTTCGCCCTTCCCGCCACCAGCTCCAGGGACATCGCGCGCAGGTAGCGGATGCCCTCGCGAATGTGCCGTGCCGGATCCCTGGGATTGTACCAACGAAAATAGGTACGGAAGTCCTCCAAACGCTCGATGCCACTCCGCGTCGTTTCTACGAGAAAAGCGATGGTTCCGTACTTTCCATAGAGATGATCGATTTCGCTGCCCTGGGCGCGAAAAAAGAAGGCCCAGCGGGAAAGCTGGCGCGGCCGATAGGCATGGGCGCCCATAGATGCCTGCATCACCCGCCCAAGACGCTGAAATTCCTGCCAGTCCTCGGCACGCTGCCAGCGGCCGGTCCAGGGGTAGTAGAAGAAGCCGCCAAAACTGTGCAGACTCAGGGCCACGTCGTAAGGCCGCTGTGCAAGCCGATCCAGAGCCTGGGTTTCCGGCTGGGAGAGAGCGCCAGGGGTCTTCCGATAATAAGCGGGGATCAGGCTCGGCCAGATTGAATCTGTATCTCTGAATACAGAAAAATCCCGGTTCAAGTCCACACGCGCGGCATTGCCACGATGATAGCGGTTTTTCCCTTCCAAAAGGTCCCGCTCCACCCGCTGCCGTCCGTCCGGGTTCAGCACCGGCACCACCGTCAGATCGATGGCGGGTGCCAGCGGCACCACCGCCTGGATCCAGGCAAAGGCGATCTCGGCCGGCACCCACTCCATCGCGTGGATACTCGCAAAAACCAGCATCGATCCTTCGGAAGGCAGGCCCGGATTGTGGATGTGGAAGGCCCAGAGCGGCTGGCCCTGGCCACTCTCCCCAAAACACTCCACCCGAATCACCCCCGGATAATCACGCAACAACGGTGCGATCTGCGAAAAACCTTCGGCCGCATAGTGGTAGGCGCTCTCGGGATGGGCGGGCCGGGGCTGGGCCGCCAGCCAGGTCGCGAAGTCGGGACAGGGCATGTGGACTGGTATCCTGAACAGGTTAGAGTGCCAGCCGATGCCCGTGCTTTCCTGGGAAGGGGGCACCCTCCTGTTAGAGGGTCTCGCCGCCGATCAGCTTCCCCCGTGGTTTACCTGGGATTCTCGGGTCGGCCGTGGCCGTGCGCTTGCCAACTGCTATGCACAAACGATCCTTCATTTTCAAGGCCAAGAGTTAGAGGATCGCGCCAAAGCCTACAAGCGCCTGGAGCGTCGGCACCTGACCCCGCGTACGGCGCGTGACTACCAGGAAGCCGCCATCGCCGGCTGGAAGGCAGCTCGCTGGCAGGGTGTAGTGGTTCTGCCGACAGGTTCTGGAAAAACCTACGTTGCTGAGCGTTGTATC
>CAITDR010000473.1 GCA_903891165.1 uncultured Pseudomonadota bacterium
CGCAGAGGTGCCCGGGCGCGGGGAGAATTTGAAGGAGAAGGCGCCCTGAAAGCGCACTTCTTCCAACAACTGCATGGTCTGATCAAAGTCCTCGTCGGTCTCACCGGGGAAGCCGGTGATGATGTCGGTGGTCAGCACCAGATCGGGGCGGGCGACGCGCAGCTTTTCCACCACCTCCAAGTAGCGGTCGCGGCCGTAGAAGCGCTTCATTCTACGAAGCACCCGATCGGAGCCACTCTGCACGGGAAGGTGGAGGTGAGAGGCGAGTTTGGGAAGATCGCGGTAACATTCCACCACATCGTCGCCCATGTCGCGGGGGTGGGAGGTCATATAGCGGAGGATCTCCACTCCAGGCAGGTCGTGGACACGGCGGAGCAGCTCGGCAAAGCTGAGCCCGCCCTCGTTTTTTAGACCGTAGGAGTTGACGTTCTGCCCGAGAAGCGTCACCTCGCGCACCCCTTTGTCTACCAGGGCACGCACCTCCTCCAGGATCTGCTCGGCGGGACGACTGACCTCTACCCCCCGGGTGGCAGGCACCACACAGAAGGTACACTTGTTGTCACATCCTTTTTGAATGGTAACAAAAGCGCCGATCTTACCCGCGGCATCCGGGTCCAGGTCGCTGGGGAAGGGGTAGGCGCTGTTGTCCTCCAAAAACTCGGTATCGACGATCCGGCGCTGGCGCGACGCCTCTACCAGCTCGTTCACCCGACCCACCGAGTCCGGGCCAAAAACAAGGTCGATCCCCGGGTGTCGCTTCAAAAGGGCGGCACCCTGCAGCTGGGCGACACAGCCCGCCACCGCCACCGTCAGCGGACGGTGCTTTTTGATGGGCGTGACGGTTCCCAGAAAAGAAGCCAGCTTCTGCTCGGGCTTTTCGCGGATCGCGCAGGTATTGACGATGATGAGATCGGCATCCGCCGGCTCCTCGGTGGGCTGGTAGTCCCGCCCCAGAAGTGCCCGCATTTTGCCGCTGTCATACTCGTTCATCTGACAGCCGTAGGTCTTGATGAACACCCTTCGCATGTGATTTTTCCTTCGCCTAGGCGGCTGCCCGCGCCAGGCTGCCTGCCAGCTTCTCCATCGCCTGCCGCGCGGGCGTCTCTGGCAGGTCCACCAAGGCCTGCCGTGCCGCCCAGGTCTGCTGGATCAACGCACTTCTTCCGGCAACCAACCCGCCGGAGGCACGCACACGCTCCGCCAGCAGGTCTACCACCTCGCCATCCCCCTGCTCCCGCACCCTGCCCCACAGGCGCCCCACCTCGGGATCCTCCTGGTTGGCCCAGGCCACCGGATAGAGCGGCCGAGTCCACGCGGCATCCGCCAGCAGCTCTCGACGCTCTTCCGGGCGTTCAAAGCTGGCAAGATCTTCGGAAAGCTGCCATGCCACACCCACATGGCGCCCATAGCGGGACAGGCCCGCAACCGAATGCCGCTCCACCCCGCCCAGCCTTCCGCCCGCACGGCAGGCGAAGGAAAACACGGCTCCGGCGCGGCCTTCTGCGTGTTGAATCGCATCTGCCGCGGTGGGCTCCCGGCGCCGCAGCTCCTCACCGAGCGCATGGCCCTCCGCCACCTCCCGCATGGTCTCCAGCAGATCCCCCAGGATCTCCGGGGCGGGCAGGCGCCGGGCGATCTCCAGGGCACGCAGGCTCAGGTGATTGCCCCCCAGCCACCACGTGGCCTTAAGCACTTTACGTGCTGCACGACGCCGACGTCCGTGGGGCCGCCCCAACGCAGCGTCGTGCAGGCGGATACCGGCATGCAACAGCTCCGCCACACAGGCCGCCTCAAAGGCCGCTTCCGGGTCCAGGCGCCCCTCCACCGTGCCCACCCGCGCCGCGAGTGTGACCAACAGCGGCCGAATCCGGGGGATTCCTCCAGCAAAAAGCATCTCCGGCGTGAGGCCAGGCGGCAGCCCGTCCCCATCCGCCAGCGCATGCAACGCCTCCTCGAAGGGGTCCGCCCCTCCAAGGACATCCCGGCCCAGACGCTCCACTTCTGCCAGCAGAGCTTGCCGTCCGCCGAGCGCCCGCCGACTGGAAGTGGAAAAGGTCAAGGTTCAGTACCCGCCGGTGCTCTTCCAGGCGGACGCATTGAGCCCGGCCAGCGTGATCAGGCCAAGCAGGATCAGAGGCAGCGAGATCGAGGCGGAGCTCTTCAGGTTGAAGTCTCCGATCGCGTCCCAACCCGCCTTGTCCAGCGCCGTGTTGATGCCCGCACAGGAGGGTGCCATGCAGGTTCCAACCGTGTAGTCAGGTCCAAAGCTGGAGAAAAGCCCGATGATGCCAATCGCGCAGCAGAGTCCGCCAAAAATCCAGACGAGGGTACGCCCCATGAGATCCTCAAAAGGTGGTGGAGCCTAACACACCGCTGGCCTCTTGTCGCCCCCCTCCGGCCTAGGACCGGTTAAGGGGCGGCCCTGGGAAGGGACCATGTCTGTCGCCTACATCATTGATGCTGTCCGTACACCGATCGGCCGCTACAAGGGGGCTCTTTCCGGAGTCCGCCCAGATCAGCTCGCGGCGGCCACCCTGAACGCGCTGATCAGCCGCACCGGCGTGGATCCGGCGCTCATCGAAGATGTGGTGCTGGGCTGTGTGACCCAGGTGGGCGAGCAGGGCTTGAACATCGCAAGAATTGCACCGTTGGTTGCGGGTTTTCCTGTAGATGTCACCGGCACTTCGGTGAACCGGATGTGCGGGTCTTCGCAGCAGGCGCTGAATTTTGCCGCCATGGGGGTGGCCTCCGGCTTTCAGGATCTGGTGATCGCGGGCGGCGTCGAGAGTATGACGCGGGTGCCGATGGGCTCGGATATGAGCCTGAATGGGGAGCCCGCCCTGCCCGGTCCCGAACTTTCCTGGCGCTTTAACATCGTTCCGCAGGGGATTTCCGCCGAGCTGGTGGCCAAGCGCTTTGGCCTGGGGCGGGCCGAGCTGGACAGCTTCGCGCTGGAGAGCCACCGTCGTGCGGCCTTCGCGCAAGATCAAGGCTGGTTTGATGCGGAGATTACGCCGGTACAAACAGCGGCAGGACCGATCAGCCGGGACGAAGGGATTCGTCGGGACAGCAGCCTGGAGCGCCTGGGCAAATTGAAGCCCGCCTTCCAGACGGATGGTGTGATTACGGCCGCTTCCTCTTCCCAGATTTCGGATGGAGCATCGGCAGTATTGCTGGCTTCGGAAGCAGCCGTGCGTCGCTACGGGCTGCGGCCCCGGGCGAAGGTGGTCGCCATGGCGACGGCGGGGGTGGACCCGACCATCATGTTGACCGGCCCCATTCCCGCCACACAAAAACTGCTGGCGCGTACCGGTCTCGGCATCGGCGACATCGACGCGGTGGAGATCAACGAGGCTTTTGCCTCCGTCGTGCTGGGCGGCGTGCCTTTCTTCACATGGTGGATCGGCGAGATCTCCGTCGGCTCGCAGCCGAACCGGGCCTTGTCGAG
>CAITDR010000474.1 GCA_903891165.1 uncultured Pseudomonadota bacterium
CCTTCTGATCTACCTTCTGCTGCAAGGGGCGCTCGCTGCGGGCGTTGATGTGCTGGCGGAGATCGACGCTGCCCAACGTCGCCTCTATGCGGACGCTGCCCCCGGCGTGGTGTTTCTGGTGACACCCAACAGTATCGGCTCAGGCATCCTGCTCACGGCGGAGGGTCTCGTTCTGACGAACGCGCATGTCGTCGGCAAGTCAAATAGTTTGGACGTAGTGACTTTCTCGGGACAACGCCTGAAAGGTCATGTGGTGGAACGGGGCGTGGGTCTGGACCTGGCGGTGGTTCAGTTGGAGGGGGTCAGCGGTCTGCCCACGCTACAGCCGGCACCCGCATCGGACCTTGCCGTGGGACAGTGGGTTGCCGCCGTGGGTCACGGGGAGGGCGGGGGGTGGACCTTCACCACTGGCACCATCTCGAATCTGGATACCACACAGGAAGGAACGACGATATTTCAAACACAAATACCGTTGAATCCGGGGAACTCGGGTGGGCCCATCCTTGACCGACAGGGACGGGTGGTGGGCGTCGCGACTGCGAGCCTGGAAGGTGCGCAGAACCTCAACTTTGGCATCCGGATGGACGTGGCCATGCTGGGGCTGACCCACCTGGAACCGCTCTGTGGTTGCCTGGTGGTGGATGCCCCCCCCGGTGTCCCGGTGTTTGTGGACGGCCAGATGGTCGGTATGGGGCCACGAATTGCGGTGACCGGCACCATCGGAGAACACGAAGTGTTTGCGATCATCGGCGGTCAAAAAGTGAGGCAGGTAATTCAGTGGCCGGCGCAGCGGGTTGTCAAGCTGGCCAACTAAAAATCCCCCCGTCGTAACACGGAGACACCAGGGCGCTTGCGGCGCTCGGGCCGCACGCGCCTTGCGTGGTTTGGACGATACTCCTCTTATTCCCATCCTTTCTTCTGAATGCATGTTCATTCATTCGATTCCACATCATCGATGTTACGTGAAGGCACCCTCCCCAGCGCCCCGATGATTCTGGCCGGCAAAATCAACTTTGGCCGCGCCGCCAAAGTGGATTTCGCCGCTACTCCCGCTCGTCCAGCGACTGTTCCAGCAGCGCCAACTGTGCCTTCAGGCGCAGGATCGCCTCTTTGGCTTTGCTTTTCTGGGCACCGCTCTTTTTTTCCCCTGGAGCTGCCGCCACTGGCCGGTCAAGGACTCCAGCTCCTCGGCGGAGCGGGCAATACGGTTGAGCACCCGGCCCGCAGGCAGGCTCTTTTCGGGCTCCGGTGGGGGCAGCGGTTGTAGCCCGGGGGCGGGATCTCCGTCGATCCAGCGCCCGGCCCGCACGGCCTGGATGGCGTCGTGGAGCTGGCGGCTGGTCCACTGGTTGTTCAGGGTGGCCAGGGCCAGCAGGCTGCGGGTGGCGCTGTCCTCCACCCGGGACAGCTCCACAACGTGGGTGAAGGGCAGGCGCGCCACCGCCTCCGGGGGCAGCGACTGGACGGCAAGGTGGGTGAGGATACAGCGCCTCAACACCGTCTCTCCCAGGCCAAGATCCTGAAGCTCGGCCTTACACTGCGCCAGAAAAGTTGCAAAGGAGCTGGGCTTCCGTGGGTCCTGGCTGTGGTAGCGCTCCGGGTCGCTGCCGAAGTACAGCTCCAACATCAGCCTTCCCACCTCCAGCCGGAAAAAGAGCAGGTGGTTCCGGGCGAGGCTGTCCAGCCGCGCCAGGGTTTCTTGAGGGTCGGGTTCAGGGAGAGGGAGCAGCTCGGTCATGGGAGATCCGGGAGTGGGCCGATAATAGCCTTTTTTGGAAGGGGCTGCAGGTGGATGTTTTCGATCACTCCAGACGTCCATACTCTTGAAAAACTCCTCCCGTCGCGGGGATGTGGCCCCGGCGACAAGCTCCCGCAGGGCGCCTGCGGCGCTCGGGCCGCACGCGCCTTTGTGGGTTTGGACGAAATTCTGCCTTATCCCCCCCTCCCTGCCTTCCGGGCCATCCCCCAAGACCGCCCTTTTCCCATCTTTGCTGCAGTGGCCGATAGCCATCTCCTCGGGCTCAAAGCTCCCTTCGGTCCTTTTCCCAGAGCTCGGCTCGTGATGCCCGCCCACATGCTACAATAGCGCCCGATGAAGACCTACACGCTCCTCGGCCCCTCTGGCACCTACACCTCCGTCACCCCCGGCACACTCGGCGGCAACGGACAGGCTAAAATCTATGGCCGACTCGACTGTTCCTCCGCAATCCGGGCTTTGAAGGGCGGAACCACCTACCAGAAGTTCCGCGTCTTCTTCAACCAGGAGACGGCCGTACAGTGTGGCTACCGTCCATGCGGGACCTGCATGAAGGCGGCGTACAAAGTATGGAAAGCGGCACAAGCTGCCGCATAAGGCTGCGCTCGTGAATGGGGGCTCTTCTCGACACCTTTCGGATCATCTCGATAGGGCGGGCCGTCCGGGTGGGGGATCCACTGGGCAGGCTCATTGTCCCAGCCCACCTGTTTAGCCGCCATCGACCAAGCCGCGCAGGCGCCGGCATGAAGCTATCTGCCGTTCAAAGGCCGAATGCGGACGCGGTTACGGTCGATCACGACCAGGTTGCCGTGAAGTAGATCCTTGTGCGTGGTGAGCACCTCCAGGATACGGATGGCCTGATCTGTAGGACGAACGCCAGGAAGACGGTAGAGAACCACTCCGATAGCCGGATGGCCATCGCGGACGGTGAGATCCCCGAAGTCCTTGTCACCCGTCAGCAGCACCACACCGGCCTGGACAGAGAGCTGCAAAACGATCTCGTCTCGGGTGCCCGGCGGAGGGCGTTGGAAGGTGTAGCCAGACTGGGAAAGAAGCTCCAAAATGAGGCGGTGTACACATTCGTCAGCGAAGATCATTTTGCAGCAAACGCCTCTTCTTCGCGCAAGTGTGTGCGCGCGTATGCGATGGCGTCGCGGATGTCCTGCTCTTGCAACTGGGGGTATCCGTCCAGGATCTCGGCAAAGGGGCTACCCGCTTCCAGGTATTCCAGGATCATTTCCACGGTGATCCGTGTACCCGCGACGCAGGGCTTCCCGCACATGATGTGGGGGTTGGTGGTGATCATCGGAACCTCCTCCTCTGGAGCCTACCCGGAATTACAGGCCCCTGCCACCTCAAGGGCCAGGGCATGAAGCTCAACCGGCTGCTTACCGCTGCTGCTGGCTGGCGCCCCGGGGAGGGGGCCACTTGTAAGGCGGAATATCATCAAAGAAAACGGAGGCGGTGGGATTCGAACCCACGGTTACCTTCCAGCAACTGCAGTTTTCAAGACTGCTGCCTTCAACCGCTCGGCCACACCTCCAAAACCATCCCCAACCAGCTAGCTCCCAGGCCGCAGGAAGTCAAGCCCCCGCATGTAGGGGCGGAGTGCTTCCGGTACCTTTACACTTCCGTCGGCCTGCTGGTTATTTTCCAGGATCGCCGCGATGGTTCGGCCCAGCGCCAGTCCAGAACCGTTCAGCGTGTGTACCAGCACATTCTTCTTCTCAGCCGTCTTCTTGTACCGGGTCTTCAGACGCCTTGCCTGGAAATCCGTGAAGTTCGAGCACGAGCTGATCTCCCGGTAGGTGTTCTGCGCGGGCAGCCACACCTCCAGATCGTAGCCTTTGGCGCCCCCATTCCCCACATCCGCCGCACACCTTGCCACCGTCTGGTAGGGCAGCTCGAGTCTCTGCAGGCAGGTCTCCGCGTGCGCCGTGAGCTGCTCCAACTGCGCCATACTCTCTTCTGGTTTACACAAAATCACCAGCTCCACTTTATGAAACTGGTGGAGCCGGATCATGCCCCGGGTGTCCCGTCCCCAGCTCCCCGCCTCCGACCGGAAGCAAGGGGTGAAGGCGCAGTATTTGAGAGGAAGCTGGCTTTCGTCCAGGATCTCGTCGCGGTGCAGGTTGGTGACCGGCACCTCTGCGGTGGGGATCAGGTAGGCATCTTCGTTGGCCAAAGGCCCGGCGAGCTTGAAAAGATCCTCTTCAAACTTGGGAAGCTGCCCGGTGCCGGTCAGCGTGGTACGCGTGACCATGTAGGGCACGATCCACTCCCGATAGCCGTGCTCGTCCACATGCAGATCCAGGAAAAACTGGATCAACGCACGTTCCATCCGTGCCAACCCACCCGAAGTCACGACAAAGCGCGAGCCGGAGAGCTTGGAGGCCCGATCCGGGTCGTACATGCCCAGTGCGATGGCCACCTCGTCGTGCGACCGGGGTGTGAAGGAAAATGTAGGAACTTCGCCCACTTGCCGGATCACCGGGTTGTCCTTGTCGGAGCGCCCGTCGGGTGTATCCTGGGCTACAATATTGGGAAGACCCAGAATCAGAGCGGATTCTTCCTCCTCCAGTCGCCGCAGCTCCTTCTCCAGCTCGGCGTTCCGGTCGGAGGCGACCTTCACCTCGGCCTTCATCAACTCGGCTTCTTCCTTTTTCCCGGCTTTCATCGCCGCACCAATCTTGGGCGACAGCTCGTTGCGCACCGCACGGCAGCGGTCCACCTCGGTGGAAAAAGACCGCCGCAAGGCGATCAATTCGACGAGGCGCTCGGCAGCGGCAAAGGTGTCGGGCGGGGCATGACGACGGCGCAGGCTTTCTCGAACCAGGTCCGGGGAGCTCGCAAGCAGGTTGGGATCAAGCATGGCGGGCGGCTAACCGGTTTTTGCGGCCCCCGGAAGGGTCATCCGCACACGCGCTGCTGCCACCCAGGCGCCCAGCCGCGCCAGGAGCCAGAGCCCCCAGGCAAGGGACATCAGCCGCCAGGTCCAGACCGGAAGCTGAAGAGCCCAGGGAGAAGGTAGTTTTCCCTCGCTCCGATCCAGGGACCAGACCAGCCGACTGCCCTGGGCCCCCAGCGCAATCACATCGGGGCTGCGGTCCAGGCCGACGGCCAGCGCCAGGAGCAGCCCGCATAGGACGCCCGGAATCAGCAAAAGCCAGAACCAATGTGCTACTTTCTGAAGCTGCTTCGGAAAGTGCTCCGGACGAATTCCCCACCAGAGGGCCAGCGGAATTGCGCAGAGCCAGGGAAGGGTGTGCAGCCCCAGACACAGGAAGATCCAGTCTGATTTTCCAGGCAGTGGCGCAAGACGGGTCATCAGAAGACCCACCCCAAGGAGAAGAAGGAGGCGCCCCCACCACAACATCACCGGTCCCTGCGGCTGCAGGGCGACCAGGGGAATCCAAAAGCCCTCGGCCCGGGCCAGCTCTACGGTTAAATTTACGGCTGGCGACCCAAGCTCGATGCTCGGAAAGACAAAAATAAGGGCGGGGCTCTGGCTCTGTCGCCAGGTCACCTGGATCTCCTGGCGACCGGGGTGCAGGGGCAGCTCCAAAAGCCCTTCCTTGGCCTGCATGGGCCGACTGGCGCTATCCAGGCGTACTTCGGTGATCTTTGCCTCGGCGGGCAGGCGAAGGGGTAGCTTGCCGCCCTGGCTGCTACGCACCGTGATGCGGAGGTCACCCTCCAGAAAGCGAGGGCCTTCCTTATAGATGGCAGAGGCGGAGTCGATGGTCAGCGTCTGACCGGCGGCCGCCTCGGGACGGCTCACCAACAGCTTCAAGCTCTCCCCCGGCCAGGGCCGCCAGAGGGGGGACCAGTCGCCTTCGCGTACATGCTCCAAAGGTGGAAAACCTTCTGTTGTACAAGAGAATACGGGGGAGCAAGAGATTTCCCAGATCTCGGTCCATGGCACACCGGATGGGGCGATTAGGGAAAGCTCCGGCACCGTGTCCAGGGTGGAGAGCCACTGAACAGAAGCGACATCACGCCCCAGGGACACCTGAATGTTGCCTTCGGAGACCACAAAACCGTCGTCGGTCACCGACTCTCCCGGCAGCAGTGGTAGCCGCAGGTTCAGGGGACGATCGACCGGACCAAGACGACGCAGCTCGGTACGAACCTTCCAGGGAAAGCCGAGATCCAGGAAGCGATGTACCTCCACCCAGGGGCTTGGCTCCAGCGAGGTGGCCGCACCACCGGCCTCCCGGACGAGCTGCACCGACCCCTCCACCGATCCATCGGGCCGCACCCCGTCGATACGCCATCCAATTGCTTCCGCTTCCAGACGACGGGGCGGCATTCCAAACTGCAAGGTGAAGGCAGGATCAGGCGGAAGAGGCCCTTCCAAGCTCACCTGATGTACCCCCGGCTCCAGCCGAAGATGTACAAAACCATCACTCTGCCGGCTCAGCGCCACCGCAGGTTTACCATCCACGAAGATACGACGGGGTGTCCAACCCGAAGCCGGCCCCGGCAGCGGCCAGGAGTCACGCCCCGCCGCGTGGACCTCCGTCTCGATGCGGATACTGCTCTCGGTCGCGGTCAGACGACTGAAAGGTACGGAGACACAGTCTTTTTCGCAGGGATTTTTGGAGAGGCGTTCCTCCAACTGCTCCAGGAGATCGGGTGCCACCGGGCCGTCCGCTGCTCCGGGAACCTGTGCAAAAGCAGTCGAAGAAAGGGGGAGAATAAGCAGCGATGCCAGAAAAACCGCAAGCCCGGTGCCGCCTGAGGCGGCAGCGGGCTCTGTGTCAGGACCCTTCTCCGCCGATGCCGGAGCGCTGCCTCCTCCTCCCTCCCCCGATTCGCCCTCCATAAGAACCCGACGC